>NZ_JABURJ010000100.1 GCF_014762745.1 Kangiella sp.
TGGTACAAATTTGCTATGGTGTATTAAAACATCAAAGCGAATACCGACCTCAAGTAGCTTGAGGTCGGCTGGGAGAGATGGTATCTATAATTGGCACTGCTTCGTGATTTTTTTAACCTATGGGACTGAGTCTTCGACTTTATATTGATATGGTTTACACTGACCGCACCTCTGAATGATTTAACGTTTGTTATGACTATGATTCGTACAGTTTTCTATACCTTTACCAGCTTGCTACTGTCTTTTATGGTGAGCTTTGCGGCCTATGCCAGCTCTGAAAACAAAGAAGCGCCGGCTATTATTGATTATCAGAGTATTCATCATCCAGTGGTTGCGGAAAAGGGTATGGTGGTGTCGCAGCAATATATCGCCAGTCGTGTGGGCCGTGATATTCTCAAGAAAGGCGGTAATGCGGTAGATGCTGCGGTGGCGACATCGCTAGCTTTGGCTGTGGTTCTGCCGCGTGCAGGCAACCTGGGCGGTGGCGGTTTTATGCTGATTCACCTTGCCGAGAAAGACGAAACGGTGGCGATTGATTATCGTGAAATGGCGCCTGCTAAAGCGCATCGTAATCTTTTTCTTGATGCGGATGGTAATGTTGATCCGCAAAAGGCACGTTTTAGCCATTTATCGGCAGGTGTGCCGGGAACCGTTGCGGGCATGGAATTAGCCTTGGAGCAATACGGAACAATGGACTGGAAAGAGGTTATTCAGCCGGCGATTGATTTGGCAGAGAATGGCTTTGAGGTCAGTTGGGATTTGTCCAACAATTTAGAGCGTCGTCGCACGCGTATGCAAAGTGAAGCCACTAAGAAAGCATTTTATAAAAAGGATGGCTCTAGCTATCAGGCCGGCGAAATCTTGAAGCAGCCTGATCTGGCCTGGTCGCTGAAGCAACTTCAGAAACACGGTTCAAAAGCTTTTTATGAAGGCGAGATTGCTAAGCGAATCGTTGCGGATATGGAAAGGCATGGTGGTCTGATTGCGTTGGAAGACCTTGCTAATTATAAGCCAGTGGTTCGCAAGCCATTAACGGGCGACTATCGCGGCCACCAGATTGTAACCATGCCTCCGTCTAGCTCTGGTGGCGTGCACCTGATTCAAATGCTCAATATTCTTGAGCATTTCCCGATTAAAGAGATGGGCGTTAATTCTGCCAACTCTATCCACGTCATGACCGAAAGCATGAAGCGTGCTTATGCTGATCGAAGCAAGCACCTTGGCGATACCGATTTTTATGACGTGCCCTTAGAATGGCTAACCAGCAAAGAGTATGCCGAGAAGCTGGCCAAGACCATTGAACTGGATAAGGTGACGCCATCCAGTGACATTCAAGCTGGTACAAAGCCAAAATACGAAAGTCCAGACACCACGCATTTTTCGGTGGTGGATCAATGGGGCAATGCGGTTTCCAATACCTACACCCTGAACTTTTCCTATGGCTCTGGGATTGTTGCCGAAGGCACCGGGATTCTGCTCAACAATGAAATGGATGACTTTTCCGCCAAGCCCGGCACGCCAAATGCCTATGGTTTGATTGGTGGTGAGGCCAATGCCATTGAGCCTAAAAAGCGTCCTTTAAGCTCGATGACGCCAACCATGGTGTTCAAGGACGGCAAAGTAAAGCTGGTTACCGGCAGTCCGGGCGGTAGTCGAATTATTACCACTGTGCTGCAAATGGTGGTCAACGTCGTCGATCACGAGATGAATGTGGCCGAAGCAACCCATACCGCTCGTTTTCATCATCAATGGCTGCCGGATCGCTTGTTTGTCGAGCCAGCGATTAATCATGACACGCGTGATTTGTTGAAAACCAAAGGCTACGAGCTGTATGACTCAAGCACTATGGGCAGCACTCAATCCATACAGGTTGAAGATTACATTTACGGTTCCGCCGATCCGCGCAGACCGAATGCGGAAGCGGCTGGGTATTAAGGGAAGTTGAAATACAGTTTTGTATACCCGGACAGGACTGGTAACCCAGTTTTTAATAGAGGAAAGAGCAGATTCTGAATTAAATTCAGAATGACAATCTTCGGGTTGAGGTGCTTTGCGGTATATCAAGGGCGGCCACACAGCGAGCCCTTAACGTATTGTCAGTTTCTCATAGGATGGGTTAGCTCTTTGAGTGTAACCCATCAGCTGTGCGTTCGAAGAAGGACTCTGTAAAGCAACTTGTGAACTCTAAGATATATCTAAAAATTATGAGAATTGGTTCGCACTGCGAGCCATTCGCCCCATCTTTGCCTTACCTGCCAACCGCTAAATCTATAGAATGCGCCTTGTTTTTGTAAAGCCTACCCACAAGGATCTTATGAAACACGGAAGTTCACCTTTTTCAATCTCTGACTCACCTGATACACCTACCACAACAAATGATGTTGAGCAGATTTCATACCTGGCAATCGCTAGCAATGAGACCACTCAGTTAAGCCTTAATGCCTTAAAGGTTCCGAGCTGGAAAAAGCCTTGGATTGATGATTCATTGAAATCGGTACTGTTTCCTTCTACAAAAGAGGAAGCGAGTGGTAAACAGCTCAATACCTATTTTTTGCTCGACGCGGCACAGGTGACTGCGATTGATGGCGTATTCAGTCTGGCAAAAGCTGACGAGCTTGGTGTTAAACCGTTGCTGTCGGGCGAGCCGCAGAAAGAGCTGAAAAGTTACGCTCCTTACTTAATTAATCTGACCTTAACTGAAGAGCAGATAGAGAGCGACGAGATTCCTGCATTCCATACAGACTTGCTGAATCAATATTGGGGGAAGAGCTGTGGTATTTTTCTGCAAAGTTACGCCGATCTGGATACTCTCGCCAGGCATTGCAAAAAATTTATCAAGCTAAAGGACGAAAGTGGTCGTTGGTATTTTTTCCGCTATTACGATCCGCGGGTGGCAAAGGACTACTTCAGGTGGATGGCTGGCGATAAAGCCAGAGTAGCCAAGTGGTTCGGGGTAAAGCAGGGACAGGCTCTGATTAATAGAATTGTTATGGAAGCAAATCAGGGCAATGAGTTTTTAGCGATTGGTTTGCAGAATTGCGAGCAACTGATTGAGCAGAGTTCAATCCAGTTATCAAACATTGAAAGAAGCTGGATGATGCAAAGTCGTTGGATGGGCATTAAAAATGCAATATACCAGGATCTAAAGACTGAGCTTATAGAAGAGCCGTACGTTATCAGTGAGCTCAGCAGAGATTTAATCGAGACCTGGTGCGAAGAAGCATTAAGGTTTGGATACACTACAGAAAGAGCCATTTATGACTTTGCATTCAGCCAAACGCTGGCCCACCATTTCGATCTAAATCTGTCAGAAGTTAATAAATATTTAGCGGCAAAAGATGATGCCGACCTGGAAAAAGCCAAAGAGCTTCATCAGATTCTAAAAAATGCCATTAACACCTACCGCATGAATCAAGAGGAAGAATAATTATCATGGGAAGAGAAAATTTTTCAGCAACGCAATCCGCCATAGACCCTGTATTACCCTGTGAGAAGGGCATCCGCGCCATCTTTCCGGTACGTTTTGCTATCAAGCCCAGTGTGCTAACAGTGGTTTCTCAAAGGCCTCGCGCTATATCGCCTGAAACCAATATTCTTGATACGGGCGATCATGAATTACGCAGAATCCGTCAGGGGTATATTTATATTTTTGTGCCCAATGAAATAGAAGATGTGGCTAGCCGCACGGAAGCGGCTAATGGCTACTGGATGGTATTTCGCTATCAGTCGCAGCTCAATGATTTTAATTCACCCGTTTTAGAAGAGCATGGGCAGATACCATTCTCGATTCGCAATCCAGATACCGATCCTTATGTCGGGGTTAACTATTCCTTCAGACAATACACCTGGCTTGATGGCTATGCAGCAGGTCGCTGGGGTTTCAATAATTCAAAAGTTTATCCTTACGTATACGTCCCTAAACAAGTTACTAAAATCGAAATGGCCTACAGCGAACATCGCTGGCCAGCCAAGTTTTTCGAGCAGGCAGAAGTTGATGCCGAGTTTCGTAAAAAGCTAATGGTGCCAATCGATTTAGCACCTGAGCAAACCGACTTCACCTTACCGCTCAGTGAGCTTGAAAACCACGTCATCGATTTTAAGCAGGAGTTATTTTCACTTAGCTCATTCCTGACCGACTACGCAGACTGCCACACTGGAGTCTACCCACAAAATGCTAATGATGTACTCAGCTGTGTAAAAGAACAGGAAACTTCTCGCATCGTCGCCCTGCATGATCCAGTTGGTCGAGTGCTGGATATTAATGAGCGCATTCATAAAAATGACAATGAAAGCACAGCTTTCAGTCTTGCTCATCAGTACCCACTCACGACAGCAAAAGCCATTACTCAAATAAAAGATACAATCGACGATGCTAACTTTATAAAAGATTTTATTTACGATGATATTGTTGTCGAAGAAACCATCTGGCAAGAGCTACTGGATAGTGAGAATCTGTTTAGTGCTATCAACAGGCGTTTATTAATAGCTCATCAGGAGGCTCTGACGTTTGGTCAGGCTTGGGCCATCAACCATCAGCTTGATGCCATACTTTCTATGATAAGCGGGACATCAAAAGAGCATGATTTTGAGTTAATAACCTATGCATCGAATACTTTGAATCAATTGTTTTTAGGAGTTGGCAATACTGTTGCCGGCTCGGAATATCAAATGAAAACCATCGCAGGTACTGGTGGTAACGCAAAGATATCTAAGACAATCGATCAGTACCTGAATGCTTGGTGGAAAATTGCCGTGGCGGTAAAGACCGGTGTACAAGAAAATCTTAATTCGGCTTTAGCCGCTGCCGAGTCTTTTGACTCTTTCCTGAAGGTTAATGGTTCCGAACTTGGGAAGCTACAATTTCAATATTCCAACCAAAAGTTTATGAACATCCTGAAGCAACTTTATGGTATAGATGGCGTTGCTCACAGGCCAGTCAAAGTTGATGAGGTTGAAGAAATTATCAAGTCCGGAAGTTTTGGGCAGTTATCCGCAGATAGTCCTTTTAGCGCGGGTAAAACCAATATCTCTCATGAAAGCTCTAATGTAATTGGGTATCAACAGAGTCTAGGAAAGACCATAAACAGTACTACCAGTATGAATACCATTGATCTTCAATACGTGACAATAGAGGGTGAGTTTTATCCTTCCAGTGGTTTTCAGGAGAAAGCTCTTTCTCAGGTTGATACAAGAGTTAGTATGGCTGGGTTATCGGCATTTCTAAACTTTTCAGGATTGTTCTTTTTAGTAGAAAATCATAAGAATAATAATGCAAAAACAACTCTCGGAAAAATCGCCCAGAACACAGTTCTTAATTCCATTGTTTTAACCGGATCGCTTATTAACGATATTTACGAATGCAGACAAACCTACGCAAATGGAAACTTTGTCAGGACATCCTCTAAAGGTATTGCAAATAAGCTGTACTCTGAACTTGGCAAAAATAAAACCTTAAAGCAGCTAGGTAACTTTGCTTCAAAAATAAAAGTAGGTGCAATTTCTGGACCTAGAGTTTCACAACTGGCAGGTAAAGCTTTGGGTGGAATAGGTGTGGTACTCACCGCGTTCACAGCCTACGAAGGCTTCAAGACAGGCAATAAAGCACAGGGGTATGGCAATACCATGGCCGCATTTGGCTCAACGCTACTGCTGGCAGGTGCACTTATTGGCCCTATTGGTGTTGGTATAGCGATCTTTTTAATAGCTGCAGGTTTAATAACTGAATGGTTTGGCTCACTAAATCCTATTGAAGAGTGGGCTTATAAAAGTTTCTGGGGCAAGTCTGATTATTATTGGGGTGAGAAGAACCCTCGAAGAGAAATTGCTGAGTTAATTAGAATATCTACTTCTCTTTCGAATCCAGAAGATCCGGACTTTGCAAAAACTAAAAGATTATTAGAAAGTGAAATGCGCGCCTTTCAAGATTTGTTCCTTCAACCAAGACTTGTGAGTGTAGATAATAAGAGCAAGTCTTTTCAGCTATTTTTACCAAGGTATCATGAGGCGGGTAACCCTCCTGAAGTTAATATTTCCGTAAGAGAGATGTATCAGGTAACACCTAGTAATTACAGCCCAGGGCTCAGATACAATAACCATTCCAATGTCCCGTTTCGTATGTCTGTCCATGAGCCTGTAGCTTCGGTCGATATCTCGCATCTGGTCAGAAATAAAAACTTAGGCCTGTCTGTTTCAGTAGAGTATCGAGATCCATACGGTACTGCTAAGAAACTACCAAGCACCTCACTCACATATAGTCAGTATGATAGGTAATATGAATTATTTTGAACTAATAGCAAAATCCATTAAACGCTACAATAAGAACAGTTTTGAACTAAAACGTTTTGCCATTCTGTTTCAAAGACTTAACCTTTATATTATTGGTTTTTGTCTGCTTATTCCGGCTTTTTGGTATAACTTTATGGACGAAGATTTTATAGATAAAAGAACTTCTGTTTTCAATTATGAAGATGTTATTAAAGAGAGCTATGAAGATATGCGCCCAGGGTATGAGTTTCGGGGGCATACAATGCCCAGTTACCAAACATACTTTAATAATATGTCCAAGCGATTCTATTCTGACTTTGGCTTCATCTATGGAAGCATGGCTATCACAGCTCTGCCTTGGCTGTTAATCCTTTTTTGGCCAGCTGGACCGCCTATTCGAGTGGACCGAAAGAATGGCTTAGTTTATACAAGGCAGTGGTTTCGATTCTACGCTGCTCGGTTTGAGCAATTAAATCCAGAGTGTAAAACTTTCTCGGCGAGCATGGAGCAATTAGGTGGCCCCTTGATCGTGAGTCTTTACCGCCCGGGCAAAGTTTATGATGAAGAAGGGAAACTGAAGCGAGGTATGCGCATTCGTATCGGTTGCTACATTCCTCCTGACTTATCGCACAACAGAGATATTCTGTACTGCATTGAGCAATTCATGAAGCATGAGGCTGACATACCTAAAGATTTAAAACCTGAAAAAGGCTGGCTTGAATGGTCATTGGTGCCGGCGAAAAAACTTCCTAAGCAGGAAAAGCTGGATAAGAAGATTGCACACTGGTTTGCAAAAGAGAATATCCCTGACGCGTAGGGACAACTCATGAGTTGTCCCTGCAAAGATTTACCTAGATTGATTTGGAAGTAGGGGCGAACTGGGTTCGCCATTTTTAATGGCTGAAAATTTATGGTTTATCTGAATGGGAGGGCTTTTCAGAGGCTTGTTCATTTGTGGTAGATTCGTCACCTAGAGAAGGCTCAATAGGTGTTGCCATTTTTTTGCTTTCTGGTTTCTCTGTGGGTTTCTGACTTGTGGCTTTGTTGTTATTTTGACCCTGTTTCTTTCGCCAAAATTTAAAGCCGAACCATGCGCCAAGCCCTACTACAAAAATAGTTATGAACACCCAGATAATGGTTTTAACGCCTGCCATAAAGCCTGCGCTGTCGCCATCAAACAGTAGCACTACGGAGTTTAATACTAGCGGTGAGTAGGTTTCGGCATAATCTACAGGATGGCCGGGAGTGAGTGCGCCGGCCAGTATAACGGAGCTGATAAACCACTTAATGGCGAAGTGCCATTTACGAATGGCATACCAGACGATGCCAACCATCAGTAAAACCAGCCCAATGTAGATGAGCCAGGTTAAACCATAACTGGCAAAGGTGGTGACCACCTCTTGAGTTTCACCAGTTTGTAATGTTTCTGTTGCTGCTACTGTCATGATCAATCCTGTTATTGCTCTCTCACTACTTTACCCGCATGCCTGGTTGGGCACCTTCGTCTGGATTCAGGATCCAGAGATCTTTACCACCTGGGCCAGCTGCCAATACCATACCTTCTGACATACCAAATTTCATCTTACGTGGCGCAAGGTTAGCAACCATTACGGTTAGCTTGCCTTGTAAGTCAGCTGGGTCGTAAGCGGCTTTGATGCCAGCAAAGACTTGCTTGGTGACGCCGTTACCTAAGTCTAATTGTAACTTCAGTAATTTATCAGCACCTTCAACATGCTCGGCTTTGGCAATTTTAGCGATACGCAAATCAATCTTGTCAAAATCACCGAACTGAATTTCGTCTTTAATCGGATCATCCAGTTGAGCTTCAGGTTTTGGTTCCGCTTCTAAGTCTTCTTTTGAATCTTCAATCATAGCTTCGACCTGTTTCATATCAATGCGTTGCATCATAGGCTTGAATTTGTTGATTTCGTAATCTGTTAAGACATCTTGAGCGCTCGCCCAGTTCAAGTTATCCAGTTTCAGGAAGTCTTGTACTTTACCTGCTAATTCGGGCAGTACTGGCGCGAGGTAAGCGGTCAGAATTTTGAACATATTGATGCCAAGGCTGCACACCTGATGGGCGCGCTCTTTGGTTTCATCACTTTTGACCAGTTTCCAAGGCTCTTCATTAGCAATATAGGCGTTGGCTTTGTCTGCCAGCGCCATAATCTGTTTGACCGCACGGCCAAAGTCGCGGTTTTCATAATGCTGGGCTAATTCTTCCGATGCCGCAGTAAACTCTTTAATCAGTTCCGGCTCAATAATGCTGTCGCTTAATTTGCCATCAAACTGCTTGGTAATGAAACCTGCGCAACGGCTGGCGATATTGACCAGTTTACCGACCAGATCGGAGTTAACGCGTTGCACAAAATCTTCAAGGTTTAAGTCGAAATCATCAATGCGGTTGGATAGTTTTGCCGCATAGTAATAGCGCAGAAACTCAGGGCGGAAATGGTTGAGGTAAGTGCGTGCCTTGATGAAGGTGCCTTTGGATTTTGACATCTTCTGACCATTGACGGTTACAAAACCGTGTGCCCAGACTGCGCTCGGCGTGCGGTAGCCCGCACCTTCTAATACTGATGGCCAGAACAGGGTATGGAAATAAATAATGTCTTTACCGATGAAGTGATAAACTTCAGCGTCGCTGTCTTTACCCCAGAAGTCATCAAAGCTCAAATCATCACGCTTATCGCATAAGTTTTTAAAGCTGGCCATATAACCAATTGGTGCATCCAGCCAGACGTAGAAGTATTTGCCTTTCTCACCTGGGATTTCCCAGCCGAAATAAGGCGCATCACGAGAAATATCCCATTGACGCAAATCATCCAGCCACTCGTTCATTTTGTTCTGCACTTCTGGTTGAACGTGCCCCTCTGTCCCCAACCATTCGCGCAAGAATCCTTCGAAGCCTTTCAGGTCAAAGAAAAAGTGCTCTGATTCTTTGAGGACTGGTGTTGCGCCAGATACTGCTGATTTTGGATTCTTCAGCTCTGTTGGACTATAAGTCGCGCCACAGGAGTCGCAGTTATCGCCGTATTGATCTTCCGAGCCACATTTTGGGCAGGTGCCTTTTACGAAGCGATCCGGCAGGAACATTTCTTTCTCAGGGTCAAACAGCTGATTAATGGTCTTAGAGCTGATGTGACCATTTTCTTTTAGCTTGAGATAGATGCCTTGGGTCAGTTCTTTCGACTCTGGGCTGTGGGTGCTGTGGAAATTGTCAAAACCAATCAGGCAATCCGCAAAATCCTGAGCATGCGCCTGATGACTTTCTTTGATGAAGTCTTCGGGTGTTTTGCCTTCTTTTTGTGCACGTAACATTACTGGGGTGCCGTGGGTGTCGTCGGCGCAGACATAGATGCACTGATGGCCGCGAGACTTCTGGAAGCGAACCCAGATATCGGTTTGCACGTATTCCAGCAGGTGGCCGATATGGATATCACCATTGGCATAGGGAAGGGCGCTGGTTACAAGAATTTTGCGTTGTGAGCTCATATTGAAATAGAGTCCTGAAATTAACTTTAAGAATTATTTACTTAGCCGTGAATACTACTTGTTTTGGGTCAAATTTTCATTAACTAATTCGCTCAAATCTCATGATCTGGGTTGGTTTTCGGCCCTAAAAGACTTAGACTTTGAGCCACTTTTTAAATAAGCCGGACAGATAAGCACAATGCTCACTGAACAGCAGATCCTCGATACCCTGAGCCAACTGAAGCTCAGTCAATTAAATACCGATTTAATCAGCGCCAAAGCCGTTAAAAAGACCGATATTGATGGTAATAAGGTCAATTTGACCATCAAGTTGGGTTTTCCTTTGGGCGATTATCAGCAGGAATTAGAGCGTGAGGTGGTTGAATACCTTAAAGCACAGTTTCCTGAGATTGAGGTGCAAGCCAAGGTTTCCTGGCGCGTAGAAGCCCATGCTCATCCCGCTAAAGTACAGGCCATGCCTGATATCAAGAATATTATTGCAGTGGCATCTGGCAAAGGTGGCGTTGGTAAATCGACTACTTCGGTGAATCTGGCGTTAGCTTTAAGTCATTTGGGCGCTAATGTCGGCATTTTAGATGCTGATATCTATGGCCCAAGTATTCCGATTATGCTCGGTTTACAGGGCAAGCATCCTGAAAGCACCGATAAAAAGACCATTCTGCCAGTTGAAAATCATGGGCTGCAATCCATGTCGATTGGTTATCTGGTAAAGCCGGAGCAGGCGATGGTATGGCGTGGGCCAATGGCCAGCGGGGCGCTACAGCAGCTGATCAACGATACCCAATGGCGTGATCTGGATTATCTAATTATCGACTTGCCACCGGGCACAGGTGATATTCAGTTAACTATGGCGCAGAAGATCCCAGTCACAGCAGCGGTGGTTGTAACCACGCCGCAGGATATTGCACTGGCCGATGCGCGCAAAGCCGTGACCATGTTTAATAAGGTTTCAGTGCCGGTTCTTGGTGTGGTCGAAAACATGGCCATGCACACTTGTTCTAACTGTGGTCATCAGGAGCATATCTTTGGCGCTGGCGGTGGCGACAAGCTGGCGCAGGAAATTGGCGTTGAATTATTGGGTAGCTTGCCATTGGCTTTATCCATTCGTGAGCAGGCAGATAGCGGCGAACCAACCGTAGTTGCTGATCCATCGAGTGCAGAAAGTCACTTGTATCTTGACATAGCGCAACGCATTGCTGCTAAATTGTCGTTACAAGAGAAAGAGTTTAGAGCGGACTTTCCAACCATTACCATTGATAACAATTGATAATATTCGAATAAGCCGAAACTAAAAGAAGTTGGCTAAGAATTAGAAATTAAAGAGAAACGACTATGACAATTAAAGCAGACAAGTGGATCCGCAGAATGGCGGAAAATGAGGGAATGATTGAACCGTTTGAGCCGGGTCAGGTTCGTTACAACGGCGATCACCGTATTGTGTCTTATGGAACGTCAAGCTATGGCTATGATGTGCGTTGCTCTGATGAGTTCAAGATTTTCACCAATATCAACTCAGCAATTGTTGATCCCAAGGCATTCGATGAGAACAGTTTTGTTGATGTGAAAAGTGACGTTTGTATTATCCCGCCTAACTCATTCGCATTGGCGCGTACTATTGAGTATTTCCGTATTCCTCGCAACGTTTTAACGGTGTGTTTGGGTAAATCCACTTATGCACGTTGCGGTATTATCGTTAACGTGACGCCGCTGGAGCCTGAGTGGGAAGGGCATGTGACACTCGAGTTTTCCAACACGACACCACTTCCTGCGAAGATTTATGCTAACGAAGGTGTGGCGCAGATGTTGTTCTATGAATCAGACGAAGTGTGTGAAACCTCATATAAAGATCGCGGTGGCAAATATCAGGGCCAGCGCGGAGTGACTCTTCCAAAAACCTAGTTCAGAGTTCAGCTACAAAAAAAAGCCAAAGATGTCATGTCTTTGGCTTTTTTATTGGGCTTTTTATGTGGAGTGACTGAGCTTATTGGCGAGTGTAAACACTCAAAATCGGATAATGGTGTGTGCCAAAACTTAAGGTGATGGTTTGGGTTTCCCTGCCCTTGAAAGTCACTTTTCTCTCGACAGGGCTTAATCGATCACCGTTGGCGAACAAGGCCATAATCTGTTTACTGACAAAGATGCGGTTGCCGCTTGATGTATTAAGAAGGGTAACCGTTACTCGACGAGCACCTTGTTCATTGCTCATCGTTACGTAATTCACTACCTCGAAATCGCTAGTGTCAGGATAGATGTTATTGTCATTGGGAAATTGAAAGTCGATATCGCTGGTAATCGCCTTATCAATACTCAATGCATCATCTTGAGCATAATTGCTTGCCAGCCCAGTTTGACTCGAGATCGCCAATAAACTCAAAACAACAATTTTCTTGAGCATCATATTCTTCCTTAAAGTTTCCAATTGGTTGCTACAAGTTTTGCTTCTTCTTCGCCATCTTTAATACGCTGAATCTGCACTAGTAGCATTTCATGCTCTATGGCGAACCAGAAGTTAGTGATACGAGTACCATCTTTTTCCACCAGCTGTAATTTAGCGGTGCGAATATCGCCTTGCTTGGTTTTCAGGGTTTCTTCACCCATGACTTTAAATTCATGGTGACGAACACCGCCCCTATAACTGATATCAATCGGTTGCAGCGGTTTCTGAGCCATCAGGTTTTCGCGAACAGCCAAAACCTCTGTTAAAGGGTCGAGTAAACCTTCGCTTAGCTGCATGTCCCATTTTCTGTCTTCATACGAACCCTGCTCGCGCATGGCATCCCAGTCAAACTTCTGGATCAGGATACGGTCGGAACGAAAGCTGGTATCTGCGAAGCTTTGGTAATGAAGCGGACGGATCATGCCATCGACAACTTCAAAGCGACTGGTTTCCCGACGCTTATCGGAAAGCAGGTAATAACGAATTTTAGACTCCATCGAAGCCTGCCACTGACCATTGCTCAACCGCTCCAGCTTGCGTTTGGCAGTACCCAGCTTATCGCCATCATGCATGACGTCATATTGGACGGAGTAGGCTTTGACCGCCTTCAGATGCTCTTCCTGATTGGTGGGTTCAGCATCCTGTGCAACTGATGTTGCTGAGAATAGGCTAATAAACAGTAGCAGCAGGGCGCCTGAAAACAGAGCTCTGAAAGGGTTAAGAAGCTGTAATAGGGTCTTGATCGAGCCAGGCTTGGCCGTCCTTGAATTGCAGGCGACCATTGCAGAACCAGCTGACCACTTCGGGGTATAGCTGGTGTTCCTGCTGTTGAATTTTCTGCTGTAAGCTTTCTTCAGTATCGTCTGCTGTAACATGAATACTCCGTTGTGCAATGATTGGCCCGCCATCCAGCTCAGCAGTCACAAAGTGTACACTGGTGCCGTGTTCCTTATCACCATTTTCCAGGACTCGTCTGTGAGTATTGAGTCCGGGATATTTGGGTAATAAAGACGGATGGATGTTCAGCATTTTGCCAAGGTAATGCTGAACAAACTCTGAACTAAGAATACGCATAAATCCAGCCAATACAACCAGATCGGGCTGGTATTGATCAATGGTCTGGGTTAATGCCTGCTCAAACTCAGAGCGGTCTGCAAATTGAGTATGGTCGACAGCAATGGCTGGAATGTTGGCATGGGCAGCGCGCTCAAGGCCAAAAACGTCAGGCTTATTACTGATAACTGCAGAGATACGGCCATTGATAGCGCCAGTTTGGACGCTATCAATAATGGCCTGAAGATTACTTCCGTTGCCGGAAATGAGAACAACAATGTTGGGCATAATCGCAAACTGGCTTAGAGAACCACTTGTTCCTCATCACCATCGCGGGCAGCGATATGACCAATGTTATAAACGGTTTCACCCAGGGTTTGTAAGAGGTCGGAAGCTCTTTCTGCATTTTCCTTGCTGACCACAAGCACCATGCCGATACCGCAGTTGAAAGTGCGATGCATTTCATGACGATCAACATTGCCTTCGGCTTGCAGCCATTGGAAGATTTTTGGCATCTGCCAGGCGCTGGTGTTGATCATGGCCTTGGATGTTTTAGGCATAACGCGTGGCAGGTTCTCTTGTAGACCACCACCAGTGATATGCGAAATGGCTTTAACCTCAACTTCTTTGAACAGGCGAAGCAGTGGTTTAACGTAAATTCGGGTTGGCTCTAATAGGGTTTCACCTAAGGTTTTGCCATTTTCAAATTCGGCATTGACGTCAGCACCGCTGACTTCAAGAATCTTGCGGATCAATGAATAGCCATTTGAGTGAGGGCCGCTTGAAGCAAGGCCAAGGAGCACATCGCCAGATTTAACCTTACTACCATCAATGATTTTTTTCTTATCAACGATGCCCACGCAGAAGCCCGCCAAGTCGTAATCGTCGCCTTCATACATGCCTGGCATTTCAGCGGTTTCGCCACCAATTAATGAGCAGCCTGAGATTTCGCAGCCTTTGGCAATACCGGTAACGACGTCAGCGGCAATATCAACGTCCAGTTTGCCTGTGGCGTAGTAATCAAGGAAGAAAAGCGGTTCTGCACCCTGAACAACCAGGTCATTAACGCACATGGCAACCAGATCAATCCCAACGGTGTCATGCTTTTTCAGGTTCAAAGCAAGACGCAGTTTTGTGCCTACACCATCAGTACCAGCAACAAGAGCAGGCTCTTCATAGCCTGACGGCAAGTCGAACAGGGCGCCAAAGCCACCGATGTTGCCCATGACTTCAGGTCGGTAAGTTTTCTTGCAGACGTCTTTAATTCGGTCTACCAGGGCGTTGCCTGCATCGATATCCACACCTGCGTCTTTATAGCTCAGGGATTGTTTGTCGCTCATTTGAATTCCTAGAAAAAAGTGGCCGTCAAAAATTGCGCTAATTTTACTAGATGCGGCTATTGATAGAAAGGAGTGCTCTTAAAAAAGCAGTAACTAAATTGCATGCAGGCAAAGAAAAAGCGGCCGAAGCCGCTTTTTTATAACTCTGAACCACTTAGTTTTGTGGATCGGGGGTAATAGTTAGCTCAACACGACGGTTTTTTGCACGTCCAGCTTCCGTTTCATTCGGAGCTACTGGATAACGTTCACCGTAACCTACAACACGCAGGCGGTTATCAGGGATTTCACGCTGACGCAGGTATGAAGCTACGCTATTAGCACGTTTTTCCGATAATTCCTGATTGTATGAGTCACTACCGACTGAGTCAGTAAAGCCTGCTACTTCAAGGTTGGTGTCTTTAAACTTATAAAGTACTTTAGCTACAGAATCTAATACCGGGTAAAAATCACTGTCGATAGCGTAACGGTCAGTCTGGAAAGTAATATCACCAGGCATGATTAGGTGAATTTGATCACCGTCACGTTGAACACCAACGCCAGTTCCGGCCAATTCTTCGCGAAGTTCCGCTTCC
This sequence comes from Kangiella sp., assembly GCF_014762745.1. Taxonomy (GTDB): domain Bacteria; phylum Pseudomonadota; class Gammaproteobacteria; order Enterobacterales; family Kangiellaceae; genus Kangiella. The sequence continues at coordinate 15,162 of NZ_JABURJ010000100.1, forward strand.
TGGCTGTCCATGTAGGCACCGATACCAGCACCAATGGCACCACAACCTAGAGCAGCGTTACGAGCACTTTTACTGTCGCGGGTTGCGCCAATCAAGCCACAGGTAATGGCACCAATTGCGCCATACTTAACCGTCTTACTGGTTTGTTCTTCACCAGTGTATGGATTAAGAGTTGTACAACCAACACCCATTACGCCAGCAACAACTGCTACAGTAAGGGTTTTCATAAAAGGGGTCGATATTTTCATGCTATTTCTCCTCGGGTTCCCCAAAAACGTGAATTCATAATAGCTCACAACAATGAATACTAACTGAATTAACAGTGACTTATTAGCGTATCTTTGCTTTTTGAGGAAAACAAAGAAGGTTGTGTGAATTGTTCCTCATAATTGTGACTAAATAGCGTAGATGGCCGGCAGGTTGCGCCATAAGCCTTTGTAATCCATACCGCAACCAAAAATATAGCGATCTGTGACCGTAAGTCCTGCAAAGTCCGGTTTAAAGCCTGACTCGGGTTTGCGTTGATGCTCTTTATCTACCAACACCGCGCATTGCAGACTTTTGGGTTTAAAGCTCTGGCACTCTTTGGCGATGGCTTCTAGAGTAATGCCTTCGTCAAAAATATCATCCAGCAGCATGACATGATGGTTATGGATGTCCTCAGCTTTGGGTTTCACCAGCCACTCCAGTTCCTGACCTTGCGTTTTATCGCCATAACGAGTGGCGTGCAGATAACTGACGGAAACCGGAATGGTTAACAGGCGTAATAGCTGGCCGGCAAAGTAGAGACCTCCATTCATGATGCAGAAGAGCTGCAATGGGCTAGAGTATTGCTGAGCGTTAATTTGCTCGGCCAGTTTACGGATCGCGCTATCAACTTTTTGCTCAGTGACGATAATTTCAGCATGTTCCAATACATTTTCGGGATGCGGAGTTTGTTGCGAGTTATCTTTTGCCATTGCCCTTGTCTTTTATCAGATTAGCGCTCTGCCTTGATTCGCGAGCGGGTGAGGTGTCGCTATTATAGGTAACTGCAGGCGAGCATTCCATTGCAAAAAAGTGACTTAACCTGAACTATTAAAGAACGAAGGGCTGTATCTGGGCTAATTGCCTGGCGTGATTGATAAAAACTGATAAAATGCCCAAATTGTTGGGATAAAGCCCATTGCCTGTCTTTGACACAGTTTTTCAATGGTCCGGGCGACTAAAAGATAATTAAAACAGGAACTTAGATTCATGAAATGTCTTGTAAAACAAAGTTCTTACTGCGCATCACTCCTTTTTGTTTTGTTCACGGGTTTTTTCATTGCGCCCGTCAAGGCTGAGCGTGTTACCGATCTGTATTCGGCCAGCTGGCCGGTTGAAAATCAGTCCACTGATGTTCGTCAAAAAGCGATGCAAAATGCTTTTGCTGAGGTGCTGGTTCGTGTCAGTGGTAGCAAAGATGTAGTTAATAACTCTCAGATTCGAGAGGTTTTGCCGAATGCGCAAGATTATATGCGTCAATATTCCTACAAGCGTTTAAGTGCGGCTGAACAGATGGTTTATGAAAGACCGCTGCTACTGGTTGCGACTTTTGACAGTCTGGCGGTGAAGAAAATTTTGCAGGATGCTTCTTTGCCAGTCTGGTCTGAGAATCGCCCATCTGGCACTTTCTGGATCGCGGTTGAGGAAAACGGCAACCGCCGCGTAGCCACTGACGCTAACGATTCGGTGACTATCGCCTTGAATCGAGCTGCCAGTCGCCGAGGCCTGCCGATTATGCTACCCATGATGGATCTGGAAGATAAGTCGCAGGTTACAGTGGGCGATATCTGGGGACGTTTTGTTGGCCCCATTAACAGAGCCTCCGAGCGCTATAACGCTGACTATGTGGTGGTGGGGCAATTGTCGCAAAGTGCCGGCCAGTGGTTTGGTCGTTGGTCGATGGATTTGGGTGGAACGGTTGAGAACCTTTCCAGCTCAGCTTCCAGCAAGCAAGATGTGATTGCCGATCTGGTTGATCAGGTCGCCAATAAATTAGCCGCTCGCCTGGCGGTGGTGCTTTCTGGAGAAGTGTTGGCAGTAGAGATTTATGTGAACAATATCTATGAACTCGAGGCTTATGCTGGGGCGCGTAACTATTTAGCAAACCTTGGTATGACGGAGTCGGTTAAGGTCTTGCAGGTTAAAGACGATGCTGTATTGTTTGAAGTGAGAGTGTTAACTTCGCCACAAAACTTGATTGATGCTATCAATATAGGGAATAATCTGCGGCGCATCCCAAATGACGAGGGTGTGAACGGACGTTATAGTTTCAGTTGGCAGGGGTGACTTTCGGCCCTGTAGAACAGTAACGAGCCAGAACTAAAGGGAAAACACTATAAAATTCATGAGCTTAAGTATACTGCCTAACATCATCACTATCATGCGGATTATTCTGATAATCCCTTTTGCTTATTATGTGATGGTAGAGCAGTATCCTCTTGCTCTGGTTATTTTTCTAATCGCTGGCTTATCCGATGGACTCGACGGCCTGCTCGCCAAGCGCTTTCGCTGGCAAAGTCGTTTTGGCTCCATCACCGACCCCCTGGCCGATAAGTTGCTTTTGCTGGTGGCTTTGTTGCTACTGGTTGTTAAAGGCCATATTTCCTGGACACTGTTCTGGGTATCTACTGCCAGAGATGTGATTATTGTTGGCGGTGCAACCAGTTATCACTATCTTGTCGGGCCTTATGAAATGCGCCCGTCTCTGATTTCTAAGTGGAACACGGCACTATTAATTCTGTTGGTGTTACTGGTGCTTTTAACGGTAGCCGAGTGGTCTGCGGTTCCTGAGATCTTATTGCAGGGGCTTGAAATTACCGTAATCCTGACCTGTATTATCAGTGGCTTACACTATATTTGGTTGGGTTTTGCCAATTACAAAACGGTGAAAAAACAAAACCAGTCATCGCCAGAGCTCAACGAGCCACCAGAAAAATAACAGACACATTCCAATCCATGCAGCAATTACCTCTCCATATCGAGCTTCATTCTGATGCAACCTTCGCAAACTTCGTGGTGGGTGAAAATCAGTTGTTGCTACAAAAACTTGAAGGGATCTGTCATGGAGACAGCGATTTTATCTATATCTATTCTGAGAAAGGTCATGGTCGCAGTCATTTATTGCAGGCGTTGACTCATGCATTCTCTGAGCAAAACCCTGATAAGTTAATCGCCTACCTGCCATTAGACAATAGTATGCTACAGCCCCAGATGCTGGATGGGCTGGTTGCTTTTGATTGTGTGTCTTTGGATGGGCTGGATGAGGTGATTGGCGATAGTCAGTGGCAAACAGCTATTTTCAATCTTTATAATCAGCTTAAAGAGCAGGGCAAAAGCCTGTTAATTACAGGGTTGGTTGCTCCTTCCCAGCTGGAAATTGAGCTACAGGATCTAAAATCCAGGCTATCCGCCATGTTTATCTACAACATCAAGCCGCTAAATGATGATGAAAAGAGAATCCTGTTGCAAAAGAAGGCAAAGGAGAGGGGGCTTGAGCTGGTTAGTGACGTTGCTCAGTATTTACTGGCTCGCCAGCAACGCGATCTGCCCACGTTGCTGGAGATACTGGATAAACTTGATCAGGCTTCGTTACAGGCTAAACGAAAACTCACGATCCCGTTTATTAAAGAAGTCCTTGATTTATAAACTTTTAATCCTTTGAATTTTCTTCAAACAAGAACTCAAGGCTCAGCTTGGCATGTCGCAGGTGTGGAATAACAATCGAACCGCCTACCAGCATGGCAACTCCCATAGCTTCATCCAACTCCTGCTTGTTCCAGCCCTGCTTGACGCACTGCTCCAGATGGTAATCAATACAGTCGTTACAGCGTAAAACCATGGATGCAACTAAACCTAAAAGCTCCTTGGTTCTGGAATCGAGAACACCTTCACCATACGCTGTTTTATCTAATCCAAAAAAGCGTTTGATAAGCAGGCTGTCAGTGTCCAAAGCCTTGGCATTGCCAAGCTCTCTTTTTTGGCGAAACTCTTCAAATGGATGGGTCATAATAATCCTCAAACGGGCAAAAGATCTTATTGTACCGACAGCCCGGTTTAGCTCAAGTAAAACTGCTGTTAGATGCTGTTTTATATAAAGTTTCTATGGTATAAATAGAGTGCTACGGCTTGGCTGAAGAGGAAAGCTCATGTCTCTGACATCAGAGGATAATAAAGAATTATTAAATATATTAATGCAAGGGGAAAAGGCCTGGAATCAATGGCGTAAGGAGAATCCAAAAACTCACGCTAATTTTGACGGCCAGGATCTTCGAGGCCTTGACCTGTCTGGTTGTGACCTTTCTGAGATGAGTTTTGTTGGTGCTAACCTCGCTTATTCAGACTTGCAAGGGGTTGCTCTTATAGCCAGCAATCTTACTGATGCCAATTTATGCTACTGCAACCTTACCGGTGCTAAACTCATTGCTGCGAATTTAAAGCAGGCCAATTTAAGTCACGCAAATTTACTTCACGCCAATTTATTAACCGCCATTTGTTTTCGAACCGATTTATCTAGTGTTGATTTACGCGACCATGATCTGCGTGGTCAGGATTTGCGTGAAGCCAACTTGAGCGGTGCTGATTTACGCAACCAAAACCTTGAAGGTTTGGATATGCAGGGGGCTAAGCTAATTGGCGCCAAGATGGAAAATGTTAATTTACGCGATACCAATTTAAATAAAGCCAATCTATCTGACGTGGACTTATCTAGCTGCCGGATTGAAGGGGTTACTTTAAAGGGTGCAAATTTAAGTAACGCAAATCTCTCGGGTCTGGATTTGTCAGGCTTTAACTTGAATGGTGTTAATTTCAAAGGCGCAGATCTAAGAAGCTCAAACTTATCCAAAGCCAATCTTGATAATGCAACTTTAAGCGCTGCCAAATTATGGCAGGTGCAAACCAATGGCTGGTCAATTCGTAACATTGATTGCAGCCATGCCAGTTGGGATCAGCGCGGTCGCGACTATACGCATTATGCCAAGAACCAATTTGAAAAACTGTTTGCCGACAAAATCACTTTTACACTGCGTTATCAACGGATGCTGTCCTATCAGGATCTGGCAACGTTACCATTTTTGATTGAGCATCTTGAAGCCAGTTACTGGGGCTGTAAATTACGTATTCGAGATATCCGCAATGAACCTGGCGATACGCGCGCGGTTATCGTGGTTGAAGATACCGGTGGCTTAAACCCAACAATGTTGGAAGCGAGCCTTCGACAGGAAGCTGAAAAGCTACAGTCCATTCAGATCAGTCTTCAATCCGAACGTAAGCTACAATTCGAAATTCGTGAATCATTACAGGCCATTAAAGATAAATACTGGCCTAAATTATTAGAGCTATCCGAAATTGACAGTGATGCCAAGACTCGACGTCTTGCAGTGCTGTTTACTGACCTTAAAGGTTTTTCCCATTGGACCGAAGAAGATCGTACTGAAAAACTGTCATTGTTTCGTGGCTTACTAAAACCCGTATTAAAGAAATGGCAGGCCAGTTATCCCAATATGGAAGGCGATTCGTTGCGGGCCACCTTCCAGAATGTTGAAAGTGCTTTGAGCTGCGCAGCTATGATCCAGAAAGTATTGGCTGGGGCAGGCTTTGCATTGCGTATCGGTTTGGATATTGGCGAAGTGAAAATTACCCATAACGAAATCACTGAGCAACTGGATATCGAGGGCGATGCCATCAACTTTGCGGCACGTCTTGAATCAATGGCTGAGCCTGGTGAAGTTTTGGTATCCGAAAATGTCAGGCATTATGCTATTCAGGCTGATTCTGCTTTTACTTTCAAAGAGCAGCGGCTAGCGCTTAAAAAAGCGGTTGGTGATAAGCAGGCGGGCGATAAAATCGTTTGCTATGCAGCGCAACCACTGGCCTTTGTTCAACCACCGGAGTCATAAATGACATTTACGTCAAGGTCGGTATTTTTATTAACAGCAGTTTTATTTTTTTCAGCAAGCGCTTTCGCAGAAGAAGAAACTCCTTCCATTCCCTCTACAGACATCAGCATTATTCCAATAAAAGCTCAGGGGAAACTTACCAAGGTTGATGCCGGCAATGCTCTTAATGCGTTGCATTATGATGGTTATGACAATCAGCCTCACTTTTCAGTAGATGGCAAGCACCTCTATTTCACCCGAATGCTCGACGAGCAAACCGATATTTTTGTCTACCGGTTTGATGATGAGCAGTTAGTCAATATCACCAACAGTGAAGATATCAGTGAATATTCGCCTACCGTTTACAATTCCACTAGCCTAAGCGTGATTGGGGTTAACCCAGAAGGTCAGCAACATTTGCGCTTAGTTAGCTTAGTCGAGGGTTCACAAAAAGTGCTGAACCCGGTCATTGAGCCAGTTGGCTATCATGCATGGCTAAATCCTGAATTGGCTGCTGTTTTTGTACTTGGTGATGTCATGACTTTGCAATTATTTGGTCTTGAGTCAGAGGGCGCAGCAGAACCCTTGGTCGACAACATTGGACGTTGTTTGCAGACAGTCACAGAAAATACGGTAAGTTTTACTCAGTTGGTTGATGGAATGCATCAGGTATTCATGGTGGATAACCACGGAAACATCAAGCCAACCGGAATAGTGCTCCCTGAAGGCGTACAAGACTATGTCTGGCTTGATGTAGAAGGGGTGTTGGTTGGTCAAAACAGTCAACTATGGTATATAAGTAGTACTGATAAAACACAGGTTGCTGATTTAAAGCGACTTGGAATCAATAATATCACCAGGCTTGCAATACAGAACAATGAACAAAAACTAGCAATAGTCCACGAGTAAACTCTCTAGGAGCAGTCTTACATGACACGAAAGGCGAAGCCATTACCTTTTCTGGTAAAGAACCTGATCGCAATCGGGATTATTGTCTTGCTGGGCTTTGCTTTTCTGTTTTTGGCCAGTCGCTGGTTAGAATCTACCGAGCATCAATACGCCGAGGAGCGTTTCAGTGACGTTTCTATGCGCTACTTATTGAGAGTCACAAGTGATGTCGAACGTTTTATTGATGATGTTGACCAGCTAGCAACTTTCTTTTCCCTTTCAGAAAAAGTCACCCGTTTCGAGTTTGAGCATTTTGCGATGAGCAATCTGGTCAAGCATGGTGGGGTGCAGGCTTTTGAGTATGTACAAGTCGTTAAGCATGATGACTTGGATGCATTTGTTGAAATGGCTCGTCAGGAATACCCCGATTACAGCCTAACGGAAAAAGATACGGATGGTAGCTTAATTCCATTGGCTCGCAATAGAGAAGTGTATTTCCCCATTCTTTACGCATTTCCTTATGAAGAAAATAAAGACGTTTTAGGCTATGACGCATACAGGTCTGAGCCAAGACAGGAAGCGCTAGAACGCTCGATAGCAACCAACAATACTACCGTGAGCCCACGAATGGAGCTACACCAGCACCCTGGAAAATCAGCCGCTTTAGTATTTTCACCAGCGTTCCAATACAAGAAAGATGGCAATGTCTTTCGTGTGATGGGCTTTGCTGAAGGCGTATTTGTGCTCGAAGATCTGATTCAGGAAAGCTCTGAGGAATTAGCCCGGTTTGGTTTAACGTTGGTGATAACGGATGTTACCGATGGTGAAGAGGTTTTATTGTTGGAGCATCACTCACGAGGTGAGCAGCAGATCGATCAGGAAAACTTCTTTAGTATCGACAAAACGTTCAGCTTTGGTGGCCGTGACTGGAATATGGCGATTACCGGTAACGTTGAAGAGTTTTATCTGCCTTTGTCCAATGCGCGCTATTCTTTAATTTTAGTCGTGGTCTTGCTCGCCATCCTGTTGTGCTACTTTATGTATCTGGTGTTTGTTCTTTATCGTAACAACCAGGTGCTGATGGAAAGCAAGGGACAGCTTCGCAAGAATATCAATGAGCTAGAGTCCAGCCGCAATCAGTTGGTCTATCAGGCTAATCATGACTTCCTGACCGATTTGGAAAATCGTTTCGCATTAGATAAGTTCTTAAATAAATTGATTCAGAACAAAGCAGGAAACAAGCACGTCGCCTGTTTATTGGACATTGATAAATTTAATCTGGTTAATGATTCTTTTGGTCATGAAGCTGGTAACTTTGTCCTTAAGCAATTTGCCAAAGTCGTACAAACTAATATTCGCCCTCAGGATAAAGCCTATCGCTTAAGTGCCGACGAGTTTTTGGTGATTTTTGATAGCATGCCACTCGAATCAGCTTATCGGGTCATTAATAAGATTCTTGAAACCGTTCAGGATACGACTTTTGACTGGACTCAGATGCGAATTAATATTCATGCCAGCGCAGGTATGGCAAGCATTTCTTCGGATACGCAGGATGCCAGTGAAGTGCTTTCTGAACTTGCTTCCGCGCGAACGATTGCCAAGGAGAAGGGTGGTAACCGTATTCATGTATTTGATAAGAATGATCCGGAAAGTGTGCATTTCCATAACCAGGTGTTATGGGTAAACCGTATTAATAAAGCTCTTGACGAAGATCGCTTTGCATTACGAGTGCAGACGATTAAAAGCCTGGATAGCGGTGATGATTTAAAAGAAGTGCTGGTGGTAATGCTGGATGAGGAAGGCGGTATGATTCCTCCGATTGAGTTTATCCCTGCCGCAGAACGATTTAACCTAATGCCTAAAGTGGATCATTGGGTGGTTGATAGGGTTCTGGAATATCTGGAGGCCAACCCACAGGCCAGTGAGTTCCTGTGGTGTGTCAATCTTTCGGGCGTATCATTAAATAGCGAAGAATTCCGCAGCAGCTTAATCGAACAAATTTCAGAAAGTCAGGAGCTCGCCAAATATATTGTTTTTGAAATAACGGAAACTGCCGCAATCAATAATTATGAGCTGGTTAAGCAGTTTATTGATGATCTGAATGATTTCGGTTGTAAGTTTGCTTTGGATGATTTTGGCAGCGGCATGTCTTCCTATGGTTATCTTCGAAACATACCGGTGGACTTTATTAAGGTTGATGGTTCCTTTATCAAGCAAATTCTAGATAACGATTATGATCAAACCATTGTGAAAAGTATTTGTGAGATCAGTGTTCAGCTAGGTATAAAAACGATCGCAGAATTTGTAGAGAATGAACAGGTTCTGGATAAGATTAAAGAGATGGGCTTTGATTATGGGCAGGGCTATCACATAGATAAGCCAAAGCTTATTTAGCTTTTTAACAAAGCTGAGATATTAAAAAAGCCGCAATTAGCGGCTTTTTTAATGAGTAAATATCAACTTATAGTGTTGGGCCTGCTGATATCAATGCCTTAGCTTTGTCGTTATCTGCAAAACGGTTGAAGTTCTTGATGAACATTTCTGCCAGTTTCTTAGCTTTAACTTCCCAGTCGGCGGCTGAGGAATAAGTGTTCTGTGGATTAAGGATACTGGTATCAACGCCTTTTAATTCTGTTGGAATTGCCAGATTAAAGTAAGGTAAGTTTTCAAAAGAACTTTCTTCAATCGAACCATCCATAATCGCATCAATGATGCCACGAGTATCTTTAATTGAAATTCGTTTGCCAGTACCATTCCAACCTGTATTGACCAGGTAAACTTCAGCACCTGCATCTTGAATACGCTTTTCCAGTACTTCAGCGTACTGAGTTGGATGCAGTGACAGGAAAGCTTCTCCAAAGCAGGAAGAGAAGGTTGGTGTTGGTTCTGTAATACCACGTTCAGTACCTGCAAGTTTTGCTGTGAAACCTGACAGGAAATAGTACTGAGTTTGGTCTGGAGTTAACTTGGCAACCGGAGGCAATACACCGAAGGCGTCTGCGGTTAAGAAAACCACTTTCTGCGCGTGTCCAGCCATTGATACTGGTTTAACGATATTATCGATATGATAAATTGGGTATGAAACACGGGTGTTTTCTGTTTTGCTACCGTCATCAAAATCAATTTTACCGTTTTCATCGACTACAACATTTTCAAGCAGGGCATCACGACGAATGGCTCGATAAATGTCTGGCTCGTTTTCTTCTGATAGGTTGATGGTTTTTGCGTAACAGCCACCCTCAAAGTTAAATACACCGTTATCATCCCAGCCATGTTCATCATCACCAATCAAGGCGCGCTTAGGGTCTGTGGAAAGCGTTGTCTTACCGGTACCAGAAAGACCAAAGAAAATGGCAACATCTCCTTTTTCACCAACGTTGGCAGAGCAGTGCATTGACGCTATGCCTTTAAGCGGCAACAGGTAGTTCATCATTGAGAACATACCTTTCTTCATTTCACCGCCATACCAGGTGCCGCCAATTAACTGAATCTTCTCAGTCAGGTTGAAAGCAACAAAGTTCTCTGAGTTAAGGCCATGCTCCTGCCACTTAGGGTTGGTTGCCTTAGAGCCATTCATTACCACGAAATCTGGCTCAAAGCCTTCCAATTCTTCTTCAGTTGGACGAATAAACATGTTCTTAACGAAGTGTGCCTGCCAGGCAACCTGAGTGATAAAACGAACTTTAAGGCGAGTTGCTTCATCAGCACCACAGAAGGTATCAACCACAAACAGACGACTGTTTGATAATTGATTGGTTACAACCTGTTTAAGATCTGACCAGACTTCCGGAGAAATAGGCTTGTTATCGTTAACGCCATTTTTAGACCACCAGACTGTATCGCGGGTAGTGTCATCCATAACGATGTACTTATCTTTTGGCGAACGCCCTGTGAAAATACCGGTATCTACCGCAACTGCACCAGTGTCAGTGACCACGCCTTTTTCATAACCTTCGGCGCCGGGCTTGGTTTCTTCTTCAAATAGTAATTCGTAAGATGGGTTATAAACGATTTCTGAAACTGAGTGGATGCCATATTGGCTTAAATCAAGATTGCGAGACATTGGGTACTCCTCTTGGACAAAGGCTTCTCAAACCTTTGCAATGCAACTGTTAAGCTAAGCGGTTCGGGATGCTTAAAAATTGCGCGCTATTATCGCAGAAATTAAAAGGGCTTGCGAGAGGTAAAAGCCATCAATTGTCAATTTTTTTGCCAGTCATTGGCAATTCAAATTGATAAGCTCAATCATTGCCTTTTTATACCATTCGGGCAAGAGATATTAAGTCAGGGCTTTAGGAGTTTCGCTTCAAAGATAGCTTGGCAATATCGATCAGTGCTTGCTTGTATTGATTATCAGGCAATGGTTCCAGAGCTTCTATGGCCTTGGCAACCGCTTTTTCCGCAGACTGATAGGTATAGTCGATAGCACCAGTCTGCTGGATAACTTTAAGGATGGCATCCATATTATCCAGTCCGCCTTGCTCAATGGCCTGACGTATCATCTGAGCATCGCTTTCAGAAGCATGCTGCATGGCGTAAATCAGTGGCAGGGTCGGTTTGCCCTCAGCCAGATCATCACCGACATTTTTACCTAGTTCATCAGTATCGGCTGCGTAATCAAGCGCATCGTCAATTAGTTGGAACGCATTGCCGAGTTGCAATCCGTAATCCCGTAGGCCGTTTTCAATGTCACTGTTGGCTCCGGCCAGAATGGCGGCGAGTTGGGTTGCGGCAGCGAATAGAATGGCTGTTTTGCGTTCAATCACCTGATAATAAGAAGCCTCGTCCACATCAGGGTCGTTAACATTCATCAGTTGTAGCACTTCACCAGCTGCGACTTCGTTGGTTGTTTGCGACAAAACCTCCATCACACGCATTTCACCCACTTCAACCATCATCTGGAAGGAGCGACTGTAAAGGTAGTCACCAACCAGTACAGAAGCCTGATTACCAAACATGGCGTTGGCAGTCTGGCGACCACGGCGTAGATCGGATTCATCGACCACATCATCATGTAGTAGGGTTGCGGTATGGATAAGTTCAATGACTGCGGCCAGGTTGGAGTGGAACTTTCCTTGATAATTTAGGGACTTAGCAGCAAGAAGTAGCAACATGGGACGAAGCCTTTTGCCGCCAGCCGCAACAATATAATGACCGACCTGATTTACCAGAACCACGTCTGATTGCAGTCTATCTAGAATGATTTGGTTGGTAGCATCAAAGTCATCTGCAACCAGTGCTCGGATTTGGTCTAGGGTCATCATATTTTCAATAAAGCGTTTGTATTCTGTAGGAAAATCAATAAAATGCACCGCAATCCTAGTGAGGCAGGGCGTTTCGGTCAAGTGTTATCGACGTTTTTTCAAACCACAGGCCAATGCTAGGGCTAAAGATGTGAATAAAGAGTAAAAAAGCCTGATTTTATCGGCTTTTCGCTTGCTTCAAGGCGTGCTTTGGCTTACAATTCGCGCCCTTAAATCGTAATCGCATTACATATTAACCTTGTCGTTGAGATATACGAGAGGGTCATAACTGGAGAATAAATATGTACGCAGTAATCAAAAGTGGTGGCAAACAGCACCGCGTAAAAGAAGGCCAAGTTGTTCGCTTGGAGAAAATCGAAGCGGAAACTGGTGCTAACATCGACTTCAGCGAAGTACTGATGGTAGCAGACGGCGAAAATATTCAACTTGGTACGCCTCTTGTAGAAGGTGCTGTAGTATCAGCAGAAGTTGTTGATCACGGTCGCGCTAAGAAAGTAAACATTCTTAAGTTCAAGCGTCGTAAACACCACATGAAGCGTCAAGGCCACCGTCAGTGGTACACTGAAGTTAAAATTAACGGTATTGCTCTTGATGGTGCTAAGCCAGCTGCTAAAAAAGCAACTGCAAAGAAAGCGCCTGCAAAGAAAGCCGCTAAAACTGAAGGTGACGACTTAACTAAACTTTCAGGTGTAGGTCCGGTTATCGTTGGTAAACTAAACGATGCTGGTATCACTACATTTAAGCAAATCGCCGAATGGACAGCAGAAGATGTTGCTAAATTCGACGAGCAATTGAACTTTAAAGGCCGCATCGAACGCGAAGGTTGGATCGAGCAGGCTAAAGAATTATTGAAAGGAGAGTAAACGATGGCTCACAAGAAAGCTGGTGGTAGTACTCGTAACGGCCGCGATTCCGAAAGTAAACGCCTTGGTGTTAAGCGCTTTGGCGGTGAAGAGGTAAGCGCGGGTAGCATTATTGTTCGTCAACGTGGTACTCGTTTCCACGCTGGTAACGGTGTTGGTATCGGTCGCGACCACACTTTGTTCGCAAAGGTTGACGGCAAAGTGAAATTCGAAGTTAAAGGTAAAAACAACCGTAAGTTTGTTTCTATCGACGCTTAATCGAATCAGATGAAGAAAAAGCCTCAGCCATCGCTGGGGCTTTTTTTTGCAAGCGACAATTTTAGGATTATCGCTTTAACGATATGATAGACAGTTGGTCTAACAAGGTAACAGTGGCAGAATAGCGCTATGAAATTTGTTGATGAAGTATCCATAAAGGTGAAAGCAGGCGATGGCGGCAACGGCATTGTCAGTTTTCGTCGTGAAAAATACGTTGCACGAGGCGGCCCGGATGGTGGCGATGGTGGCAACGGCGGTAGCGTCTATATTGTTGCTGATGCCGAGCTTAATACCTTGGTTGATTATCGCTTCGTGCGCTTTTATGAAGCTACACGTGGTGAGAATGGGCAGGGACGCAATAAAACAGGAAGTAAGGGTGAAGACCTTTATCTAAAAGCACCTGTTGGAACTCAGATCACTGATCGTGAAACCGGTGAAATAGTAGGAGATCTGGTGCGAGATGGGCAGAAGGTATTGGTTGCTAAAGGCGGTTTCCACGGCCTTGGTAATACTCGTTTCAAAAGCTCGGTTAATCGTGCACCACGTAAAGCGACGCACGGAACCCCCGGCGAATTCCGCGAGTTGCGCCTAGAACTTAAGGTTTTAGCTGATGTGGGACTGCTTGGGTTACCGAATGCCGGTAAATCGACTTTCATCAGAGCCGTGTCATCGGCTAAACCGAAAGTTGCCGATTATCCATTTACTACTCTGGTGCCAAATCTTGGTGTGGTCCGTGTGGATGCCGAGTCCAGTTTTGTGGTCGCTGATATCCCTGGTGTGATTGAAGGGGCTGCTGAAGGTGCAGGTTTAGGAATTCGTTTCCTGCGTCATCTTGCTCGCACAAGGATTTTGTTGCATATCGTAGACCTGTTGCCATTTGACGAGTCCGATCCAGTGGAAAACTTCAATGGCATTATGAACGAGCTCTATAAGTACAGCGAAAGCAAAGACATTTCTTTAAAAGATAAGCCAGTATGGTTAGTGTTTAACAAAACCGACCTGCTTCAAGAAGAGGAAGTGGAAGCCAAGATTGCTGATATGCTGGAGCGACTCGACTGGGATGGCCCCGTGTATCGCATGTCAGCCATTCAGAAGGAAGGTACTCGTAAAATCTGTAATGACATCATGGATTATTTGATTGAACATCCTAAAATTCGTGAGTATGAAGCAGAAACTCAGGCGCAGGAGTTCAACTGGCCAAAGCCTGGAGCCATTGATGAAGTACCTGAAGAAGCCTGGGACGATCTGGATGATGACTGGGATGACGAGGACTGGGAAGATGATGAGGATGTTGGTGACGATTCTGGTGAAGCTCCTGAACAAGATGAGCTGGAGCTCGAGGATTCGGATGAAGAAACGGACGGCGATGACAAGAGCAAAAATGAGTCTTAGCCATCACCACTGTAAAAAGTAAGCGAGCCATGTGCTCGCTTTTTTTTAAAACGGAATTAAGTGATATCCCTCTTCCTGTAGCAATACCGCCATGGTCATGGCTGATAAAGACAGTTTTACATCAGCGGACAGTTCACTTTTTTTGATGTCATAGAATGCAGCTGATTGGCCACAGATATAAAACTCCACCCCTTTATCGGCTAATTGCTCAATCAGCTCCGTATTAGGGTTTTGGTGGCCATGCCGCTTTGCGTACGCCTCGTCATTAAGAACATCCTTAGTTGCGGCACCGTGCAGTACAACTGCTACTTTCATATTTTCCAATGCCACGCCATTTCGTGCGTGCATATTCAGGAATCTGGCCACTGATTCAATTTTACGATTATATTGATTTGGTTTTTTATTGCTTTCGCTAATATCGAACAGCGCTTTATAGACAAAGTTCTGTGGTAGTTCAACGTCAGCCTGTTCGATCTTTGAGGTCGGGCCATAGGCTTGCAGAATCGGCCCCATTTTAATATCACTTTTCGTGGCTGAGCCTGTCTCGTTAACATTGTCGCCATAAGATATTGGTGACACTAGTGCCAGAGCAGTACTGAATATAACTAAGCTGATGAGTTTCATAGTTACCTTAACTCCATTTCATTATGTGCCCAGTATAACAAGGTTCAAAATGTACGGGCAAAAAAAAGCCACTCTTGCGAGTGGCTGCAACACAGGGGGTTGTGCTAAATCGTAATTTATCGGCCCTCACGTCTAAGGGCAGAGGCTGTAAATCCGCTATAGGTAAGCTCGCTGGCAAAGTCGTACATACGCTCATTGTTATCCAGACCGAAGGCAATGTAGCGCTTGGCTTTAAGATCGTGCAGCACATCTAAAGTGCTCCACAGAACCGGTACTTCGTAATAGTTGATGGCGTGAGCTTCACCGACGCGCCATAACTGGCCATTCTCATCGTAATGGTCAACCAATAGTGCCTGCCAGCTGTCTTCATCAAGGTAGAAGGTGCGACGGCTATAAATGTTGGTTTCTGTGTCTTTGAGCGTTGCTTCAACCACCCAGACACGGTGCAACTCATAGCGTGCATAATCCTGATTGATATGACCGGGACGGATGATGTCATCATAGTTCAGCTGCTCACTATGAAGCTGGTAGGCGTTATAAGGTACATACATTTCCTTCTTGCCTTTCAATTCCCAGTTGTACTTATCCGGCGAACCACTGTACATATCGAAGTTATCTACCGTTGAAAGGCCATCTGAGGCTAGTGCCGGAGCATCATAAGCTACGGTAGGAGTACGTGATGCACGGCGACGACCAGGGTCATAGCGCCAGGCACGGCGAGGATCTTCCACCTGGTTAGAAGTTTCGTGGACTAGTAGTACCTGTCCGGCCAGATTAGATGGGGCAGTGATGCGTTGCTTATATAGGAACAGAAGGTTGTCTTTTTCAGGGTTTTCCTGCGCGTAATACTGCAGTGACTCCTGTTCAAACTTAACCGGTGTATAGCTGCCATCCACCTGTGGAGTAACCTGAATATATTCTCGGGTAATAAATTCACCACGATAGCGTGTCAAGTGATTCCAGATGGCTTCAAGACCGTTGTTAGGGATTGGGAAAGGAGCTCCCACCTTAGCGTTAACCAGGCCTGCACCATCTTGCGTTAACTCGGCACGGGTTGAATTCTGAATGCTGTAGTCATACACCTTCTTCGGGAATGACGCTGTTCTGTGGGTCGGATAGACCTTGATTTGATAATCAGGATATTGATTAATCATGGCAATCTGACCGGCAGACAGCTTGTCTTTGTGCTGGTTAACATTGCTCTGGTTGATGACCAGTACTGGCTTTTCATCGGCAAAAGGATCTTTATGATGTTCGCCTGGAACATAGTCTTGTGGAGCCTGCTGAATACCACCAGTCCAGGCAGGGATAGTGCCATCAGCATTGCCTGCTAACTGAGCGCCTAGAGGAGTCAGAGTGTTGCCAAGTTGTTGTGCTTGTTCGGGAGCGACCTTGGCCTGGGATACCGCGGTAAATAGCAAGGTAATTAATGCGGAAGAGATAAAGACCTTTTTCATGAATATGCCTCAAAAAGGATCTGGAAAATGTGGCGGCGATTTTACTGATCCGACCAATAAAGTCAATGACTGGTCGTACCTCATAGAATAAACTAATCAAGCCTATTCTAAGCACTTGAAATAAAAGCATTAGAGTTAGTGAATATAATCGAGTGATAGTTAGCGGCTATCTATATCAAAAGCTGATCTGAGTAAATACTTGCAAAAGATAATAACAAGGCATATCTTTAACTTAAGTTAATATTTAAGTGAAAGTAACTAAATGACAGATGTGGAAAAAGAGATAATACCTATAGCCGAAAGGCTGCTTAGCCTGGCAAATCATTTATCTGGAGACAGTAGAAAAAATAGCCTGAAAAGTGGCTTAACCGCGGAAAGACTTTCTATTCTGGCTATCCTGGCCGGTAGCGGGCCACAGACCATCAATAAACTGGCTGAAATGGAACAGGTTTCTGCGCCGGCCATTACCCGGACTGTGAAAAGTCTTGAGAAACAGGGTTATGTGATCAAGTCACGCTCAAAGACAGACCAGCGAGTAGTCTACGTTGCGCCAACCCGCAAAAGCCAACAGTTGCTGGACCAAGCGCATCGTGAAAAGCAGGGGGCTATTGAGAATTTGTTACAGGGAGTTAGTCCATCTGATCTTCAAGTACTGCAAAAGGCTATGGCCATTCTAGAAAAACAGATAATCAAAAATATGAAGTAAACAGCTGTTTGGATGAAAATAAGACTGCGTAAGAAGCTCTCTTAAGAGAAAGCAGGAGAACGCATAGGGTAAGCTAAAACTTAACCTAGGTTAATTAAGGGCAAACAAAAAAGCTGCTTCTCATAAGAGAGGCAGCTTTTATAATTCTTACTGTCGAGCTACTGGCTATTAAATGGAATTAACCAGTCAACCAAGCAATTAAAGAGCTTGGATACGCGCAGTTAAACGGCTCTTATGACGAGCAGCTTTATTTTTGTGGATAATGCCTTTGTTTGCGGCTTTATCAATCACTGGTACAGCGCGCTCAAATGCAGCTTGTGCATCAGCTTTGTTGCCTGCATCAATAGCATAAACAACTTTCTTAATGTAGCTGCGCAACATAGAGCGGCGGCTAGCGTTGTGCTGGCGACGAGCTTCAGCTTGACGAGCACGTTTTTTGGCAGATTTAATGTTAGCCAAGGTGAACTCCTAACAACAAAATAGTTAATTCAAAATTTAAGGTCGCGAAATATACCGCCTTTGCACGTCCTTATCAAGTAAAAACCACTAAAAACGGCAAATTCTGGCAATTTTAGGGCTTTTAAAGCGATTCTCTGGTCGCAGGTCGAATTATCCCTTAAACTTGCGCCAATTTCTATAACAAACAATAGGCTAGGGAGCCGATGGGTAGTTTACTGAAATCCAGTACCATCGTCAGTTTTTGGACCATGATTTCGCGGGTTATGGGTTTGGTGCGCGATGTGGTTCTGGCAAATCTATTGGGCGCTACTTTTCAGGCGGACGTCTTTCTGGTGGCGCAAAAAATCCCCAATTTCCTACGCCGTTTATTTGGCGAAGGGGCTTTTGCTACAGCCTTTGTCCCCGTATTTTCTGAGTACTATTCAAACCGAACCCAAAAAGAAACCGTTCAATTATTAAGTAAGGTATCAGGCACTTTAGGTGGTGTATTAGCCATTGTCACCATAGTTGGTGTGCTTGGCTCCCAGGGGTTGATTGCCATCTTTGGTATCGGCTTTCTTGATGAGCCGGAAAAATTTAACCTGGCCAGTGATCTGCTAAAAATCACATTTCCCTATATTTTCTTCATTTCACTGGTGGCAATGTACAGTTCGGTGCTGAACACACTGAATAAATTCGCTGTTCCGGCTTTCGCACCCATTCTGCTGAATCTCTCAATTATTGCCGCTGCCATTGTCTTTGCACCAACCATGGAAGAGCCAACGGTGGCGCTGGCCTGGGCCATATTTATTGCCGGAGCCCTACAGTTGTTTCTACATTTTCCATTTTTATGGAAAGCGGGCTACCTGCCTAAACCTCAATGGGCCTGGAAAGATAGTGGTGTACAACGGATTATCAAACTGATGATCCCGGTGATTTTTGGTGCCTCAGTCAGTCAAATCAACCTGTTGATTGATACACAAATCGCCTCTTTATTGGTTGAAGGCAGCATTTCCTGGCTGTATTACTCAGACCGTCTGCTTGAGTTTCCATTAGGTATCTTCGGTATTGCCATTGCTACAGTTTTGTTGCCGACTTTATCCAAGTTCTTTTCTAAGAAAGACATGCAGCATTATTCCGGTACGCTCGATTGGGGGCTGCGGATGGTGCTGATGATAGGCATTCCAGCGGCTATTGGTCTGTTCTGGCTAGCTGAACCAATCATGATTACCGTCTTCCAGCATGGTGCCTTTACCGAGTACGACTCCTTTAAAGCAGGCCAGAGTTTACAGGCTTATTCGTCAGGTTTGATAGCCTTTATGATGGTTAAGGTGTTTCTAACTGGCTTCTATTCTCGTCA
>NZ_JABURJ010000116.1 GCF_014762745.1 Kangiella sp.
AAACAGATACCCAGTTAAACAATATGCCGCTCACTCGCTTAAGTGAACGGCATTAAGCGGAATGCTGGCTCTTTGCTTAAAATGTCGAATCAATTATTGGAAGCTTTTTTCTCTTCTAAGAAATTGGCTGCCAGTTCTGGTTTTTCCTGAATCATTATTAAATCTGATAAGATGTTAGCCGCTTCTTTCAGGAATAAGTCTTTCTGATCTTCCTCAACAATATCCGCGTCTTCACTCTCATTATCGGCTACATCTTCTTCATCATCAGCCAGCTCATTAAGAGGTTCCAACCCTTCCATTTTACGACGGAAGTTTTCACGCTTTAAGCGAAGCTCATCATTTTGCTTACGCTCAGCCAGTCGCTCATCATAGTTTAAAGAAACGACTTTATTATCTCTTTTTTCGGTTGCGCGACTGATATCTTCTTCAAGGAAAGCAAACTCCTGATTAGAGTCCTTGCGCTGCTTATGTTGATAGCGCAGGTAAGGAATCGCGTCAGTTAAAGAGTCAACAGACTTAAAGTTAGCCGATTTAATAGTATCCCACGGTAGCGCGTTGTCGTAAGAACTCTCGCCATACTCATTAACATCAAAGATGGTTGGGAACTCGATGTCTGGAGTGACCCCTTTGTTTTGAGTACTTTCACCGGTTACACGATAATACTTTTCAACGGTTAACTTTAAAGCGCCAACCTGTGTTTCAGGGTTGCGGATATATTGGTTAAGGTCAGCAACACTCTGAACCGTACCTTTACCAAATGTGTTTTCACCTAACACAATGCCTCGCCCATAATCCTGGATTGCTCCAGCAAAGATTTCACTGGCACTGGCAGAACCGCCATTTACCAATACGGCCATCGGCCCTTCATACTCAACACCCGACTCCGTATCTTTCAATACACGCAGGCGACCGCGGCTATCGCGTCCCTGCACGACTGGACCTTTATCAATAAATAGGCCGACAAGATTCACGACTTCACTTAAAGAGCCACCGCCATTATTGCGAAGATCGATAACCAGTCCTTCAATATCCTGCTTCTTGAGCTCTTTAATCAAGCGACGAACATCTTTAGTAGTACTGGTAATTTCGCCACCATTACTGTTGGAAGCCACCGTTTCTGAGTAGAAAGATGGTAGCTCAATAACGCCCATCTTGAATTGCTTGTCATATTGCTCTACCTCAATGAGCTTGGACTTGGCAGCCTGATCTTCTAGCTTGATTTCTTCACGCACCAGGCTAACAACTTTAGGCATGCCATCACCGGCTTTGGTATAAGGAATAATTTGTAGACGTACGATACTGCCGGCTTCACCACGGATCAGGTCAACGACGTCATCATTGCGCCAGCCGATAACATCAACCATCTCGCCTTTTTCACCCTGCCCAACCCCAATAATCTTGTCATTTGGGTGAACCTGACCAGACTTGTCAGCTGGGCCTTTGTTAACGATTGAAACGATTTTTGTGAATTCATTTTCCTGAGTGAGAACGGCACCAATACCTTGCAACTTCAAACTCATATTGATGGTGAAGTTCTCAAACTGGCGAGGGGTGTAATAGGTTGTGTGAGGATCAATGGCTGCTGCCACTGAGTTCATAAAATAGCCAAATACATCTTCGCTTTTGGTTTGTGATAAGCGACGAATTGAAGACTGATAGCGCTTGGTAAGTTTTTCCTTAATCTCTTCATCACTCTGATCGGCAAGCTTTAAGTTGAGAGCGTCATTTAAAACCCGTTGCTGCCAAATCTGATTCATTTCTTTCTTATCTTTTGGCCATGGTGCTTCACGACGGTCATACATAAACTCTGTTGAGCTGTCGAAATCCAGTGGTTTCTCAAGTAGCTCCAGGGCATATAAATAGCGTTCACGGAAACGCTCTTCGAATAAGGCAAAAAAGTCATAAGCTAACTCGATACGGCCTGTTCTTAGCGCATCATCAAATAAGGTTTCATAATCATCCAGCTGCTCAATGTCTGCTGCATAAAAGTAGCTACGGTTTGGATCAAGCGACTTTAAAAATTGTTTAAAGGCTTCTTTGGAAAGTTCATCGTCAAAGTCCGGGTGTTCATAGTGACTTTGCATTAACAGAAATGAAACGACTCTACCCGTTTCACGAAATTTATTGTCTGGTTTTAAATTTAAGCTAGCCGGCTCAGGTACGACAAATACCTCTTTCTGTTTAGGAGCCTTATTAATTACAGGTTCCTTGTTAACCTCTTCTGCCTGAATCGTCAGCGGAAGGGCTAAGGCTAGCAAACTAATTAACCATTTATTTTTGCTCATCTAAATACCTTTAATGGGAAAGCTTTCCAATAATGACACAACTCTAGCCTAAAGGTTGCGTATATTTACGTAAATTACAAGCCGTAGAGTGTGTGAAAGTATGTCTTCAACTAAAAAATCTTTTAATATCAATGTCTAATGGCTCTATGTAGAACCAGCCCATTGGGCCCTGCTGCTATTTCAGCATCTTTTTGATTGCCATAAGCCCCTTCAAAAAACTGAATATCCCTGGCTGCGTCATAATTGGAAGCAGTAAATACTTCATCAGGATTCTCCTGAAACCCTCGCACAGGAACCTCAACGACTTCAGGTTTACCGTGCAGCTCATGACTCTCAATATAACGCTGTGCCTTGGGTTTCTGGTCAAATATTGCAATATCCTGATCACCGTCAAGTAAATGCGTTTCTACCACATAAACCTTCATAAGACCTCCCTTTGCAGTAAATTAAAAGGCTGACAGTTTCAGTGTAGCGCCTGATTTTCTATCTAACAAGTAGTGGCTTTATAAGTCTGGGAATTATCACATTATCTGCATGAATTTTGCGCAGATGCTTGTGGTTTGCTGAAAAAATGACACGAAAAAAGGGCCAGAAGGCCCTTTTAAATAGAATCACTCTTGATTACATAAATGCCTGCAATCCAGTCTGAGCTCGACCCAATATCAAGGCATGGATATCATGAGTACCTTCGTAGGTGTTCACTGCTTCGAGGTTCATGACATGACGAATCACATGGAATTCATCAGCGATACCGTTACCACCGTGCATATCGCGAGCCATACGTGCAATATCCAGTGCTTTACCACAAGAGTTGCGTTTAACCAGTGAAATCATTTCTGGTTTAAAACGCTTCTCATCAATCAGACGCCCTACTCTTAAGGCGCCTTGCAAACCAAGGGTAATTTCGGTTTGCATGTCTGCCAACTTCTTCTGGAACAGCTGCATGGAAGCCAGCGGCTTATTGAATTGCTTACGGTCTAAACCGTACTGACGCGCCGCATGCCAGCAGAACTCTGCTGCGCCCAATGCGCCCCAGGAAATACCATAGCGGGCAACGTTCAAGCAACCGAACGGGCCTTTAAGACCTTTAATCTCAGGGAACTTGTTCTCTTCTGGAACAAACACGTTATCCATCACGATTTCGCCAGTGATAGAAGCGCGTAACGCAAACTTGCCTTCAATCTTAGGTGCTGACAGGCCTTCCATGCCTTTTTCGAGGATAAAGCCACGAATCTCGCCTTCATCATCTTTCGCCCAGACAATAAAGACATCAGCGATCGGAGAGTTGGTAATCCACATCTTATTACCGGTTAAGTGGTAACCGCCATCAACCTTTTTGGCGCGGGTTTTCATGCTGGCAGGATCTGAACCTGAATCCGGCTCAGTTAACCCAAAACAACCCACCCATTCGCCAGTCGCTAGCTTTGGCAAGAACTTTTCTTTTTGTGCTTCTGTGCCATAAGCATTGATTGGGTGCATCACCAGACTGGACTGAACTGATAAAGCAGAACGATAACCAGAATCTACACGCTCAACTTCACGCGCGACCAAGCCGTAAGCCACATAAGAAGCGCCGGCACAGCCGTAGCCGTCAATGGTGGAGCCCAGTAAGCCTAACTCGCCTAATTCGGTCATGATGTCACGATCGAAAATTTCATGGCGATTAGCCTCCAATACGCGAGGCATCAGTCTTTCCTGGCAGTAGTCACGCGCAGCATCACGGATCATACGTTCTTCTTCCGTTAACTGCTCATCGAGTAAAAGGATATCGTCCCAGTGGTCAAGTAATGCTTTAGACATGATAAAAATCTGTATGGTTATAGGTAAAAATTGAAGCACCGAATATACGCAATCTGGCCATAATTAACCAGTGGTTATATACAGATCTGACCAGAATTCAAAAGAAAAGTGCCCATTCCTTGGGCTGGATCAATCCTTTTCAGAAGGGATAGAAATTACAGAGTGCTGTAAAAGCGTGTGATGGCAACGGCGAAGCCGCCACGGGTCATTTGATCATACGGATTAAAGTGAGCTTTGATAGTTGGCTCTAACTCAAACATACCCTGCTCTACCGAAAACTGAACATTCAAAATGCCTAAATCAAGTGCCAGCTGGACATAGCCCTTGAGTTCAGCAGGAATCATATCCTGATCTTCAAGCACCACACGATCAGCGCCGAAGATGGCGGTAATATCGCCAGAGAAGCTATTGGCAAGTTCCTCCAGACCAAGCGACTGTACCAATGAATACGCAACATCTATCTTGTTTACACCAGCATTAGGATTAAACATATTGCCATTGGCGCTCATCACTGGCTCGGTAACCTGTGCTCTGTCGCGTAAAGGAGAGCCGCTTTGGGTCACTGCATTGATAGCAGAAACATCTTCGGTTACGTCTATATACTGCTGACTGTCAGCAGCATTGGATTGACGAATACCAGCGCCAAGCGTCAGATAATCAGCCATTTGCGAACGAGTAATTGCTTCATCAGGAGCAAAACCATCAGATAACGCATCAACCAGCTGTTCACTGACTGCTGTTTCAATGAAGGCTTGCGCTGGATGGCCAACCACATCATTCAAGCCCACAAAGCCATCGGTGCGGGTAATTTTAACCACAGCATCAATCTCACCCGGTAATGCATAGCCATTAGTTACATTGGCAGGATCCACATCAACGCCTGAAATACCGCCAATACCATTGGCACGTAAAGTCCAGGTACCGGCTTCTGCAGGAGCAGTTACAGCAATATTCTGGCCTAAGACAGGCAGAGCAATACTGGAGCCATAGCGTTTACCACTTGGGCTGGTTAATGACATGCCTACCGTGTTATCAGCCACGTTAGCACGAACCATTAGCAATGAAGCTTCATCATTAACCTCAAAAGTCACGCCTTCATTTTCACCCACCGGACTAAATGGAACTGTTATCTCGAACTCGCCGGCGATTGAAGTCTGAGCCGCTGCGTTAAATTTACGCTGGATCTTGGTGGTTTCGCCGAAGCTTTTAGTTTCATCAAGAACCGCCTTTACCGCAGCGTAAGCATTCACATAGCCAGCACCACTTTCCCATGGTTCAAGACCTGGCATATTGGTTGCGGTTTCCTGAAGGATACGCTTAACTTCACGCCAGGTAAGATTAGGGTTGGCTTCCAACATCAAGGCAACCACACCTGAAGCATGTGGAGCAGCCATAGAAGTTCCGCTCATGACGGTATAGTAAGGAACATGATCAGCATCCATTACTTCACTGTCTGAAGTGACGCTCAAAGCACTTAAGCTTGAAAGAGAAGCACGCGCAGAAATGACATCCACACCAGGCGCGGTAATTGTCGGGCGATCTTCCCAGGTGAAAGTTTCGCCATCGACAACTGCTTGGCCTGATTTACCTTTTACGCCACGAGAACTGAAATCTGCCAGATTACCCTGCTTGTCACCTGCAGCTACCGTAATAACCCAAGGCGCTTTTTTGAAGTTGCCGGTAATTGTCGCTTCGCCTGAGCCTGAGTTACCCGCAGAGAAAACAACAATAACGCCGTTATCGCTCAAGGCCTTAGTGGCAACATTAGTTGGATCGTCAGGATTAAAATCAGTTCCTGTATCGCCTGTGTTGCCGAATGAGTTTGAAATGACGCGAATGTTGTAATCAAACTGATGTGTAAGGGCATAATCAAAACCACCCAATGTATCCAGAATAAACAAACCTGCACCTGATCCATAACCAATCAGTTTTGCTCCTGGAGCAACGCCCTGATAGAGGCCGCTAGACATTGCACCATTACCACCAATAATACCGGCAACATGGGAGCCATGGCCGCCACCGATATCCGTGTTAGCAACATCCTCCTGATAGGTAATTGGTAAAATGCCTGATAGAGAATTCAGGTTGACCTGAGCTAAAACGTTTTGCGTTACATGGTTCGGATATTTGATATCGCTATGCGTACCATCAACACCTGAGTCATTGATAACAACACCAATACCACGGCCCGAATATGGCATACCCATATTGCGCATAGACTGATCATCGCGTAAACGATCAACACCAGTCAG
Organism: Kangiella sp.; assembly: GCF_014762745.1. GTDB lineage: Bacteria > Pseudomonadota > Gammaproteobacteria > Enterobacterales > Kangiellaceae > Kangiella. The sequence continues at coordinate 6,338 of NZ_JABURJ010000116.1, forward strand.
TTCTGTTGAACCATCATTTTCAAGCGTTAAAGGCGCGTTGTACCAGACTGAGCGTACATCATCGCGTGCATAGATGGCATCTATCTGCTGCTTGGTTGCAGTGATACCCACCATTGGTAACCTGTTGAAGCTCACACCACTATTAACACCTAAACTTTCTAACGCCTGCAGTTGTGATAAAGAAGCCGGCTCATTGCCTTCAAAGGTTACAATAACCTCGAAAACCTCTTGCTCAGTTGCATCAGACAAAAGATCAGAAAGTTGTGGCCCAATTGATTTGGCATGACCTGCCATCGCTGACAAACCTAAACCAGCTGCCAGAATGGCACCGTAAATAGGTTTTGTTTTTAAATTGAATTTACTCATGTTAGAAAACCCCCATTGGATTGAGGGCTTGAGCATCGCATGAACTCAAGGAAAGAATAATTAGGGAAATCCCCTAGTAGGGATTAGGGAGGATACCTGTAGCTTTATAGATTATATTCCTCGATAACCAGCAATCAAGCCAAATATTACAGAAGTAATAAAGGCAATAATCGAACCATATACACCAAAAGGCATTAAGGCGCTTGTATTCCCAGAAAATAAAAAAAGGACTGTGATTATGGAAATAAAAAAACCTGAGATTATTGCTATAAATACTAGCGTTACTACATTTAGCACATACTTTTTTTTCAAAGGCTTTATTATCATAAAATATAAAAGCAAAGTTGATGCGTAAGTAATGGCTAATGTAAAAGCGACAAAAATATCAACCACCCAGCTACGAGATTCCAAAAATATAAGGAGAAGGTAAACAATGATACTAGTAGCCAAAGGTGACATGGCCAAAGCAAGTTTTTCTCGCTGACTTGTAGTGTTTGAATTAAAAGTCATAAATTAAACCAGTAAATTATGCTTTGCTGCATAGCGAACCAACTCGGCAGTATTGGAAACACCCAGTTTTTCCAACACTTTGCCGCGGTGGTTTTCCGCGGTTTTGACACTGATGTCGAGTGCCCGGGCAATATCTTTGGTAGTTTTGCCATCGACCACCAGATGAAAAACTTCGCGCTCCCGCTGGGTTAAATTTTTGTAAGGGTCCTGCCACTCTTTGTCTGGCTGAGAGTACTGGGTCGCCAGTACACTGGCAGCGTATTGGCTGTAATAAGTTTTACCGCTGGCCAACGCTTTCACCGCGTCAATTAGCTCTTCACTGGCGCTGTCCTTTAATAAATAGCCAGAAGCACCAGCTCGTACCATATGAATCACATATTCCTGTTCTTCATGCATGGTCAGAACCAGAATCTTACACTCAGGCAATTTGTCATGTATGCGCTTTACAACCTCCATACCATTCAGTTCGGGCATCGAAATATCAATAACCGCCACCTGGGGTCTGGTTTCCAGGGCTTTTTCCACTGCCTCAATGCCATTGGAAGCTTCGGCAACAACAGTACAATCGGCATCTTTGCTTAACAGGCTGACCAGGCCCTGTCTTAGGATGGTGTGGTCATCCGCCAGCATCACACGAATCATGTTAGAGCGCCTCCTTCACCTATGGAGCCAGTTATAACCACTTTGATTTCACAGCCCTCTCCTGGTTGAGATTCAACCATTAATTGACCGCCAAATGCTGCAACCCGATCTCGCATCGCTGATAACCCAAATCCTTCAGCCGATTCAGATGTTTCTTTGGTCATTCCCACACCATTATCCTTAATCTTAAGCACTAGCATTCGCTCAGTTGCAATTACGGTAATGTCTATATGAGTGGCATGTGCATGTTTAATCGCATTGGTAATCGCCTCTTGCACCACTCTAAAAACCAGGGTTTGAGTTTCGTCATCAAGATTGACTGATAACTGTTCATGCAAATCAATCTTGATCGAGTTCTTTTCACCCATCACCCGCGATAACCATTGCAACGCCGGAATTAGCCCCAGATCGTCGAGTATCCGCGGTCGCATCAGCCGTGAGATTTCACGAGTATCGCTAAGCGCCTGTCTTGCCAGATTTAAAGCTTCATCAAGTTCTTTCGGATCCGGCTGGCCCTCCTTGTACATTTGTTGCAATTGGTTGATTAAGGCGGTTAATAGCTGGCCTACTCCATCATGCAATTCACGAGCAATATACTTTCTTTCATCTTCTTGAACTCGCCACACGCGTTTAGCCAGAGTACGCATTTGTTGATTGCCGGTGAGTAGCTCCTGGGCAATTTTCTGCTGCTTCTGGCTAAGTTCATTGACCAGATCAGAAATATCTTTTTCGCTATTCATTATTCACACTGAGCTCCATTAAGTCATCATCAAAAGCAACAATGTTTTGTTGTTCTATAAATGCCGAATGAGAACCTTCCGGCAGTTGCTTTAACAGATGATTAAGTTGTTGTTGTGCTCGTTGGCGATATAGTGATGGTGATTCACCTGACTGTTCTACCAGTAAAGCGCGCAGGCGATTCAGTTGGAAGCTTCTCCAATAGTCGCCCATTCTGCGCATGAGTTGATCAGCCTGATTTAGTGTCTGTTCCATTTGTTGCCAGTCGTTATTGATAAAATAATAGGACGACTCCAGTTCAAGCAAATAGATGTGCTCGTATTGATGAAGTGTCAAATCATACTGTCGAATTTTCTGGGCCAGCCCCGGAAACTCCTCAGTATTGAATTTGAGAACTCTCCTCGCCTGATCCAGAAAGTATCGAAGCTTGGTGGCTTCAGGAATATTGGTCGTATCAGACATTTCAGCCAGATACTGTTCAGAATCCGTAACCTCGTTCGAGCGCAAAAGCAAAGTTTGATAATAAAACTGCTGTTCGGCACTAGCTTTTTCTATGACCAGTTCATGAATAGACTCAAGCTGTTTCTGAAGTGCATCAAGGCTACCGGTTAACGAATGCCAGTCTGCTAGCCAGAGTCCAAACTCGATAACGCCTCGAATATCATTACGCTGCTGCAATTGTTGATATAAAGATTCAAGCTTGGGTATGCTCTGTTCAAAATTACCCTGTAAAAAACTCAACTTTGCCAAATATGCTTCTGCAACCAGAGCCTCTTCAAATAGGCCTAAATCCTTAGAGTCCTGTAACGCTTTTTCAAAAATAAAATAGGCGCTGCGCCAGTTGCCCATTGCCAGCTCCATCTGTCCGAGATTTTCACGAACCCGGATGACTCCAACTGGATCCTGGACTTTTTGATAGGCCTGTTCTGCCTGCTGCCAGTAGACTAGTGCATTTTCAGGGTTCGACAGCAAATAGTAGATAAAGCCGATATTGTTCATACTTTCAGCTTTAAGCCACTCATCACCGAGATTGATACGCAAAGATAATGCCTGACGATAATTGTCAAGAGCCGTTTCATACAAGCCCTGCTCTTCGGCTAAAACGCCCAGTTCGTTGTAGGCATTAGCTTTGCCTTCGTTGTCGTTGAGAGTCTCATAAACGGCTAGACTCTGCTCCAGATATTGCGTTGCTTCAGCATGCTGGCCCTGGATTGAGTGCACACTGGCAAGGTTAGACATGCTGGTAGCCATACCATTTTGATCATCGGCTTCGTTTCGTTTAAACAAGCCCTGCTGATAATAATCTTGTGCCAGTTCCAGATTGCCCAGACGTTGATAAGCAACTCCCATGGCATTTAGCACATCACCTTCTAAACTGACGTCTTTCAACTTTTTAGCAATAACCAGTGCTTTAACCAAATAGTCGTCCACTGCCGTTTGTGCATCACCAGACCAGATTGACACTTTCGCAAGCTCAAACCAGGCGCTGGGATGATTAGGATCCAGCGCGACGATTTGTTGCAAAGCCTCCTCAGCTTTAGGGAACTGCTGCGTTGTAATATAAAGTTCCGCCAATGAGAATTTAATATCAATATTTAAGGGGTATTGTTCAACCAGCTCTGCATAAACTGCTTCTGCCTGGTCAAACTTTTCAGCAAGTTCATTTAAAATTGCGGTTGAACTTAAATGAATAAAACTTTGTGCAGGACTTAAAGATTGAGATTGTGCAAAGGCACTCTCCGCCTGCTGAATGTCACCGGTATTTAAATAGACCTGACCCAGCTCAAACCATAAATATTCAGAATCCGGTTGAGAATTAATTAGTTCTGTAAGTTGGGTCGCTGCCTGTTGCCACTCGCCCTGCTTAATTAACTCTTGCACGCCACTCTGTAAAATAAAACCGGTACTGCTCTCAGTAGGGACTTCCTGTTCAATTCTGAGCTGTTGATTGAGCTCTAAAGCCAATTGTCTTACCAATGAGTCTGCAGAATCACGCTGCATAGCTACGTCAGAAAGCTGCTGTCGGTTAATCGTATTGCCCGCGATAGATAAGACTTCTACGATCAAAGTATTTTCGTTACTGCCAGAGGCAATCACCTTAGCACTTATGACTTTATCGACTTTTAACAGGTCGGCGATCAACAACAACTGATTGTCGGTCAGCGTAGATTGATAACCTAGCAGATCAAGTGTTTCAAGCACGCGCTCATTATTGACCAGTCTTAGCCTGGGGTTCTGAGCTAATTGATAATTAAGATAATCAGGTATTCCATATTTGACCCAGTTGTCAATTGACTGACCTCGCGTTTCACTCTGTATCGGCAGTATAGCCAAGGATGTGTATTGAGTTGCAGGTAAAGGTTGCGCCTGATAACGCCACCAGAAAACAAACCCCAGAATCATCAGAGCAACAGCGGCAACTAAACCAAAGGTCTTGTTTGACCTTATTTTGGGAGCTTGTTTAATAAGCACATAATCGATGGCTAGTTGCAAGTCTTCCGCTGACGAATAGCGTGTTTGGGTGTAAGGAGATATCAGTTTTAGCACCACTGGCTTGAACTTCTTAAACGCCTTACGAGTTACGGGAAAGTCGTTGGTGCCTTTTTGTTTTTGCTTAATCAGCTCCTCAAGAGTATTGGCATCATAGGGTAAACAATTGCACAAAATTTGATAAAGAATGACACCAACCGCATAAAGATCGATGCTACTACTGATCTCATTCTTCTGTAGATATTCTGGGGGTAGGTATTGCGGTGTACCACTGATGATGCCTTGCTCTTTTGACTCGGATAAAACGGCCAGTCCGAAATCTGCCAGATACAACTGGTCATCGTTATCTATAAGAATATTTTCAGGCTTAATGTCACGATGATAAATGTTATGACTTTCTGCAAAGCTTAGGGCGCCCGTGATCTGAGAGATATAGAGTTCGACCTTGCTTTCTGAAAATGACTCTCCGGAATCACTGTTGCGCTGTAACTTTTGCTCAAGGCTTTCTCCTTCAATCCAGTCCATGGTGAAAAAATGCAGACCCTGATCAGAATAGTACTCATGCACGCGAACGATATTAGGATGAGAAAGCTGCCTGAGAAGGAGAATTTCTTTTTTAAAGTCAGCAAGAGCCTGCTGATTTTTGGATATGAAAGAATGCAGGACTTTTAGCGCAACGGTCACATCTAGCTGCAAGTCTTTTACTTTGTAGACGGCTCCAAATCGACCTACACCCTGTAACTTTTCAACTTGGAAACGTCCAGCCAGAAGGGTTCCAGTTTCAAGAATGTCAAAGTCTTCAATTACTTGAGTCTTTGATAAGTCCCCAGAATCATTTTGGCTTTGCTTCGGGTCATCATTCACCATTGAAGCTTAACCTTATAGAGTTAATGCACGAGTTGTAATATCGGTTTATTTAACAGGCTATCATAACTTCTTGATTCTGGCACCCGATTCATGAGTTTGGTTATTTGATTCTGTAAAACTATGGCTTCAGAACTGAGTGTGATTTGCTGACTGATAATCGACAAAATATCCATGTCCAGTTCAGTTAATACTTTGCTAGATTCCTTACTGTCGGTATAAACCACTCCCACTAGTTGGTTATCAGAAAATAGTGGAACACAGGCAAGTGCTGCAATCTGTTTGCGTTGAACACTCTCACGCTTAGCCAACATAGCATCCTGACTGACATCCATTGCTACCACAGGATTAGCGCTATTAATCGCTTTCATCATAGCGCCAACACTGCCTTCGAAAGAGCGGTTATCAAAGTCAGCTGGCGACATACCTAATACTGCACCTACTTTTAGACTTTGAAAGTCATGGCCAAGCATCACAAGACCGCGCTGAGTTCCCATCAGACTGATCACTGAATTAAGCTGCTCCTGCAGTGTATCTGCAAGCATATCGTCAGCTAGATGATTAATAGATTTACTCTGTTCCAGCCGCCAGTGATTATGTGACTCAATGGCTTTAAGCTGTTGCAATGTCTTGGCTTCAAATAGGCAATCTACATCGCCTACAGAGATCAGCTCATTGCCATTCAATAAACTGGCTTCGACTTTGACGCCATTGACTTTAGTGCCATTTTGACTGGCCTGATCATTAAGATGCCACCCATCAGCGAGATGCGACATTAGCGCATGCTGCCTGGAAACGGTTGGATGCTTTAAAACTAGATCGCAGGAGCTAGCCCGACCAATACGATAGTTGGACTGCTCATAGAGAAATGCTTCTGTTGCAGGTTTGTCTGAATAACAGACTGTAATCTTAGCTGGCATAGTCGGCTAGTTATGGTTAGTTAACAAGACGCAAGCTGAACCTTAACGTATTTGCATACGCAATCAGCTCACCAGCGACATTATCAATATCACGACTGGAGCGCCAGACATCTGGAATATCGTCAGGATCAGCCAGCTCAATAATTCTGCTAAACTCATCCACCTTATTACTGGCAAGTGTATAGTTTTGCGCCGTAATTAGTTGTTGCACCTCATTCAGTTTACTACTCAACTGATTATAAAGAATCGGCTCAATTTGGGTTGAGAACCCGGCAAGACTGTTGCTCAGACGGTTGTACTTGGTATTCACTACGGTAAGAACCGGTCTTAAATCCGCAACAATCAAAAACTGAGAAAACTTACCGGTAGTACCGCGAGCACGGTAACTGCCTGAGCCCATGGTTGCGGTAATATCTTCAAACTGACCATTTAGAGGTGCCTTAAAGAATCGCAATGGTGTACCCGGCAAATACTCCAAGTTATGGGTGTGAATATCTACCGTAGCCAAGCCCGAAAAGGCAAAGCCCTGATTTGAGGGTGGCTCAATGGTGATCAACATTGGAAAAGCTGCCAATAAATTGACATCCAATAAATTTGGTAAACGGTTTAGAATGCTCAAATCAGTAATATCGATTATTTCGGCTGAAATACCGATATTGTCTGCGGTTAAGCCAACGGAGTTTTCGAAAGTCAAAGTTAAATCAGCTGATACGTTCCCTGTAAGATTGATTACTGCTTCAACTTTATTGCCTTGAACCGTCAGTTCCACAGGATCTGCCTTGCTGGCAATTGATCCCACACTCAAAAATAAAACGGTTACGCTTAAGGCTAGAGCTTTAAAAGCTGTCATCATCACTACCTCGCAACGTGAGAGAAATATTTCATTAGATATAACTAATGGAATATACAAGTTCAAAATACTTAAATTTATGCATTTAAGCAAGAATGCTTTGCGATAAATTGAATAAAAAGTAGGCTTCCCTGCCTACTTTGCTCGTATTATCAATAAACGTTAACATCTAGGTTAAAGTAAATTATCCGTACAACTTGCTAACTTATTGATAGTACGAATCGTAAAAACGTCCGATCAGAACCGCATACTCGGCACGACTCACTGTACTATCGGGCTCAAAGTAAGCTACTAATGTAGGCTGCAGATCAAACGGGCCCTGCTCCACTTTGAAGCTCACGCCAATAATGGATAAGTCTAAAGCCAACTGAACATAGCCTCGCAAATGTGCTGGAATCTGATCCTGGTCTAATACAGGTACGCTTTGACCATTGTAGTCGACCGTAATGTCACCACTAAAGGCTTCTGCCTGCTCCTGCAAGCCAAGGCTTTGCACTAAAGAGTATGCCAGCTCTACTCTGCCCACTTCATCGTTAGGACGGAATTTAGCACCATCAGTTAACATAACAGCCCCCTGCTCCTGAACTCGGTCTTTTAACGCACCGCCAGTAGCACTAACTGATTCGGCAAATGCTGCCATCTCACCACTGACGTCACTAAAACTAACCTGCTCCTGATTCAATAAATCACGGTATTGACGTACTGCTGCGCCCATCACCAGATACTGGGCCAATTCTTTACGCTTCAAAGCGCGATCAGGACGGAAGAACTTATCATTAAAGCTGTCCACTAAACGCTCACTGGTCGCAAACTGGATGGCGTTCTCTGCTGGATGACCTGCGATGTCATCAAGACCTTGATAACCACCTGAGGTGAAGATGCCGATCTCTCCGCTCACAATTTCAGGAACACCGGGGCCGTTCGTTGTGCCTGTAGGGTCAGCCTCGACACCTGACAACGAAGTCAAACCATAGGCTGATAGCTTCCATGTACCTTCCTGTGCTGGAGCCGATACACGCATAGAGGTGGTTAACACTGGTAAAGTAAGATTACCGAAATACTCAGTACCATCAGGAGCTTCCAGCTTTAACTTAATGGTATTTGCCAAAGACTCAGCAGAAGCAGAAATCCATACCGCATCAGGCCCTACGGTAAACTCATGAACTTCAGGCTCGCCCACAGGCGAGTAAAGCACTTCGAACGCTTCAGGCGCGGCTGGCGGAAGCACAATGGCATTGCCATTGAAAGTATTCAGGTTATTGACCGTTACCTTATGCTGAGGGTCATAATTGAGCGCTGCAGCAACCGCCGCATAGGCATTCACATATCCTGCACCAACTTCCCACTTTTCGTAGCCAGGCATGTTGGTTGCGGTTTCCTGAATCAAACGTTTGGTTTCAAGCGGAGTCAGATTAGGGTTTGCCTCAAGCATCAGAGCAATAACGCCGGCCACGTGCGGTGTAGCCATTGAAGTACCTGATATCATGGTGTAGTAAGGCACATACTCGGTTTCAATCGCTTCAAGATCGGCCTCGCCACCATTTGAGACCAGGTTAGTAGTGGCGCGAGTTGAAATAATATCAACACCCGGAGCAACAATGCTTACTTCATTGTTGTAGGTCCACTCAGTTCCGTCAGGCATGGTAAAAGTGCCGGTTTCATCACGCTTGCCGCGAGAAGAGAAATCGATCAAAGTACCTTGTTTAGTACCTGCGCCAACAGACATGCCCCAAGGGATCTGCGCGTATGGGTTATGGGTATCTTCGCCAGGACCACTGTTGCCAGCAGCGAAAACTGAAATCATGCCCAGCTTATAGGCTTTATAAGAGGCCACAGAAATTGGACCCTCTGGCTCATACTTGCCACTGGAACCCCAGGAATTACTCATCACGCGAATCGGTGAATTGAAATCGTAGATATGAGTAATGGCATAATCATATCCACCCAGAGCATCCAAAATAGATAAGCCAGCACCAGATCCGTAACCGACCAGTTCTGCATCTGGAGCTGCGCCTTTGTACTTACCATCTGAGTTAGTACCCCAGCCAGCAACCGTTCCCGCACAGTGAGTACCGTGGCCAACATTCAAGTCGGTATTTAATTGACCCTCGATCCAGACTCCATCTACCGGCGTTAATGACAAGGCCTGAGCATGAGCAATGGCCTGAACGTTCTCGACTACTTTTGACCCGTATTCAAGATCAGCCAGAGTCGCATCAATACCTGAATCGTTGACCATAACGGTAACGCCTTTACCGGTAAAACCAATACCGTTTTGCTGCACGAATTCATCACTTTGCAACTTTTCAGCACCAGTAAGCTCGCGAGCTTCAGCATTGAAATATTTAAGACTGCGATTGGCAAACACAGAACGGACACCATCCATTTTGCTGATTTGTTCAATCTGTAGTGGCGTTGCTACAACACCAATAATTGGCAAAGATTTAAACTGAACGCCGTCAGTGATGCCTAAATCCATAAGTGCCTGGATTTGCTCAGGTGCCAATTGATCAAGCTGGTCAAATGTTACCACTGCCATTGTGCTGTCAGTGATAGACATGGTTTGTAAGCTCTGCTGCAGTTCCGAACCGATGACCGCCTCTGCTGCGGCATTCAGGCTAAAGCCAGCCAATGTCGCAGCCAGCGCTAGTCGCTTGATTTTTGTGTTCATTAATACACTACCCCTTTGGTTTAAAATAAAGTTACGCCTTACCATTCATTGCAAGTCATTTTTGACTTATTAACTATCGGTGCAATTACTCAGATTGCATCAGGGAAAACCCCTAACCATGAATTGAAACTATTTGTAATTATTTTTGTGGGAATATAAAAAAGAGGGCCCGAAGGCCCCCAACGCCTCTCACGAGCAGTTACTGGATCAGGTTCGACACCTCTACATCAATTGTGTAGTCAGTCGAAACGCTGATATATCCATTGACTCTCAGGGTATAGTCACCACCCTGTTCAGGTCGGAATGAAATTACTTCGGGGTTATCTAGGGAAGCACTGCTGGCTACAACAGTACCGCTTGAGTCCAGAAGCTGGAAGTCGAGGTCAGCTACACCACCCCAGCTAAGCACTGCGTCAATAGCTACAGCATTGTCGCTGACGGTGATGACATGGTCATTGAACTGAATATTTTCCGCAGAAGGGCCAATATTACCCTCTATGAGCTGCTGCTCAGTCGTAATTGAAGTACCATTATCAACCAGCTGACCATCCAGTTTCAGGCCGTCAAAACTGATAGTACCTTCAACGTTTTTGATAGAAAGGCTGTGTACCTGCGACGTATTTAAGTCGCGTAACACAAAAGCCTTTGTTGCGGACTCCGGGGAATAGAAATCGATAACCCCTTTACTTTGGCCATTCAGGAAAACCTCGCCATGGCCACCTTTTTTGTTAGCGGTATAGAGAACTTGAATACTGTCACCAATGAAGTTGAACATGACTTCAGCATTGTTACGACGACTTTCCAGGTAAGTTCCATCAGTGCTCTCAGTATCTGACTTAGTGCTCCAGCGAGATACATAGTCAATCATAGAGTCGTTCTCAGAAACCACTTTCCAGTTGCCTTGGGATGACCATTTTGTTTCACCAGCCAGGAACTCAGCACGTTTACCTTCAGTAACACGAGCAAGCTCTACAGCTGCTTTAACATTGATATAGCCGCCTCCGACTTGATGGAACTCATAGCCTTCCATGGGATCAGCAGTATCACGAATAATTTCTTCAATCTGGTCAGGAGATAAATCGGGATTAACTTCAAGTAACAAGCCTGCAACACCAGCAACAAATGGCGTGGCCATTGAAGTACCACTCATACCGGCGTAATAGACGTCATATTCAGGGTATTCTGGGTCAAGAACTGGTCCTAATAAAGGTAAGGCTGTATTCAAAGCTTTAGTAGAAATGATGTTACTGCCAGGCGCTGTTACATCAGGAGCTTTGAACTCGTCACCAGCAACACCACGACTTGAGAAGCTCGCTAAATCACGGTCTTCAGTTCCTGCTGCAACGTTAATGGTCCAAGGAGCAACACCATAAGGATTCAGCGTGTTATCGCCCGGGCCATCATTGCCCGCCGCAAAAGTAACTATGATGCCTTGCTTATAAGCTTCATAAGATGCCTGATTCGTAGGATTGTTTGGATCAAACTCTGCGCCACCGGCACTCCCCCAACTGTTGGTGATAACATCGATGCCATATTTCTCTTTATTGCCTATGGCATAATCAAAACCAGCCAAGGCATAAAGAATCGAAATAGCATCACCAGCACCGATACCAACCATGGTTGCATCAGGCGCGATACCGTCATGATAATTAGCGCGGCGAGCATCATCGGCAGAAGCTGCACCAGTACCGGCAACTGTGCCAGCCACATGAGTACCATGACCGGAGCTGGTATCACTGTTAGGAACTCCTTCAAGGAAGAGATTTAAGCCGCCAGCAAGATCCAGATCGCCAACAATTTTAACGTTCTGTACCACTTTTGAACCCAGCTGCAAATCAGGATGTGTCGCATCAACACCGGAATCAAGTACAGCGATGGTTGCACCGCGGCCTGTGACATTTTCAACATCATGCACATAATGGCCGCCAGTGATTTCACCAGAGTTGTAGTTGTAATACTTTAATGGCGCATCGTAGTAAATACTTTTCACGCGCTCATCTTTGGCAAGCGAATTAATTTGTGCTTTAGTGAGAGTTGCTCCAGCCATTGGAAGCGTTTTCATCGCTAGGTATGGCTGACCAAGGTTAGCCATGACATCATTCAATTGTGATTGGTCATGGGTAGTTACAATAACTTTGGTTGGCGTCAACGCTGTAGGTAACATTTCTGTTAACTCAGGTCCAATAATTGCGTCTGCGTGAGCGGTCCCTGCTACGGCTGCCAAAACACTGGCTGTGATAATCGATACAGTTGGTTTCATGGTTTGGTCCTCGTAGTCAAAAATAATAATTATTTGGTTTCGACTACGACTATGCACAAATCCAACGAGATCAGATATTAGGTAAAGCCCCCAGATCATGCAGGGGTTTTCCCCTACTTAAATAATGCACAATGAAAAGAGCCACCTACATAAGGTGGCTTTACAGGCTTTAATTGTTAATTATAAAGGATTTCCTTTCCTATCTAACATGATTGGGTCACCGTAACCAAAGGCTTTCACTCTTTCCAGCTGAGTCGCGGCATCGCCAACAATAACGTAGATCATTTCCTGTTCATCAGCATACTTCTGATAAATCTGCTTAGCCTGCTCAACGGTTATTGCTTCAAGTTGGGCCTGCTCTTTTTCAATAAAGTCAAATGGCAAATCAAACTTGCTGACTTCATTAAGCATAGTCAAAAGATTTTCAATCGTTTCATACTCACGAGTACTACGCTTAATCAATAGGTTCTTTGTAGTATTCAAATCCTGCTGAGTAAAAGTTTCATCGTAATTTGCAATCAGCTCTTTGAAAATCTCCAAGGATTCTAACGTGACGTTTGCACGGACCTGTGAATAGGCCATGAAAGGCGCTATATAACGAGCTTTAGCAATATTGGTATAAGCACCGTAAGTGTAACCCTTTTCAATACGCAGGGTCTGGAACAATCGTGCACTACCACCTGCTCCTAGGCGGTTTTGCGCAACTGTGAATGGGTAATAATCAGGGTCATCACCGCTTAAGCCACGCTTACCCACGATAATGACGGATTGCTTAGCATCGGGGATATCAACGAAAAAGACTTTTGGCGAATCAAACGACTTAGGTTCTTCGTATTCTGGCAACACAATAGCATCTCCTGCCCATGACTCCGACAGCTTCCTTATGCCAGCTTTTGCCTGCTGATGATTGATTTGGCCGACCACATGAATAGCAGCATTCTTTGGTGATACGGCTTTATCATAAAAAGCTTTCACATCTTCCAGGTTGATAACTTCAACAGATTCAGAAGTACCACCTACTGGAATACCGGCACGATGCTGGTTACCATAAATCTGGCTATAGAAGGCTCTACTAGCAACCGCAAAAGGACTCGCTTCACTTTGCTTAATGCTATTTAACTGTTTAGCCTTCAGGCGCTCAAATTCCTTAGGATCAAAGCGAGGTTCAAGTAACATCTCACTTAATAAATCCATCGTCGGCTCATAGTTTCTAGCTAAAGTTGTACCTATAGCAAATATCGAGTCATTATTCGCATCGAAACGAATACTTGCACCTAGTAATCCAATAGCATCTTCCAACTCTTCAGGTGTTTTGGTAGCTGTCCCTTCGTTCATCAACGCTGCTAATAAATTTGCTACGCCGTATTGTCCATCCGTTTCCAGCCAGGCTCCACCATCAATACGCAAAGCGAAACTCACAATAGGCAACTCATTGTGCTCCATGCTATAGATTTCCAGGCCATTAGAAGCTACTGACTTTGAAATTTCTGGAATAGAAACTTTCGGAGTATCACCTAAAGGAGGTTCGGAGCGATCATGTTTAGTTGGTGTTTTTTCGTAATCAGCTGTCGCATCAGAATCAAATTCTTTTTCTGCTCCCTGAACGATTTTCTCTTCAACAACGTCAGCTTTTGTTGAGCCTTCAACAATCAGGCTTGGTTGATTTTCAGGAACAAAACTGGTCATGATGAAGTTCTTATCTTTGATATATTGCTCATACACACGATTGATATCTTCACGCGTTACACTTTTTATATTTTCAATATCTTTTGCAATATAAGCCGGGTCACCAGCGTACTCATTATAGATGCCTAATTGGAATGCCTTACTAAGGACACTTGAAATACCGTTATAAAAAGAGGTTTCCTGTCTGGCTTTAATGCGCATTAAGTCAGTGTCACTGAAGCCTTCTTTTTCAAAGTTGCTCAGAGCCTCCTGAATGCCTTTATAGACCTCGTCTAAATCGACACCTTCATTTGCTCTGACACGAATCGTGAAAGTCCCTGCGATTTCATTTGAGCCATTGTAGGCTGCAACTGATGGAGCCAGTTTTTGCTCTTCGACCAGCACCTTGTATAAATGCGCTCTTTTACCACGACTGAGAATTTCACCCAAAGCATCTAATGCATAAGAATCTTCATGGTACTGTTCTACCGTAGGAAAGGTTAAACGAATTTCTGGAACCTTAGCAAAGTTATCAAGATGATAAAGCTTTTTAGTTTCGTTCAACTCAACCGGCATTGGCTCAGGATCTTCTACTGGCTCTGATGACTTAATTTCACCAAACCATTGCTCAACCATCTTTTTGGTTTCATCAAAATCAATATCACCTGCAATCACCAAAGTAGCATTCGCTGGGCCATAGTATTCGCTATAAAACTCTTTAACATCTGCAAGAGTCGCTGCCTGCAAATCATCCAGATCACCGATTACAGTCCAGTTGTAAGGATGGCCTTCTGGGTAGAGGTTTTTGAGAATGACATGCTGGGTGTGTCCATAAGCCTGATTATCAACGCGCTGTCTTTTCTCGTTTTTGACAACCTGCTTTTCTCTTTCCAAAGCGCCTTCAGTTACTGTATTGATCATAAAGCCAAGACGGTCCGAGTCGATCCACATTAATTTCTCTAGAGCATCCTTTGGAACAACTTCATAATACATAGTGCCATCTGTCCAGGTACCACCATTACGGGTGCCGCCAAGCTCTTCGATCAGTTTGCGGTTAGCGCCTTGAGGGACATTTTCTGAATCATTAAATGCCATATGTTCAAAGAAATGAGCAAAACCAGTACGCCCTGGTTTTTCGCGATTTGAACCCACATGCACTATTGTAGCCATGGCAACAATCGGATCAGACTTATCCTGATGCAGAATAACGGTTAAACCATTATCTAATTGATATTTTTCAAACGGAATTTTAAATTCAGTTTCTTGGTTAGGCTGTGCCTTGTCAGAGGATTGTTGTTTATCGCTAGCTCCGTTATGCTGGCAGGCGACAACTAAAAAAAGGGGTAATAGAAACAATAGCTTTTTCATTGGTACATCCTGATTGTCTGACTAAAACTTAAATACGCTAGGTTTTCAGCATTAGGCTATTGTAACCACGCTTTTATCAAATAGCATTTTGTAATTGTTAGCAGTTATTTCACACAACTGTTCATAACTAATATGGTGCAGATCAGCAACAAACTGCCCCACTTCTTTGACGTAAGCGGGTTGATTGGTTTTGCCACGATATGGAACTGGTGCCAAGTATGGCGAATCGGTTTCGATCAGCAATCTGTCCAATGGAATCTGGCGACAAACTTCTCTTAACTCTTCAGCATTTCTGAAAGTCACAATTCCTGAGAATGAAATATAAAAACCAAGCTCTAACGCTGCCTGTGCCATTTCCAGGCTTTCAGTAAAGCAATGCAAAACTCCGCCACACTCTTCTGCCTTTTCTTCGCGCAGAATCTCAATCGTATCCTGACGGGCATCTCTTGTATGAACAATGACTGGCAAGTTAGCCTCACGCGCTGCTCGAATATGCTTACGGAAACTTTCCTGCTGCAACTTATGGTTCTCCGGATCTTTGTTATAGAAATAATCCAACCCTGTTTCTCCAATGGCAACCACTTTAGGGTGTTTGGACTTTTCCACTAACAAGTCAACATCAGTCTCGGATACTGCATCGTAGAGAGGATGAATTCCGACTGAACATGAAATATCGTCGTGAGCTTCTGCAATAGCACGTACATCATCGAACTTATCAATTGTGATGCCAACGCACAGCATATGTTTTACGCCACGTTCGCGGGCGTAATCCAAAGCTTTATTGAGGTCGTTATCGTATGCACCCAGATCAAGGCGATCCAGGTGGCAGTGTGAATCTATCAGCATAAGAAATTAATTTGTGGGGATGGGTTACATCGTGTGAGTAGGTTTATCAGAATCAAGTCGACCGGCTAACAGGTTTTCAATTTTGTTTTTAGTTTGACCGTTATCCTGATCACTGAACTGAATACCAATACCTGCACGTTTGTTACCTTGCGAACCAATTGGAGTAATCCAGACAACTTTACCGGCAATCGGTAGTTTTTCTGGCTCATCAATGATGGCAAGAAGCATAAAGACGTCGTCACCCAAGTTGTATTCTTTATTGGTTTGAATAAAAATACCGCCATTCTCCAGGAACGGCATGTAGGCTTTGTAGAGATCTTCTTTGTCTTCGACATGAATGGTTAATATGCCGGGACCAGTTCTTTCTATCCGCATCGGGTAACTGCCTTAATCGTGAAAGTCTTAATAACCATTAACCAGTTTCTAATATAATTAATCTAACGGTTTGTATTTACTGGCAATTTGGGTGACAAAAATCAACAAGCTTTGCCACGATGCCATTAGATTAACGGGACTTTTTTGCTTAATCAACCGTTGGAGCTCATTTATTTTCTCCAACAACATCAACCAACCTTGCCCGTTAACGGCTTTAGCGAGCGCTTCAAGCTCCTGTTTTTGTTGCATAAAGAGCAAATCAGCCTCTTTACCAACTTGCTGAAGCAGTAGAATATCGCGCACCATCAGCTGCATCCAAAACACCGCATCTGCCACCTCTTCATGCCAGAACTGAGCCATTTGGATAGGGGTATTGCTTCCCTGGACCAAATCATCCATCTGAACAATGAACTCGGCATATTTCAGTGTATCACCATTAACCCCAAAGTCTTCAGCTTTATAAGGTGCTTGCGGAAACAGGTTCACAGCGGCCTCTAGAGCTTGTGTCATATTACCCTGTCGCTCGACCAGCCATTGCTTAACAACCTCCAGATCATCTACGCTCAGTGATAACAACTGGGCACGACTACGAATGGTTGGCGGAACCCCTTGTAACTGTGAGGTTTGCAGGATAAGCAAGGTATTCTCTTGGGGTTCTTCCAGGGTTTTCAGCAAGGCATTAAAAGAGCTGGCATTCATGGCCTGAACATTGGCAATATTGGCCACTTTCCAGCCGCCCTGATGCGATGATTCCTGCATCGAAACAATCAGTTCGCGCACCTGCCCCACTGAAATTTGCGTCTTGTCCTGCTCAATATCAAGTAAGTGATAATCTGGGTGATGACCTGCTTCAAATAGGAAGCAGCTTTTGCACTCGCCACAGGCTTCATCTTGCCGGTTTAGGCATAGCAGCCATTGCGCCAAACTTGTAGCAAAAGTCTCGCGACCAATCCCGTCCGGCCCCATCAGCAAAATGGCGTGTGGCAATGAGCCTTGCTGGAATTGATCCTGCACACGCTGAAAGCGGCTTTGATTCCAAACTTCGACGGATGTCATGAGCTGGAAACCTGCTGCTGATAAAAATTCATAAGCACCTGCTCAATCTGTTGTTGAACCTCTTCTAAACTACCGCGCGCATCGACAATCTTGACGCGTTCAGGCTCTTGCTGAGCAATCTGCAAATAGCCATCACGCACTTGCTCAAAAAACTCGACTTTCTCTTCTTCGAAACGATCAATCGGCCCTCGTTCCTGCGCGCGCGACAAGCCAACTTCTACTGGCAGGTCCAATAATATCGTCAAATCAGGTTTAAAGCCTTCCAGCACCCATTGATCCAGTGCGACGAGCTTATCAAGACCAAGCGCTCTGCCCGCGCCCTGATAGGCAAAGCTGGCATCGCTAAAACGATCACACAGCACCCATTGGCCCTGTTCCAGTGCGGGTTTGATTTTTTGGCTGACATGTTGGGCTCTTGCGGCGTACATTAACAATAACTCACTTTTGGCATCCACCTGTTCATCACGCTTTGATAAAAGCAGTTCGCGAATTTCTTCGGCCAATGGCGTTCCGCCTGGCTCGCGCGTATGCAGTAGTGAAATGTTTTTGGCTTCGAACCACGCCTTTATGAACGCAATATTGGTGGACTTGCCGACACCTTCAGTGCCCTCAATGGTAATAAATTTGCCTGTTTGCTTATTAGTCATAATATCCATTGGCCACTATCGTTTTAATTGGTACTTGCGAACAGCGCGATTATGCTCTTCTAAGGTTTTGCTAAAATGATGGCTACCATCACCTTTTGCCACAAAATAGAGTGTATCACCGGGCTTTGGATTTAAGGCCGCCTGAATCGCCTCACGACCAACCATGGCAATGGGTGTAGGTGGCAACCCTCGGTGGACGTAAGTATTCCAGGGGTGAGGATTTCGAATATCCTTGTAACGGATGTTGCCATCAAATTCCGGCAACAGGCCATAAATAATAGTTGGGTCAGTCTGTAGCAACATGTTCTTTTCAATACGGCGAACGAACACACCTGAAATTTCAGGGCGCTCAGCGGGAACGGCAGTTTCCTTTTCAATGATAGAAGCCATTATCAGAGCTTGATAAGGTGTTTCATAAGGCAAACCATCAGCACGTTTAACCCACTCTTCGTCCAGCACGCTTTGCAGGCGAGCATAAGCACGCTTGAGAATATCCAGGTCAGAATCACCTTTTGTAAACTGGTAAGTATCCGCATAAAACATGCCTTCAGGATGTGACTGCTCAACAAAGTCCAATCGGTCAAAGATGGCCTTATATTCCTGGCTGTAATCAAGCTCATGAGTTAAATCAGTGTTGAGTTCTAATGCAACCAATAACTCATAGATATTGGAACCTTCAATAACCGAAAACTGATACTTGATGACGTCTCCTGCGACCAGTTTCTGCAACACGTCCACCGCGGTCATATCAGGTGTTACCGCATAATTACCGGCCTTTATCGAACGCAGTTCAGGTTTTAGTTTAAGCAGCAGCTGATAGTAATAGAATTGCTGGATATTGCCCTCCTGTTGCCACTGGCGGCCCAGGCTATAGGCACTGGTACCCTTTTTAACATCAAGCTCCTGCTCAATCCCCAGTGGCTGTTGCATAAAATCCTGGAAACCGTTCCATAAATACCAGGTGATACCTGAAAAAATAAGCACCAGCAAAATGAAGAAAGTTAGAATAGGTTTTTTCATCAATACTCTTTAAATCGTTTATTGTAATAAGAATGGTTGATTATTAATCGACAAAAGCAGATTTGCGATACATCTGAGCCAGTTCCTGCCAAGCTGGATAGAGCCTAAAGCTCGTCGCCCCAATCGCACACACTGGAATAATACCGACTATTGCATTAGATACCAAGCAGTAGCGAGCCGAAGCCATATCTTTGTGAGTGATTTCTGCCTCTACAAAGTCAGGTTGGTTATTTAACAACCAACGCCGAACTGTGCCATTAACTCCTGCCAACTCTAACTTTGGCGTTTGCCACTGGTCATTAAGGTAAAAATAGATATTCGATTTAGTGCCACATATCACCTTGTCATTGAGGCTCATAATGCCGTCGAAGCAGTCCATCGGAACTTCCTCTGCCGCCAACACTTCAGCCAGTCGATTGCAGTGCTTAACGCCCGCTAAAGCAGGATGAATGATTGGTGGAGTTGAGCAAATGGCTAAACGGACCCCAGAATCAAAACTGGCCGAAGTGCTAATGGGTGACCAGCTCAAGATACGCTGCACCTCTGGAGAAGCAGGCGCTTTATAACCTCTTATCCCCGAACCTCGACTAATGGTCAATCGGACAACGCCATCGACCGCCCGCGAAATGTCCGGCTGTTCTTTAATGAAGGCCTGCAATTCCGCTTCAATAAGTGTTAACTCTAGAGACGGGAAACCAAGCCTTTTGGCACTAAACATCAAACGCTCAGAGTGCAAAGCCCAATGCTCAACTCGGCCGCCAGTGACTTTAATCGTCGTGAAAAATGCATCGCCATACAGCAAGCCACGATCCGAAATCGCAATCTCCTGGCTCGGCTGACCATTAAGCCATGTATGGCTGGATGAAATATTGGTGTCTTTCGAATTCATCAAAGCATTCTAATGCAAAAGCAAACAAGATACAGCGCAAATTTAAAAGCTCTTATTTGAAACCCGGGCAACAAAAAGGAACTCGCCGAGGGGTGAAAAACTGCATCTAGGAATGAGCCACTGGTTATGGATCCCCGCTTTCGCGGGGATGACGACATGCGAGCCGATTATGAAAGTACCCAAACAACGATTGGATTTATAATTGGAGTTAAATTACGAAAATAAAAGCTACTTTAATTTACTAAACACCAATGAACCATTAGTGCCACCAAAGCCAAATGAATTACATATCGTGTTGTCGATTTTGGCTTCACGTGCGGTATGTGGCACATAATCCAAATCACAACCTTCACTTGGATGATCAAGATTGATGGTTGGTGGCGCTACCTGATCACGAATGGCCAATACACTGAAAATAGCCTCAACTGCCCCGGCAGCACCAAGTAAGTGACCGGTCATCGACTTGGTTGAGCTGACTATAACTTTACGTGCAGACTCGCCAAAAACGGTTTTAACTGCATTGGTTTCCGCTAAATCACCTGCTGGTGTTGAAGTACCGTGAGCATTTATGTACTGAATATCTTCAGGGTTAAGATTTGCATCCTGCAGTGCATTGTGCATGGCACTTGCTGCACCCTCACCATCTGCCGGCGGTGAAGTAATATGGAAAGCATCACCACTCATGCCAAAACCGGTCAGCTCGGCGTAAATTTTTGCACCACGGGCTTTGGCGTGCTCATATTCCTCAACCACCATAACACCAGCGCCATCACCCATTACAAAACCATCACGATCTTTGTCCCAGGGGCGCGATGCTGCATGCGGATCATCGTTACGGGTAGAAAGCGCTTTTGCTGCAGCAAAACCACCTATTGAAACAGGCGTAGAGCCTTTTTCAGCGCCGCCAGCCAACATGGCATCAGCATCACCATAAGCGATCATACGCGCAGCGTGACCAATAGAATGAACGCCGGTTGTACAGGCAGTAACGATGGAAATATTAGGGCCTTTCAGGCCGTAGCGAATCGACAGGTGGCCTGAAATCATATTGATAATCGAACCCGGAATAAAGAAAGGAGAAATACGACGCGGACCACGCTCATGATTCAGTATGGTCGTTTCTTCGATGGTCGTCATACCACCGATTCCAGCGCCAACGCACGCTCCGATTCGATGTGCATTCTGCTCGGTTACTTCAAGACCAGAATCTTCCCAGGCCTGGGCACCAGCCACAATGCCATACTGGATAAAGATATCCATTTTACGGGCATCTTTTTTCTCTAGAATCGGCTCAGCATCAAAGTTTTTAACCGAACAGACAAATCGAGTGCTTAAATTGCTGGCATCAAAGTCTTCGATCATATTAGCACCGCTTCTTGATGCCAAAATGCCATCCCATGAATCTTTAATGTTGTTACCAAGCGGGCTTAACATGCCTAAACCGGTAACCACAACTCTACGTTTACTCAAGGAAATTACCTCTCGTTCAGTATTCAGTTATCAGCCCTGCGAGCAGTTTAAGTTTGAGTCAGCAGGACATTTCTTCAGCCACATGAAGGGCTTATTACGCCCAGAAATTTTTAAGCTCTATTTTTATAAGCTATAAAAACACAAATGGGCAAAATACTTTCGTATTTTACCCATTTTTGATTCGCTAAATATTACGAATAAATTGCAGACGAGTTAAATTACGCGTCAACATTCGCCTTAATGTAGTCAATAGCGGCTTGAACTGTGTTGATTTTCTCAGCTTCTTCGTCTGGAATCTCAGTATCAAACTCTTCTTCAAGAGCCATTACCAATTCAACGGTATCCAATGAATCCGCACCTAAATCATCAACAAAAGAAGCTTCAGCAGTCACTTCTTCTTCTTTAACACCTAATTGCTCAACAACGATGTTCTTTACGCGTTCTTCGATAGTACTCATCTGTTTTAAATCCTCTTGTATATCACAGTATTATACTGCGACGGTAGTTTAGTTAACTCCAGCAAACTTGCAAGTTTAAATTCACTTTTTTAGCAAAGGTCAGACCTGCATCAAGTTTTGCATAATAGCAGAATTGGCCGCTATTTTAATATGACAGTTGGTTAATTTAAAGCTGTTATATGGCCAATGGTCAGAACAGACTTTGGCCGTAATATCCGCTTTAAACCATGTGCATGCCGCCGTTGACGTTAATCGTTTCGCCAGTGATGTAACCCGCTTCGTCAGAAGCCAGGAAGTTCACAGCGCTGGCAATCTCTTCTGGCTGACCTAAACGAGCCATCGGAATCTGGTCAAACATGGCCTGACGCTGTTCGTCGTTAAGTGCTTTGGTCATGTCGGTATCAATAAAGCCAGGGGCCACCACGTTAACCGTAATACCGCGCGAACCTACCTCGCGTGCCAATGATTTGGAGAAACCAATCAAACCGGCTTTAGCGGCTGAATAGTTAGCCTGACCAGCATTACCCATTGTGCCAACAACAGAACCGATAGTAATGATACGACCCCACTTTGACTTCATCATGCTACGCAAACAGGCTTTTGACAGGCGGAAAATCGAAGTCAGGTTAGTATTCAGAATACTCTCCCACTCCTCGTCTTTCATACGCATAAGAAGGTTATCGCGCGTAATACCAGCATTATTCACCAGAATATCTGGCGTACGACCATATTCGCCTTTTATGGCGTCTAGAACACTTTCGATACTTTCAGGATCGGTCACATTAAGGGCCATTCCCACGCCATTTAAGCCAGCCGCTTTAAAGTTCTCGGTAATTTTTTCAGCACCGCTTTCAGAGGTTGCAGTACCAATAACCGTTGCACCTGACTGGGCTAAACGGTGAGCAATAGCCTGACCAATACCACGACTGGCGCCAGTCACTAATGCAATTTTGTCATTCAAACTCATGGTGTATTTCCTTTCAAATTATTCTGTTTATCAGCAAAACTTATTTCTGCGATCAGTCAGAAAGCGCTGCTTCGAATTTGTCTAAAGTCCCCAAAGGTGCTGCATTAAGCTCACGATCAATACGCTTGGCCAAACCACACAACACATTACCCGGGCCACATTCAAATAAGTTCAGCGCACCTTCCGTCTTTAGTTTTTGCACTGTTTCTGTCCAGCGAACAGGATTGTACAGCTGACGAATCAAAGCATCTTTAATTGCTTTAGGATCTGACTCAACAGCCACATCCACATTATTAATCACCGGGATTACAGGAGTGTTAATGTTGATACTTTCAAGCATGTGAGCAAGCTTATCGGCCGCAGGACGCATCAACGCGCAATGAGAAGGAACGCTGACAGGAAGCGGCAAGGCACGCTTAGCACCGGCAGTTTTACAGGCTTCCATGGCACGCTCAACGGCAGCAGCACTACCAGCAATCACGACCTGGCCAGGCGAATTATAATTTACCGCCTCAACCACTTCATCCTGGGCGGCAAGCGCACAGGCATCACGAACCTTTTCATCATCCAGACCAATGATAGCCGCCATTTTGCCAGTACCTTCCGGTACGGCTAGCTGCATGAACTGACCACGAGCTTCCACCAATTTAACGGCATCGGCCAACTCAATAACTCCAGCAGCTACAAGCGCGCTATATTCACCCAGACTGTGGCCGGCCAGGAATGCAGGCTGTTCGCCACCTTCCTGTTGCCACAAACGCCACAAAGCGACACTGGCTGTTAACAAAGCTGGTTGAGTGAACTCAGTCTGGTTCAACTTGCCCTCTTCATCCTTTTGCACCAGCTGCCACAGGTCATAGCCCAAAGCTTCCGAAGCCTCAGCAAAGGTGTGTTCGATGATAGGATATTTTTCAGCGATATCGCTAAGCATACCAACCGCCTGCGAACCCTGACCTGGAAATATAAATGCTGTTTTACTCATAATTAAATCTTTTTATTCAATTGGTTATCGGATTTATTTAAAGCTGAATCTCATAAAGAATCAGCAGCGATTTATGTGTTTAGACGACTTAAATATTTATTTATAAGCCTTTGTAGGTTGGATAAGTAAAGTGCCATTCAACAAAAATCACCATTGTTCGAATGTCGGATGACCCTTTACTTATCCTACCTACCTTTATTCATTTAGCTTTTATAGCGGTGCGTCACGACGCACCCTACAAATGATTCTGAAACTCAGCGCAACCGAAAAAGAGCTAGACAATGCTGAGGCGAGGCATCGATGTTTGAAAAGTGCGGCGTTGAGTCCACTCAATAACAAGCTTTTCAAACATTGCTACTACCGACACGTCCTCTTCTTTAAAGGGCGAGGCTAAGCTGAAACGCGGCATAAAAATGTTCCAAATATCATTCTTCAGCTCAGCTCCACCGAAAAAGAGCTAGACAATGCTGAGGCGAGGCATCGATGTTTGAAAAGTGAGGCGTTGAGTCAACTCAATAACAAGCTTTTCAAACATTCGATAACAAAGCCTCAGCGCAGTATTAGCTCTTTTGATCAATATTTTATTAGGGCGGAACCCCACGTAAACCCACCCCCAAAACTCTCCAACAAACACACATCACCGCGCTTAATGCGACCATCTTCAATCGCTTCACACATGGCTAAAGGAATTGATGCACTGGATGTGTTGCCATGACGATCAACCGCCACAACGACTTTATCCATAGACGCACCGAGTTTCTTGGCTGTTGCCTGGATAATTCGAATATTGGCCTGATGAGGAATTAGCCAGTCAATATCTTCTTTTTGCATATTGTTGGCTTCAAGGGTTTCATCGACGATTTGGCTCAGTGTTTTCACTGCAACCTTAAAGACTTCGTTGCCACGCATAACAATTTGCGGCTCTGGGAACTCGCCTAACTGGCCTCTTAGACCATTATTACAGTACAGGAGGTCGCCATAACCACCATCTGCGTGAATATGGGTCGATAGAATGCCTGGTTCTTCACTTGAAGTTACAACCGCTGCACCTGCGCCATCACCAAAAATCACACAAGTCGAACGGTCATCCCAATTCACCAGACGCGATAGCACTTCTGTGCCGACGACTAATACGTTTTTGCGATGGCCGGTTTTAATAAACTGGTCAGCGATACTTAAACCATAAACAAAGCCTGGGCAGGCGGTGGTGATATCAAATGCTGGTACGCCACCAATGCCTAATGCATGTCCGATATAACAGGCAACGCTCGGGAACATCTTATCCGGCGTAGCAGTACCGACAATAATCATGTCGATGTCAGTGGCTTCAATGCCGGAATTCTCAATCGCCTTCTTGGCAGCTTCAACACCCAAGTCTGATGCTGACTGATCATCAGCAGCGATATGACGCTTTTTAATACCGGTGCGCTCAGTAATCCACGCGTCGGTGGTATCGACCATTTTTTCAAGATCAGCGTTGGTTAAAACCTTTTCCGGCAAATAACTGCCCATACCAAGAATTTTAGAATATTTCACACTTACTACCCTTTAATCATTCACCGGATATTTATCTACAAACGACTCATCTACTGACTTTGTGAGAAAAAATCCACATGAGTATCTACAAATCTTAATGGCCACTGGCTGAATAGACTAGCGTTCTATTGGCAATACCAGATGGCTTACTTTATTTTGGATTTCTTGAGGAACTTGGCGTTCAATCTCAGAAATCGCTTTATTTATCGCGCACAAAGTCGCTTTGATATCAGCAGAACCGTGACTCTTGATCACAATTTCGCGTAATCCTAACAGACTTGCCCCGTTATACTGGTCGGGGTTGATGCGCTTTTGGAAACTTTTTAAGACGGGTTTGACCATCGCCGCAATCAATTTGCTGCGCCAATTGCGAGTAAACTCAACCTTCAGCTGATCATACAGGAAACGAGTAATTCCTTCACAGGCTTTAAGAACATTATTACCGGTAAAGCCATCACAAACTATGACATCCACATCACCATTAAATATCTGATTTGCTTCGACATAACCTACATACTTGATTTCGGCCTGCTTGCTTAGGATATCACCTGCCAGCTTGATGCTATCCCTGCCCTTACTCTGCTCTTCACCAATGTTCAGCAACGCCACCCTGGGTTCATCCTTCCCATCAACGGCCTGACACATAACATGGCCCATCATGGCAAAACTGGTTAGCTGCTCAGCGCTGGCATCAATATTGGCGCCCAGATCGAGCATGTGAGTTACAGTGCCTTTTTTATTCGGCAATTCTGCAACAATCGCAGGACGCTCAACACCGGGTAAGGTGCCAATCAGAATAGTCGCCAGCGCCATCAAAGCGCCGGTATTACCTGCGCTCACGCAAGCATCTGCAACATTATCACAAACAAGCTGCAAACTGACGCGCATACTGGAATCGGATTTATTGCGAATGGCCTGAGATGGCTTTTCGTCCATAGCGATGACTTCGGACGCATGCTGAATACGCAAACGCTCGCCGAATATGTCAAAAGCCTTGGGATTGATTCTAGAAACCTGCTTTTTGACCTCTTCTTGATGGCCAACCAGGTAAATAGTGATGTCAGAATGGATTTCCAGCGCCTTTAACGCGGCTGGAATAATAACTGAGGGGCCATAATCGCCCCCCATACAATCTATCGCTAGAGTTTTAGTCACGGGAACAGGTCAACATCATTCGGTTGTTAACGGTAAACTTATCATTGTTTTAGCCAGCTTTGAAACTAGCAACCAATAATAAATCGTTTCGGACCAAACACTAATCTTTCGTAGAGACTCAAAAAGAGCACTCTAAAAAAGAATTAAACGACTTTACGACCTTTGTAGAAACCGTCTTTAGTCACGTGGTGACGACGATGGATTTCACCAGTTTCATTTTCAACTGATAAAGTTGGTGCGCTCAAAGAGTCGTGCGAGCGACGCATGCCACGCTTAGAGCGAGTTTTGCGATTCTGTTGTACAGCCATTAGCGTTCTCCTGCTTAATCAAACTTTAAATCTTTTAAGGCATTAAAAGGATTATCCTTTTCTGCCTGCTCAATTGCTTCTTCTGGAAGCTCACCTGCCTGATAAGTTTCCAGTTCTTCACACTCACCGAATAAAGGAATGAGTGGTAGCGATAAAATCAGCTCATCTTCTACTGCTGATTTTATATCTAATCCGTCTTCTCCAACAAGCACCGGCTCTACGTCATCAGGGACATTAGCCATTTGCTCTTCCGAATACACCGGACGCAAAGTTGCCTGTCGGTCAAGTTTGAACATAAAAGGTTCAGTACAGCCCTGACATACTAATTCGACTTCACCAGTGAGAGCCACATGCAGTGAAGTTGTACGAGTATCTTTAACCCTTTCACCATTGATTTTACAGTGAATTTCGCCTTTTGATGAATTCAACAACTGGCGAAAACGCTCGAAATAATCAATCTCAAGGGTGGCATCTATTTCTTTGCCCTGGTCCACGAATTTATTGGGACTGAGCGATGCCGGGAACCTGCGACTTGACATAGGCGCGCAATAATACATATATCTTGTGGTCTAGTCAAAGCAAACCCGCTATTTTTAAGCAAATTTTGCCT
>NZ_JABURJ010000134.1 GCF_014762745.1 Kangiella sp.
AGCAATTAAAACAATGGGTTAAAGAAGAAATGGGTTAGTTATCTGGATCAGCCCCAAAATAAAAGTTATCAAAAGAAGAATGTTTTTAATATCAATAGCTTAAATGACTAATTAAGCATAAAAGAGAATAGATGTTTAAAGTTTGTTCAGTTCGGTTCACCAAAGCTCCTGTAATAATCTCAATATTTTCAATGACTTATAATAATAGTGAAAATTAATTGAAAGTACCGATCTATCGTTAATTCCTATCACTTAAAGTAACATTTTGAAATACAAGTCTTTGCTAGTCTGTAACTGTGCAGCGAAGAAGCTCGTTGCCAATTTTAGATTTCAGACGAGGAAAAAGTGATGAACCACGAAGATGATAAAAAACCTGAAGGCACTGGTGACAGCAAACCAGAACAAGGTAATCAGGGTAAAGAGCGGGTCTATGAAGGAGAAGCAGAAGTGCTTGGCACTGAAGAGATACGCGGCGAAGAGAAAACCTGGGCCATGTTTGCTCATCTGGCGGCTTTCGTAGCGATGGTACCACTGGTGCCTGTCATCGGCATGATCCTTGGGCCATTGATTGTATGGTTGCTGAAGAAAGATGAGATGCCGCTGGTGGCGGAAAATGGTAAGCGTGCTTTGAACTTTAACATCACCATGTTTATTGCTTACTGTGCGGCCCTGATTCTCTGTCTCATTCTGATCGGAATTCCGATTCTGTTTGGCTTGATCATTTTCCACTTCATCGTGACCATTTTGGCAGCGATCAAGGCCAGCGAAGGTGGGGTATATGAGTATCCCTTCTCGATGAAGCTGATTCAGTAATCGATAAAGAAAGATTCTAATAATAAAAAATGACTCTCCACAGGGGCGCTGTCGACTCTCAATTAACGCCCCATTCTCCCCAGCGGCTACCTTAGGTGCCGCTTTTTTTATTGGCTTTGAGACAAGCCCTATTTTATTTTGTCTTAGGCTGTGTATAATTTGCGACAACTCTCGGGGTGCGCTTGAGCTAGCTGCTAAGGCAGTTTCTAGATTCAAGAGCTGAGATGCATGTGCAAACCCGTATAACCTGATCCGACTCGCATCGGCGTAGGGAAGAGTAATGTCACAAGCTGACGATCTCACAATAAAGCTCTGTTCTCATTATCTCTTTGCCCCCTTGCGCTATGCGGTCATTAACGCTGGAGGTTAATGTGGCAAAGAATGATCCGATTGATCTAATCAAACATACCATTACGCGCGATCCTTTACCCAATTCAAAGAAGATTTATATTCCAGGAAGGCTTCATAACGATATTCGCGTGCCTATGCGTGAAATCAGTTTGACCAATGGTGAAGCGGTAACCGTTTACGATACCTCGGGGCCCTATACTGACCCGGCCGTTGAAATTGATGTGCGTAAAGGTTTACAGCAGGTGCGTCGAGAATGGGTAATAGGCCGTGGCGATGTGGAAGAGTACGCGGGGCGCGAAGTTAAGCCAATTGATAACGGTTATGAAGATGGTGATAAAGCCTTTGCCACCCATAACCCTGAGCTACAACGTAAACCGCTGCGAGCACAAGCAGGCAAGAATGTCACCCAGCTACATTATGCGCGCCAAGGAATCATTACGCCTGAGATGGAGTATGTGGCCATTCGCGAAAACCAGCAGCGAGAGGCTTTGCAAGAAACTGCGGATAACGAAAGGGAAGCACGGCTTAAAGGCAATTCCTTTGGTGCCAATACACCACAAATCATAACCCCTGAATTTGTACGTGATGAAATTGCTGCTGGGCGCGCGATCATTCCAGCAAATATTAATCACCCTGAACTGGAACCGATGATAATTGGCCGCAATTTCTTGGTTAAGATTAATGCCAACATCGGTAATTCCGCCGTGACATCCAGCATCGAAGAAGAAGTGGAAAAGTTAGTGTGGGCGACTCGTTGGGGTGGTGACACTGTGATGGATTTATCGACTGGTAAAAATATCCATGCCACGCGTGATTATATTTTGCGTAACTCACCAGTGCCTATCGGCACAGTGCCAATTTATCAAGCCCTGGAAAAGGTAGGCGGGGTGGCTGAAGATCTGACCTGGGAAGTATTCAGAGATACATTGATTGAACAGGCCGAACAAGGGGTGGATTACTTTACCATTCATGCCGGTGTCCTGCTGCGCTATGTTCCGCTAACGGCTGATCGTGTCACCGGTATTGTGTCGCGCGGTGGATCGATAATGGCGAAGTGGTGTATCGCGCATCATAAAGAAAACTTCCTCTACACTCACTTCAAAGAAATTTGCGAAATCATGAAAGCTTATGATGTGAGCTTCTCGCTGGGCGATGGCTTGCGTCCTGGCTCATTGGCGGATGCCAACGATGCGGCGCAATTTGGTGAGCTGGAAACCTTGGGCGAACTGACAAAGGTTGCCTGGGAGCATGACGTACAGGTGATGATTGAAGGGCCGGGTCACGTGCCGATGCACATGATCAAGGAAAACATGGATAAGCAGCTCAAAGAATGCCACGAAGCGCCTTTCTATACGCTTGGGCCATTGACTACTGATATCGCGCCCGGCTATGACCATATTACTTCCGGTATCGGTGCGGCCATGATTGGTTGGTTTGGATGCGCCATGCTTTGTTATGTGACGCCAAAAGAGCATTTGGGTTTGCCAAATCGTGATGATGTTAAAACAGGCATTATCACTTATAAATTAGCGGCGCATGCAGCAGACGTCGCTAAAGGACACCCGGGCGCGCGTTATCGAGATGATCAGTTATCGAAAGCGCGTTTTGAATTCCGTTGGGAAGATCAATTCAACCTTGGATTGGATCCAGATACAGCCCGCGAATTCCATGATGAAACCTTGCCAAAAGATTCCGCGAAAGTTGCTCACTTCTGTTCCATGTGTGGCCCCAAGTTCTGCTCCATGAAAATTTCACAGGATGTGCGTGACTATTCTGCAGAACAGAAAAAAATTGAGCAGGGCATGGCGGAAAAATCACAGGAATTTAAACAACAGGGTGCAGAAATATACGTTGAAGTGAAATAACGTAACGAAAAAGAGAAGCTGAGACTATGAACATCGGAATTGTGGGCGCAGGAATTGCCGGCAGACTACTGGCCTGGCAAATGATAAAAAAAGGGCATGAAGTAACACTGTTTGATAAAAATCCATTAGACAGTGAAGCAGCATGCTCATTTGCTGCGGCGGGAATTTTATCGCCACTTGCCGAACTTGAAATGGCGGAGCCTACAATTTTTGAACTGGGCACACGCTCGATGCATCTCTATCCAAAGTTAATAGAAGAGTTGGACTATCCAGTCTTCTATCGACAAATCGGTTCACTGGTCACTGCCCACGGCTCAGATAAAGTCGAACTGAATCACTTTCATAGTATGCTTAGACATAAATTAAGCGATTGTGATAATTATGTGCAAAACATATCAATAGCTGATAAAGAGCCTGAATTGGCGCATATGGGTGATGGCCTGTGGGTGACTGACGAAGGGCAGCTGGATACTATTAGTTTGTTAAATGCACTGCAACAATCATTACTTAAAAAAGGTGTCCAGTGGAAAGAGCAGGTTGAGGTTCAGGCGATAGAGCCAGGGAAGATCAAAACGGCAACAGACACTTATCGCCATGATTGGGTGTTTGATTGCCGAGGCATGGGCGCAAAAAAAGAATTACCCTTGCGTGCGGTGCGCGGAGAACTGCTTTGGTTGCAAGCGCCTGATATAAAGATAGAACATTTAACCCGGCTGGTT
Source organism: Kangiella sp. (assembly GCF_014762745.1). Taxonomy (GTDB): domain Bacteria; phylum Pseudomonadota; class Gammaproteobacteria; order Enterobacterales; family Kangiellaceae; genus Kangiella. The sequence goes on from NZ_JABURJ010000134.1 coordinate 3,749, forward strand.
CATCCGCGCTATAGAATCTACATAGTGCCGCGCCCTGATAATATTTACCTGTTGGGAGCAACAGAGATTGAAAGCGAAGATTATAGTCCAGTATCCGTACGCTCATCGCTGGAATTATTATCCGCAGCATACAGTTTGCATAAATCATTTGGTGAAGCACGCATCATCAAACAGGTAGTCAATTGTCGGCCAGCGTTGCCAGATAACCTACCAAAAGTAGAGCTCAAAGATGGTATCGGCAGAATTAACGGATTGTACCGTCATGGAATTCTGCTGGCACCGGCAGTAGTAGAGCAAATGATGATAAAGTTTAACCAGGCAATGGGCGCACACAACGAGGCTGAAAATGCAGTTAATAGTTAATGACGAAACGATAGAAATACCAAAGCCAATGAGTATTGCAGAATTTATTGATTGGTTTAAACAGCAAGGGAATTTTGCAATTGCTGTGAATATGGAGTTTGTGCCTAGGTCTTTGTATGCGGAGACGATGCTAAAAGATAGTGACCGGGTGGAAATTGTTTTGCCCATGCAAGGCGGATAAAACAAAAAATCGTCACAATTACTTTGTAAAAAAACAGTGTTCTACAAGGTCATTTACTGAAGTAAACTCCCTCTTGAACATTGTTTTTCGCCGCGTACTTGCTTAGCTTTTTTGCTTTATCATGAAGAGAAGGGCTTTGTTAAAATTGATTATTGTCACAGTCATTTGTCATTAGCAAACTCCTGTTCCAAGAATTAAATTTGCCGCGTCTCAGCTTAGCTTAGACGATTTAACAAGTACGCAAAATCGGGGAGAAACTCCCTCTTGAATACTGTTTTTTCGCCGCGTAATTGTTTAGCTTTTTTTCTTTATCGGAGGAAATGGAGATTTTAAGTAATTTCAAAAAAATCTAGGCATTCAGGCTTGCTCCAATACCCCCTTTTGATTGAGCTGAGTAGTAGCCAAGACATAGCAATTCAAAACAGGACGTTTTGAATAGTAAAATTCGGGCCAGGGATGGAACGTATTTTACGGTGCGTTAAGTGGCTTGGCGGATACGAAGGAAGTAGAGCGAAGCGAAACCTCAATCACGGGGTGGTCTTCTTTTGGTTACTTTTCTTGACCACGCAAGAAAAGTAACTCGCTGAGTAGCGAAAAAAGGGGGTATAGGCCTCGGATATGGTCGAAAGCGTTCAATTTAAGATAACCAAAAAGAGAATCGAATATGCTAAAAATTGCTGGAAAAGAAATTAACAGTAGATTATTTGTCGGGACGGCATTATATCCGTCACCGCAGATTATGCTGGATTCTATAAAAGCTTCTGGCGCTAACATAGTGACGGTATCAGTGAGACGTCAGGGGCTGGGTGGTGAGAATTTCTGGAAGCAGTTACAGCAGTTGGATTGTCACTGGTTGCCGAATACGGCGGGTTGCCATTCGGCAAAGGAAGCGATAACGACCGCTGAAATGGCGCGGGAAGTTTTCCAGACCAACTGGGTCAAGCTGGAAGTGATTGGTGACGAGTACAATCTTCAGCCGGATCCATTTCAATTAGTTGAAGCGGCAAAAGAATTGGTCAAGCGTGGTTTTGAAGTGTTCCCGTACTGCACTGATGATTTGGTGTTGTGCCAGCGTTTATTAGACGCAGGCTGTAATATTTTAATGCCCTGGGGCGCGCCGATTGGGACGGGTCGAGGTTTAACGGATCCTTATGCGTTGCAGACTTTGCGTAAGCGCTTACCTGATGTGCCGATGGTGATTGATGCTGGATTAGGATTACCTTCTCATGCGGCGCAGGCAATGGAAATGGGCTTTGATGCAGTGCTGTTAAATACGGCGATTGCACAGGCGGAAAATCCGGTGCTAATGGCGACAGCATTTAAAGACGCGGTCAACGCTGGTCGAAATGCATATCAGGCTGGAGCCATGCCGCAACGCGATCTGGCACAACCAAGCACGCCTGTTCTGGGAACGCCTTTCTGGCAACAAGAGTCATGAAGAAAAAAACAAAAGCTGTAATCTGGACTTATGCAGGACTGGATAACTCCGGCCTTGCAGGTCAGTTAGCCGATGTTAGAACTATAGAAGCGTTGGGTGGACATGGCTGCTGTATCTCAACTGCCCATACTGCGCAGAACAGTCAGAGAGTTATAGCGGTCAACCCTGCTGCAAAACAGCAGTTGCAGACTCAGTTAATGGCTTTATGCGAAATGGGCCAGCCGGATGCAATTAAAGTTGGCTTGCTTCCAAGCATGGATGCAGTAACAGTTCTGAAAGACTTTCTTGTGAAGAATAAGAAACCAATCCCACTTGTATTAGATCCGGTTATCACAAGCTCTTCTGGTACAGAGTTTATGCCAAAGGAAGTGCTTGCTCGGTTAAAAACTCTATTGCCTTATATCACTGTGCTTACGCCTAATATTGATGAACTTAAAATATTAAGCGGCGAACCGATTGAGTCAATAGACGATGTTGAGCGTCAGGCCAAGCAGCTGTTGGTATCAGGTGTTGGAGCGGTCTTAGTCAAGGGAGGACATTTGCATACCGAGAAAGCAGCAGATTTCTTTGTTAGTTACAATCATCAGTTCTGGCTGCATAGCGATAGAAAAAATTGCGAGGACACTCGCGGCACAGGATGTGTTCTCTCTTCTGCCATAGCAACTGCACTGGCGTTGGAGTATTCAATTGAAGATGCAGTAGTGATTGGCAAAATGGCACTCAATCAGGGGCTAAGAAACAGTTATTCGGTGAAAAATGACAAAGGCCCATTATGCGTACAGTCATGGCCGGCTGATGAAGAAGATATGCCGTATTTATCCAAATCGTATGCAATGAATGACTATCAATTTCCTTCGTTAAAGGGACAGGTGCTAGGTCTGTATCCGGTTGTGGACCGAGCGGATTGGCTTAAGCGTTTATTACCATTGGGAATTTCAACGATTCAATTGCGAGTAAAAAATCTCAAAGATGAAGAGCTGGAAAATGAAATTGTAGAAGCGGTTAAGATTGCCCAGCAATATGATGCAAAACTGTTTATTAATGACTATTGGCAGCTGGCCATAAAACACAATGCTTATGGCGTGCATCTGGGGCAGGAAGATCTGGATACTGCAGATCTGGCAGCAATCAGTAAAGCAGGTTTGCACCTTGGTGTCAGCACTCACTGCTTTTATGAAGTGGCGCGCGCCCATGCAATTGCCCCAAGTTATCTGGCCTGTGGTCCGGTTTATCATACAGACAGTAAGCAAATGCCGTGGATTCCACATGGGGTTGATAACTTGAACTATTGGAATGAGCTGATGCAAAGTTATCCGTGGGTTGCCATTGGGGGTATCAATGCTGATAGAATTGCCGAAGTAGCACAAACTGGAGTGTCAGGCATCGCCATGATTTCAGCCATTACAGGTGCACTTGAGCCGGAGCAGACAGCTACCAGTATGATGCAGTTAATTGAACAACACAGGCCTTAAACATGAGTCATTTTGAGTGGCAGGAATCCGATGAAGTTCAGCTGATTAGTCCAGATGAATTACGGCAATGGGCGAGTCAGCAAGATGCCCCTTTGCTGATTGATGTCCGAAATACAGATGAGCATCAAGTCGATAAAGCGCTGCTTGCTTTTGCCAAAGCAGAGACATTAAATAATATTCCGATAACTGAATTTGGTAGTCATATTAATCAGCTCGATCCGGATCAGCCAATAGTGACCATTTGTCAGGTAGGGCAGAAAAGTTTTAATGCAGCCAGCCTGCTCATACAAGCAGATTTTTCCTGTGTCTACAGCTTGCATGGTGGCATCGAAGCCCTGAAGCGGAGCGACTAGCAATAATACCCTGTAACATTCTGCTACAGTGTTGTATCTTGGTACGCGATATAATTCTACTCATCAAGTAAGCTTTGGGGAAAACCGCTTATGAGCAACGAACAAGAACAACATCAAGACTCAACAAATAATCCGAGCAGCACTCGACAACAGGTTCAGGATGCAAGTCTTATCGAACAGTTGCCGGATAATAAACAACGCCTTCACCCAGACTCAATTAAAGTATCACGAATCAGTACCGCTTTGGTTTGTTTGATCATTGCAATCGTTCCAAGTGCTATTTCTATATTTAGTGGTAGCTTCTGGCTGATGTATATTGGTCTGGCGGTTGCAGCGATTATCTTTACCATTGGTTTTATCTGGGCTAAAAAATCATACGACTACACATGGTACTGGCTGGCTGACGAAGGTCTTTATATTCAAAGTGGCGTCTGGTGGCGTAAAAAGACGCTGATACCCTTTAACCGTGTGCAACACACCGATGTGGCGCAAGGTCCATTGGAACGCAAGTATAAATTGGGCAAGCTGGTGACGCACACCGCCGGTACGCGTGATGCATCGGTTTCACTGGATGGCATCTTGTTAGATACTGCTCATGATTTGCGTTCCGTGTTGCAGGAAGAAGGCGAAAGCGATGCAGTCTGAAGTACAGGCCAATCGGCTACACAAAATTTCCCCGTTATTTATTCTGTTTGAAAATATTAAGAAACTGATATTCCCTATCGTTCTTGCATTGTTCAGTACACGCGGCAGCTCATGGGAATTATTTGCTTTAGGATTTGCCTTAATCATCAGTTTAGGCGCCATTGTCCAATACCGCTTTTATCGTTATTGGCTAGAAGGTGATAAAATTCGAGTGCAGGAAGGGATCTTCTTTCGTAATGTTCGTCAGGTTCCTTATAAAAAAATTCAAAACCTCAATTTAGTGCAGTCACCATTACACCGGCTATTTGGTGTGGTTAAAGTACAGCTTGAGTCAGCATCAGGCGGTAAGCCGGAAGCGGTCATCAATGTGATTGATATGCAGGCAGTTAATGCGCTTAAGCGTAAAATTAATGATGAAGAAGAACTGCAGGAAGAAGAGGCTGCAAAACCAAAAGACAGTATCTTGAGCTTATCATTCGGCGAGATTGTTCGTTACGGCATGATCACCAATCGCGGTATTGTTGCGGTGGCGATCTTTTTTGGTTTTGTAATGCAGTTCATGGATAACCAGATTGAGCGTCTGGTTACCAACTATATCAGTCAGTTCACGCAATGGATTGATGGCTTGGTCAGCAGTATCGAATTTGAAAATGGCTGGCTTTATTTCACACTGTTAACCATCATTGGCGTCATTGCCGCAATCATTGCCTTGTGGTTACTGTCGATTGCCATGGCGCTACTGAAGTTTCATGGCTTCGTACTGATAAAAACTAAAGATAAACTGCAGGCAACCTTGGGATTGCTGACGCGCCTGCAGGCGACCATTCCCATGACCCGTATCCAGTCATTAACCATCCATGAGTCACTGCTCCATCGCTGGTTTAAGCGAATTGGCATCACCATAGAAACAGCCGGTGGCGTCAATAATGAACAGCAGGGTGTCAGCATGAAGCAGGTGGTTCCAGTTGCACCCAACAATATGCGTGAGCAGTTGCTTAAAGAAATACAGAGCGATGTGGATTGGGATGCCATTGAATGGCAGCCGATTAATCAGAGAGGCTGGCGCCGCGTGCTCAAAGTCATGGTCTTGATCGGCCTGGTCATAACTGCGCCATTGGCATTATGGAGCCTGTATGCCTATCCGGTTGGCTTTGTTTTGTGGGTTGTGTATAGCGTCTATTACTCAAAAGCCTATGTTAAAGGCGCGGGCTACCATATCAATGATCAGCTGGTAGCTTTTAAAGATGGTGTCATTTTTACCAAGTACACCTTCGTCCGACTACCGAAAACCCAAACCATTGCGGTGAAGGAAAGCCCATTCGATCGTCGCCATGGCATGGCTAGCCTTGAAGTGGATACTGCCGGTGCCATGGTTGGTGCTCACCATATCAATATTCCCTATCTCGACCTTGGTGTTGCGATTGCTATCAAGGACCGCATCAGCGACAACATCAAAGGCACCAGATTTAACTGGTAATTAGCTGCTCCAATAGTAAGTAGGCTATTGGAGTAACTCTTTTTGCCCATCAACTCTTGTTTATCAATAGTGGCGGTTATAAAAAAGCCTGGCTGGGACTGGAGAATCAAGACTGCCAATCAGTTCGAACCTGTGTGAACTGGGCAGCAAAGGGTTAAGCTCATCCATTAATTGCCAGCAGTTCTCTGCTTTATCAATAATGGGCAGGAGCATATTACGGGTTTCCAGTTCATCCACATACCAAGCAAGGGTTTCTTGCAGATCAGCAAGAGGCGACTTCTTGTGGATAATCAGTGTGCCATCCTGGTAGTTGTTCCACTGTTTGGCGGTGACCTGACCAGAGTCTAAAAATGTGTCAATCACTAAAGTATCCAGCTCAATGCTGAATTGATAGTTTTGTTGTTCGATAGCTGCCTCAATCTGCTCATCGCTATAGTGAGCGCCTTGTTTGGCCGCCATATTTTTAACTTCTTCGGCAGTCATGCCCCGATCAAGTCGCCAGTCCATTTCTTTGGCGTATGCATCCTCAAAAAACGAGACAAAATCACCTGGAAAAGCAGTACGAATACCGGCAGTTCTTTGCTCGAGTAAATGCAGGGCTTCAGCAAGTGTGGTTTCGGCAGGCAAAAAATGCTTTTCTTCGCCTGGCGGATGATCAAGACCATCGCCAGCGGGAGCTGTACTGTAGGTAACATTGAGTTTATCTTTGCTGGTGGCAACAACGTCGAAAAAACAGCCTATAATATGCGAATAAATCACAATGGTTATATCTCTGCTGGCATTCGTTGCCGCATAAATAGAAGTCTGATCAATCTCGGGGATCAGGTAGTAACCAATGGTGTTGAAGTCTAACTTTTGGCATTGGCTGACCAGCTCATGAAACTCAGCATCATCGATGTCCTGAGCAGCAATAGATTCCAGGTGGAGGCGGGCTGGTTGGGCAAGTTGACCATGTTCCAATGCCTTGGCGAGGTGTTTACCAAGCTTGATGCGTAAATAGAACTTGAACCCATAGTAGGCAAGGATGAGTAAGACAATGATGCTGACAACAGCAATTCCTATTATCTGAAAGAAAGTTGACACCTTTAGCTCCTTATTGAGGCTTCTAATTATTGTTCCATTGTAAACTAGTGAAATGGTTCGGGTGTGTCAATAAATTAAGGGCTGAATAGAGTAAATTTCAGGCATAGATGTTAGAATGGCGTCAATTTTATCGGTTTCAAATGACCTGCCATAAGCAGGTGTCCAATATTCAAAAGGTTATTTCATGAATCAAGAATTTCTCAAGCATATCCAGCAGAACATTGACGAAGTTAAAGAAGCAGGCCTCTATAAAAAAGAAAGGGTCATCGACTCGCAACAGGCAGCGGATATTCATGTCACAACAGGCGAGAATGTTCTGAACTTCTGCGCCAATAACTATCTCGGTTTGGCTAACAGCCCTGAGTTGATTAAAGCTGGTCAGGAAGCGCTGGACCATTATGGTTACGGCATGGCTTCGGTGCGCTTCATCTGCGGTACTCAGGATGTGCACAAAAAGCTGGAAAAACGCATCAGCGATTTCCTGGGTATGGAAGATACCATTCTTTATTCTTCATGTTTTGATGCCAATGGTGGTTTGTTTGAAACATTGCTGGATGCCGAAGATGCCGTGATTTCTGATGCACTGAATCATGCTTCTATTATTGATGGTGTACGTTTGTGTAAAGCTAAACGTTACCGTTATGCCAATAACGATATGGCTGATCTGGAAAAACAACTTCAGCAGGCGGATGCCGATGGCGCCCGTTATAAGCTGATTGTTACCGATGGTGTCTTTTCAATGGACGGCATTATCGCTGATCTTAAGTCGGTGTGTGATCTGGCCGATAAATACAACGCGTTGGTTATGGTTGATGATTCACATGCGGTTGGCTTTATCGGTGAGAAAGGCAAAGGCTCGCATGAATTCTGCGATGTGATGGGTCGAGTGGATATTATTACTGGTACTCTAGGTAAAGCACTTGGTGGTGCATCTGGCGGTTACACCTCAGCGAGTAAAGAAGTAGTTGAATGGTTACGTCAACGTTCGCGTCCGTATCTGTTCTCTAATACCTTGGCGCCGGTGATTGCCGCGGCCAGCTTAAAAGTATTAGACATGTTGGAAAATGGTGACGAGCTACGTCAAAAGCTGCGTCATAACAGCGAATACTTCCGCGAGAAAATGACTTCGTTAGGCTTTGAGTTAGTGCCTGGTGAGCATCCGATTATTCCGGTGATGTTGGGTGATGCTTCTTTGGCCAGCAAGTTTGCAGACATGATGCTTAAAGAGGGTATTTATGTTATCGGCTTCTCCTTCCCGGTAGTACCAAAAGGTCAGGCGCGAATTCGAACGCAAATGTCAGCCGCGCATAATATTGAACACATTGATCGCGCTATTGCCGCTTTTGAAAAAGTCGGCAAAGAATTGGGCGTTATAAAATAAACCTATCATTGCGAGCCTGCAAGGCAGGCGTGGCAATCTGGTGAAAGAGATTGCCGCGGCCAAAGGCCTCGCAATGACGTGCGTGTTTTTCAGTTACGTATTCAACAGGTAAACAATAGAGAAACCTATGAAAACATTAAGCAAGGCCAAAGCCGAAAAAGGTATTTGGATGGTCGATCAGCCTAGACCTGAGCTAGGCCATAATGACGTATTAATCAAGATTAAGAAAACTGCAATCTGCGGCACTGATATGCACATTTATCACTGGGATGAGTGGGCGCAGAACACCATTCCAGTGCCGATGACGGTTGGTCATGAGTATGTGGGTGTGATCGAAGAAGTCGGTCAGGAAGTGAAAGGTTTCAAAATTGGCGATCGCGTTTCAGGTGAAGGTCATATTACCTGCGGTGTCTGTCGTAATTGTCGTGCTGGCCGTCGTCACTTGTGTCGCAATACCGTCGGAGTTGGTGTTAATCGCCCCGGTGCTTTTGGCGAGTATCTGGTGATTCCCGCCGAGAACGCCTATAAAATTCCAGATGATATTTCTGATGAAGTCGCTTCAATTCTCGACCCACTTGGCAACGCAGCACATACCGCCTTGTCTTTTGATCTGGTCGGTGAAGATGTGCTGATTACTGGTGCCGGCCCGATTGGTATTATGGCCGCCGCCATTGCCCGTCATGCCGGAGCTCGCCATGTAGTCATCACAGATATTAACGACTATCGTCTGGACTTAGCTAAGCAGATGGGTGCAACGCGCACGGTAAATGTCAGCCAGGAAAAACTGGAAGATGTGATGAAGGAAATTGGTATGAAAGAAGGCTTCGATGTTGGCCTTGAAATGTCTGGTGTTCCTTCGGCATTTCGATCCATGCTACAAACCATTAATCATGGCGGCAAAATTGCCATGTTAGGTATTCCTTCAAGCGACTTGGCCATCGACTGGAATCAGGTGATCTTTAAAGGCCTTATCATTAAAGGTATCTATGGCCGCGAAATGTATGAAACCTGGTACAAGATGATTGCCATGTTGCAGTCTGGCTTGGATGTTTCGCCAATCATTACTCACCGTTTTAAGATTGATGAGTTTGAAACGGGCTTTGAAACTATGGCTAGTGGTCAGTCTGGTAAAGTGGTTTTGAGTTGGGATTGATAGGAATAATTTAGATTGATTTCACTGCGCTGGCGAAGCTGGAATGGGTTATCCAAAAAAGAGTTGTATGACGTATTGCAACTTCGCTTAGCTGTGTTCTGCGTTGAGCAGAATTGTCCCTATCAGGATCTTGATGGTCTGGATAAACAGGCTATGCATTTGTTGGCTTATGATGATGGCAAACTGGTTGGTTATTTGCGTTTGTTTGAGTCGCTGGAGCATTATCATGGTTTGGCGGCGATTGGTCGGGTTTGCATCGAACAATCAGCGCGTAAGAAAGGGCTGGCAAGAGAGATGATGGAGCTGGCGTTGAATTACAGCGATCAACATTTTGCTAAAAATATTAAAATCAGCGCGCAAGAATATCTTGAGAATTTTTATTCAAGTTTAGATTTTGTCACGGTAACGGAACCCTATCTCGAAGACGGCATCCCACATATCGGCATGATACGACAATACGAGGAAAACGATGCTTAAAGATTTTTTGGCGCAAGCCGGCTGGATGACTAAAACCCTGGTTGGTATTTCAGTTTTGGTTAGTATTTTGACCATGTCAGGGACTAATGATTATACCAAGTTGTTTTGGTTTGATTGGGATTTGATCCAGCAGGGACAAGTACACCGTCTTATCACGCCAATTTTTTTGCACTTTATGCTTGGTGCTTACCCCATTCACTTGTTATTTAATATGATGTGGCTATGGGATCAGGGTGGCTCAATTGAGAAAGCAAAAAGTGCTTGGTATTTATTAGCGATAGTCTTAATTACTGCCTTATTATCAAATTTTGGCCAGTTCTACGTTGGATACCTCATGGATGACCCAAATAAATTTGGTGGTATGTCGGGCGTGGTGTATGGTTTGTTGGGCTTTAACTTTATACGTCGCCGTTATGACCCCTTCTTCCCAGTGCATGTCCATCCCGGTTTGATGCAGTTTATGTTGTTATGGTTAGTGTTAGGCTTTACCGGATTGCTGGGCAATATCGCTAACGCCGCACACTTAATCGGCCTGCTCAGTGGCGGCCTGTTGGGTTATATCACTGCAAAAACAAGAGGCTTGTAAGAGAAAGGATATGTTTAAACGAATCAGTATTGAAGATACCAAACAGCTAATGCAAGACAAGGAAGTTTTGCTGGCCGATATTCGTGATCCGCAATCATATGCAGCTGGGCATATGCCTAATGCAAAAAATATCAATAACCAGAATGCTGCCGAGTTTATTCAAGAGTCAGATAAAGATAAGCCATTAGTCGTCGTCTGTTATCATGGCAATAGTAGCCAGCCAGCAGCACAGTATTTTGCCGCCAATGGTTTTAAAGAAGTCTATAGCATGGACGGTGGCTTTGAGTTGTGGAAACTGAATAATCCGGTGGAGCGTTAGCTGTTTCCTGTCTTTATCACGCCGAAAAACTTTCTATCGGATCGGGTGGAAGTTCATCAGTCAGAATTTCTCTGGCACGAATATAGTTCTCCTCATCAACCATCAATGGAACTTCGCCAATAGTGAAGGAAGCAGTGCTGAGGGAATGTTCGTGCAGTATGGTGGCATGAATGCCATGGGATTCAAGGAGGCCACGGGCGATGTGCGCCTGCATGGTATTGGGATAAGTTTCGACGACCACTAATGACATAAAAACCTCCTTGGTTAAGAGTTATTAAGCCATGAAGATAAGCCAAATGCAATTGAGATTGTAGGGACAAGTCATGACTTGTCCGTACCAAAAGCTAGTCGTAGGTTGGGATGTACCCTTAGGGCAGGATCAGCGAAGCGCATCACAACATATCCGAATCGACGATACCTAAGTTGTTGGGATTCACTGTGTTCATCACCAACCTACAAATAAATTGTCATTAAAAGGGCGGACACGTAGGTCCGCCCCTACCAGAAGATGAATAAAAAAAGCGGGCACTTTGGCCCGCCATGACTAACTCAACAAGAATAAGTATTTATGCTGCTGCCGATTGGCTTGATTGATGATCCTGGTACATGGCTTCAAGCTTCGCAGAATTGGCCAACAGGTACTCAAAAGAAGCCAGTGATGCTTTAGCGCCTTCGCCCATGGCGACTACGATCTGCTTGTATGGGACCGTGGTCACATCACCGCAGGCGTAGATACCGGGCTGTGAGGTTTCGCATTTTTCGTTGATGACTACTTCGCCAAAGCGAGTCAGCTCAACCACATCACCCAGGAACTTGCTGTTAGGTACCAGACCGATCTGTACAAAAACACCATCCAGCTTCAAGCTGTGCAACGCTTCTGTAGCGCGATCCTGATATTCAATCGCTGAAACCTTGCCGTTATCAGCATGGATTTCTTTGGTCGCAACATTACGCAGGATCTTAATATTGTCACGGGCTTCTGCCTGATCTACTAATACCTTATCCGCTTTCAGTTCTGGCATGAATTCAAATACAGTGACTGATTTTACGATGCCCGCCAAATCAAGCGCAGCTTCAATACCTGAGTTACCGCCGCCGATTACCGCCACATCTTTTCCTTTAAAGAAAGGACCATCGCAGTGCGGACAGTAAGCAACACCATTACCGATGTTTTCTTTCTCGCCTGGAATACCCAGTTCACGCCATTTAGCACCAGTGGCGATGATCAGGGTTTTACTATCAATCACTTCACCAGATGATAAAGTCACACTTTTAATATCGCCCTGGTCAATGTCAGTTACGCGTAAATGTTCTTTGACCGTGACGTCATAATCATTCAGGTGTGCCTGCAAAGCACCTGACAATTCTGGGCCGGTAGTCTTTGGTACGGAAATCAGGTTTTCAATACCCATGGTGTCTTTGACCTGACCACCGATACGGTCAGCAATCAAGGTGACTTTAAGACCTTTGCGAGCACTGTAAATGGCTGCGCCAACGCCTGCCGGGCCACCGCCGATAACAACCACATCCTGCAATGGCATCTTTTCGCCAGCACCTGCCTTGGCAATGCTGGGATCTTTTTCCAGCAATTTATCAATCAGTTCGGCTGCCGTGACTTTGCCGTTAGCGAATAGTTCACCGTTCAGGTAAACACTGGGCACGCCTTGGATGTCGCGTTCTTTGACCATGTCCTGGAATAGGCCACCGTCAATCATCTCTGCCTCAATGTTAGGGTTTAACAGAGCAAACTGATTGAGGGCCTGTACCACGTCGGGACAGTTGTGGCAGCTCAAGCTGATGAAAACTTCAAACTTCATTGGTTGCTGTACATTGGCGACCATCTTCTTCAATGATTCATCCAGCTTCACTGGGCTACCGGCTGCCTGTAATACCACCAGTACTAATGAGTTGAACTCATGACCAGATGGAATACCTGAGAAACGGATACCTGTATCCTTGCCATCTGCCTCGAGAATAAAGCTGATCGGACTGCGCACCTGATCAGACAGGTCACGTTCTTCAAGTTGCAGCTTGTCGCTAACGCTGACAAAGCTGGTTAAGAATTCTTTAAGTTCGTTTCGTTTTGAGTGCTCACCGGTTTGCAAAACGAAAGTCACCGTCTTTTGCATCTTGGCGGTATAGCCTTTTAAGGCTTCTAAAATTTGGTTATTCAACATTGGGATTACACCTTTGTCTTGCGTTGGTTGGATATTTCCCACCCAGCATCGGCTCTATAGATAAAATGCTGGGTGGAAAATGCTCAAGCTCCGGAGAGCTGGCTGGCCGAAGCCAGCCAAGGGTCTAAAGTAAGCTTAGATTTTGCCTACCAGGTCTAATGAAGGAGCAAGAGTTTCTTCGCCTTCTTTCCAGGCTGCTGGGCAAACTTGACCTGGGTTGTTGCGAACGTATTGAGCGGCTTTAATTTTACGAACCAACTCTTTTGCGTCACGGCCAACACCTTCAGCAGTGATTTCCATAACCTGGATTACGCCATCAGGGTCAACCACGAAAGTACCGCGGTCTGCAAGACCTTGACCTTCGCGCATAACGTCGAAGTTACGAGTGATTTCACCAGTTGGGTCACCGATCATGGCATAGTTGATTTTGCCGATAGTGTCTGAAGTTTCGTGCCATGCTTTGTGCGTGAAGTGAGTGTCAGTTGATACTGAGAAAACTTCTACGCCACGGCTTTGAAGCTCTTCGTAGTGATCAGCAAGGTCGCCAAGCTCGGTAGGACATACGAAAGTAAAGTCAGCTGGGTAGAAGAAAAATACTGCCCACTTGCCTTCGATGTCTTTGTTAGAAACTTCAACGAATTCACCATTTTTAAAGGCTGTCGCTTTAAATGGTTTAATTTCAGTGTTAATTAGTGCCATAGTTAGGATCTCCTAATAGTATTAATAAGTAATTGACTTCGGGGACTACTTTAATGTTTGATGGATGATAAGTAAATTTGGATATATTGAAGTTTATGTTCTAAAATACTGAACATAAGTCACGAACTTTAGGGTGTACCCCATGCTTTCATTCAAACAGCTCACTTATGCTCTGGCAGCCGAAGAAACCTTACACTTCAAGAAGGCAGCCGATAAATGCCATGTTAGCCAGTCCGCTCTAAGCACAGCCCTTAGTCAGCTGGAAGAGCAGCTGGGGGTACAGATATTCGAGCGTGATAATAAAAAGGTGCTGGTAACACCGATTGGCCGCGAGGTATTAGATAGAGCCCGTGAGATCGTGGCGCAGGTCAATTCATTGCAAAACCTGTCTTCCAGTCTGAAAGAACCATTAAGTTTCCCCTTGTCTGTTGGGGTGATTCCGACCATTGCGCCTTATTTATTACCCAAAATGTTCCCTATTCTGAACCAGCGCTTCCCTAATGCAGAGCTGAGGATTGTCGAAGAGCAATCTCATGTGCTGGTAGATAAGGTGCGTAAAGGGGAGCTGGATACGGCGATACTGGCGCTACCTTATGACTGCAATGGGCTTTTAACACTTGAGTTCTGGCAGGAGGATTTTTTCTGGGTGACCTTAAAAGGTGATAAATACAGCCAGCAGAAGGAAATCACCAGCGACGAGATGATGCACAGCAACCTGATGCTGCTTAAAGAAGGACATTGCCTGAAGGACCATATTCTGGATGCCTGTAAATTAAGCGAAGAGCAGACCGAACATGGTTTTGGCGCAACCAGCCTCAACACTCTGATACAAATGGTGCTGGGCAAGCTTGGAACGACACTGATCCCGGAGATGGCATTGGAACAGCTCATTTCGCAGAATAAAGAATTAACTGCCGTGCATTTAAAAGAACCGGGTCCGCATCGTCGTATCGCCTTTATTATCCGCCCAAACTTTACCCGCCTGTCCAGTGTGGAAGCCTTAAAAGACGTATGTAAAAATGCGCTGGCGGATAAGAGCGCTTAGCAGTTGGGTAATGTGATTGAGATCCAGTACAATGACTCCACTTTAGTTTAGGCTGGCAACTGATGAATTGTAACGATTGGCAAAACGCGGATGATGCCGCGATAAAGGAACTACCTTTTTATGTCGCCGAATGGCTTGCAGAATTTGGCTCCCTGACCGAAAAGCTATCGCGTTATGTGGAACAGGTAAAACTGGATGTCTTGCATGAAGGCACTGGTATTTTAACCGCGGAAGAGGCTGCGGCATTAAATACAGAGGGTGAAGTCAACTGTCAGGTTCGAGAAGTCGTTCTATACGGCCCGAATAATCCGTGGATCTTTGCCAGAACCAGTATGCTATTTAGTAGCAAACATCTGATTGAAAAGCTCGGCAATAAGCCGCTGGGCAGTATCCTGTTCTCCGATGAAGAACTAAGGCGACATTTCTTACAGGTTTGCCAGTTAAATGAAAGCAGTGAGCTGTATCAAAGTACTATTCGTTATTTGGAAAAAGAAAAGCTAATAACGAATAACTCGCAACCAAAATTGTGGGCAAGACGTTCGCTGTGGAAGAAGAAAGATAAAGATGACGGCATGTTGGTGTGTGAAGTGTTTTTGCCGGATGCGCCGTTGTATCGGTAATATTTATTTTATCTCTGGTAAGAGTTAATGCTTTGTCACGGATATATGAATAAGGTCAATTTAAGATTTCGCCCCTCGGCGACCTTCTTTTTCTTGTGTGCGCAAGAAAAAGAAGCGTAAGTTAATGCATATAGCTGATATACCATTAAACAAGTAAGAAGGTTTCATAGACCACTAGAGCTAGTGGCTAGCACCAAATAACCGATTAAAAGTTAGCCGAAGTATTCAAAATTATAGTGTAAATTGGGTAAGGATGGCCCAATTTAGCAAATTCGAAACATGGATGTTTCGTTTTGCGGCACGTTAAGTGATTTTGAATAGTGAGGGAAGCGCAAAGCGCCTAACTTTTAGGGCGAGTTTTTTGGTTCGTTTTTTGCTCGTCCAAAAAATGAACATAAGAAAAAATTTATATAAAGAGTTGCAACAAGGGGATGAACTTGAATAAAGACAAATGGCACCAGTATGGGTTGTTGATGCGGTTGGATAAGCCGATTGGCACTTTCTTGTTGCTATGGCCGACGCTGTGGGCGCTGTGGATCGCGGCGGAGGGTTTGCCGCCGCTGTGGATTCTGCTGGTGTTTTGTCTGGGTGTTTTTCTGATGCGTTCAGCGGGTTGTGTCATTAATGATTATGCGGATAGGGACTTTGATGCGCATGTGGAGCGTACACGTGAGCGTCCTTTGGCGCAGAATAAGGTGACATCGCGTGAAGCGTTAGCGCTTTTTGTGCTACTGGTGTTAATTGCTTTTGCTCTGGCGCTGACCTTGAACTGGTTTGCGGTGAGCTTAAGCTTTGTGGCAATTGGTCTGGCTGCCACTTATCCCTTTATGAAGCGTTACACTTATTTCCCGCAGGTAATTCTGGGAGCTGCTTTTGCCTGGTCAATTCCGATGGCGTTTGCTGCAATTCAAGATGAGCTGCCATTAATTGTCTGGGTCATTTATACCTCAACGGTTTTGTGGGTACTGGCCTACGATACCTTGTATGGCATGGTGGATCGGGAAGATGATTTACGGCTGGGTCTAAAGTCTACCGCTATTTTGTTTGGTGAGATGGATCTGGTAATGGTGGGGACCATACAAGCATTATTCATGATCGGCATGTACTTAGTTGGCGAGCAGTTAGAATTTGGAATCTACTATTATGTATGCTGGATAGTTGCAGCAATTTTGATAGGAATCCAAATGTGGCGTTGTCGTACCCGTGACCGACAGGAATGTTTCAACGCCTTTTTGAACAATAATTATGTTGGATTAGTCCTCTTTCTTGGGATCGTCCTGCACTACCAATTTGGCTGAAGATTCAGGTTCAGGAAGAATCTGATCACGAGCCTTTTGGCGTAGACTACGAGAGGCCTGCTGCAAACCTTGCTGTACTGGCACGCTGAGTAGGCTCAGGATACTGTGATATAGCTGCTTACAGCTTTCGGTAGCGCGCATACCGATCCCTTCTCGGTGTTCAACCCAGCCCTGTTCTTTTAGCACTTTGACCTGAGTTTTAAATAAGTTCTTATCGAAAAATTCAGGGGCATTAATTCCGTATAGGGCCGCGATACGTTGCGCCAGCTTCTGACTTTCCTGTTCCAGTTCGGCGCGGTGAATAACCTGTTCCGGTTGCAGGCTGAACAGAATGGTTAAGCTCATGGCATAGCGCTGAAGAGCAGGCTGTACTGCCTGGGCAAGTAGCATCAGGCGTGACCATTGCGGTGCTTCACTGTCTGCTGGAACATACTCATTACCACGTTTGAATATCAACTTATGATCTAGCATGGTCTGGATTAGCTGTTCAGTGCGTTGCTCAAGTTCTGCGATATCCCAGCGTACATAGAGTTCCTGATGCAGGAAAGGATAAACCGATTTTACCGCATTGATGATATGGTCATGGGAAACATCATCGTGCCGTTGGAAGATAGAAGCAATCAATGAGGTCAAAGCAAAAACGTGCAGAATATTATTGCTGTAATAAGTGGAAAGAATGGCTTCGTCACCTTCAATTGAAATCACATCACCGGCCGGATCGTTAATCTCCTGAACCATGCCCAGCTTCTGTGCGGTTTCCAGTAATTCAGAGCCACTTTCTTCGGGGATGTTGATGTGTTCGCTATAAGGCGCCTGTCTGGCAAAAGTCATCAGCAGATCAAGGTGATCGATGAGTTCCTGCTTGTCCATGGCAAGGCGAGGAGTAGCCAGCAGGGAAAGACTGACCAGGCACACGCTATTCAGGCTGACTGCTGCGTTAATTCTACGATTAATTTCATCGCCGAGATCGACCACAAAGTTAGACAGCCAGTCAGGACGAGCCTGTGCCTGACCCTGAAAATTGCTCCAATCAATATCCTGCTGCTTTAAGTAATCTACCAGTGGCAATGGCTGGCCAAAGTTTAAGTAAACCTTGCCGTAAAAACGCTTCAGTGCTTTGCGCACACCTAACAGCTGACCTACTGATTCTTGCTTTTTGGCGTGGCCGCGCAACTCGCCGACATAGCTTTTGCCTTCGAACATGCGCTCATAACCGATATAAACCGGCACGAACATAATCGGACGGCGAACACCACGCAACATGCTTTGCACGGTCATTGCCAGCATACCGGTTTTTGGTGTCAGCAAACGACCGGTTCGACTACGACCACCTTCCTGGAAATATTCAACCGGAATTCCTTTGTTAAATAAGCGGTAGAGATATTCGTTGAAGACGGCGGTATAGAGTTTATTGCCACGGAAACTGCGGCGAAGGAAAAATGCACCGCCACGACGTAAAACCGAACCAATCGGCCAGAAGTTCAGGTTAATGCCGGCAGCAATATGCGGTGGCACTAGACCTTCATGGTATAGCTGATAGGACAATAATAAATAATCGGCGTGACTGCGATGGCAGGGCACATAAACCAGTTCATAATCTTTTGCCAATTGACGCACTTCTTTGAGATTATGGACTTCAATGCCGGCATAAATCTTGTTCCAAAGTCGCGTCAGGAAAGTGGATAAAAAACGAATCATGCGAGGACTGAAATTGGCGGCAATTTCTTTAACGTATTTGCCGGCCTGCTTTTCAATCTGGGCACGAGATTTGCCGGTTTTTTTCATCTCACGTTCAAGCGCATCCTGCACCAGATCGGAAGCGACAATACCATCAATCAAGTCACGGCGATTTTGCGTACGCGGGCCTACGGTAGCAACCCATTGACGATTGAAGTGAACACGTAAAATACGGCTTATTTTATGGGCGGTTTTTTCAGGGGCATTATCTAAGTTCACCTGCCCGGAATTAAGCGCAATCGGCTCACCGTATTGAACCAGACATTGGCGTCCCATGAACAGCAGAATAAAGAATTTTGCAATGCGGCCAGACTGCTCTACGTTTGACATGAAGTAGCGAAGGAAAGACTTCTCCTTGCCCGGATTACGTCCCCAATAAATGGAAACCGGAACCAGCTTAAAAGATTTATCGGGATTAGCCTGTTGTGCCTGAACCAGTTTTGCCAGCGACTGCTTATGAGCTGCATTGACTTTGCTGCGACGAAAAATGCCGGGACGATTATTCAGGAACAGACAGCTGCCAGACTCTGGAACCGCCAGCTTTTTATCGGTGGCGCGAGCAGAAGGCAACTCGAGCTGAGATGCCTGACGGCGTAATACTTCTATCGCCGTCATTGACTGAGTTCTTAACACATAAACAATGTGATCATCATTATGGAGCTCGAATTCTTTTTTGGGATCCGATGGTGCCCCCTGTTCACGAACCAATAGTTTTAATGGCAGGCGTAACAGCGAAACGGTCAGGTTTTTTAAGGAAGATGAAATCGACATAAAAATCTCAATTCGTGGTAAACAGTTAGAGCAGCAGCTCAACAGGGTGTGGGTGGCTTAAGAAGTCGCGCGGACTGGCAGTAAAGCCATAAGCGCCGGACTGAAAAACAACCACCCAGTCACCAATTTCTGCCTTCGGGAGTTCCATCTTGTTGGCAAGGATATCGAGCGGTGTACATAAAGGACCGACTATGTTCACCAGCTCGGTGTCAGATTGTTGCATACGATTAGCAATTGCAACAGGATAATTTTTGCGGATGACCTGGCCAAAATTGCCGGAAGCCGCTAGATGATGATGCAGGCCGCCATTGCAGATTAGATAGGTCTGGTCACGTGAAACTTTTTTATCGGTAATCTGGCAAACATAGATACCAGCATTGCCGACCAGATAACGACCGAGTTCTAAAATCAGTTCACAATCAGTGAGCAACTGTTGATGGTCTGCGATCAACTGGGTGAGGTTGTCGGCAATAGGTTCTAGATCAAGCAGTTGATCACCGGGAAAATAAGGAATGCCAAAGCCGCCGCCAATATTGAGGTGTTTCAGTGAGAAACCGTAGTCCTGCTGCAAGCGTTCGACCAATGCAAAAATACTGTTATGTGCGGTGATGATAGAACCAGAATTCAGGTTTTGAGAGCCGGTGAAAATATGCAGGCCCATGAACTTCAGCCGGGGATGTTGTAGCAGTTCAAAAACCTGATCAAGCTGTTCGACGTCAATGCCAAACTGTTGTGGCCCGCCGCCCATCTTCATGCCTGACGATTTCAATTCAAAGTCAGGGTTCAGGCGTAATGCGACGTTCGCATAGCGGTCATGGCTATCGGTAACCTTGATAATTCTTTCCAGCTCGGTAATCGATTCGACATTAATGGTGATGCCGGAAAAGATCGCCATGGTCAGTTCCTGTTCCGATTTACCGGGGCCAGCAAAGCTAATTTTAGTTGGTGCAATGCCGGTGGAAAGGGCGGTGTGTAATTCTTTGCCCGAAGCAACATCAAGGCCATCGACCAGCTGCGATAAATGGTTAACCACCGCCGGCATCGGATTGGCTTTAATGGCGTAATGCAAACTGACCTTTGGGAAAAAGCTGCGCAGATTGTCGACGTTTTGCCTGATTACCGAGCGATCGTAAAGATAACAAGGGGTCTGTCCTGCAATAGCCACAGCTTCATCAATCGTATGGCCGCCAATGACCAGCTGGCCATCACGGATGGAAAATTGATTCATGTCAGCATGTGTTTTGGGACTCATTGGTTCAGACCTTATTCTATCGGACTTATTTAATGGTAAAGTTTAACGGCAAAGTCAGTTTGTAATTGCTGGCGATCAATTTTGCCGTTGGGATTGCGCGGCAGCTGCTCAACAAACTGTATGTACTTGGGTTGCATATAATTGGGCAGTTGCTGTTGGCAATAGCGTTTCACATCCCTCTCGGTGAGCGCCTTATCTGTTTTGATTAACAGCATGATTGCCTGCCCCAGCTCTTCATCAGCCAGGCCAATTGCAACGACTTCGGCAACGCCGTCCAGCTGATAGAGGCTTTCCTCCAGTTCAGCGGGGCTGATGCGATAACCTGAACATTTTATCATATCGTCCTTGCGACCGATAAAATAGAGCAGGCCGTCTTTATCGCGACGCACCGTATCGCCGGACCAGACCGCCAGTTCAGGCAGGTAATTTGCTGTTTCGCCAATCGGCTTAAAGCGTTCAGCGGTCTTTTCTGGCGCATTCCAGTAACCCAGACTGACATGGACACCACGATGCACCAGCTCGCCCGGCTCATCCACATCGCATTCAGTGCCGTCCGGTCTTAAAACCAGCACTTGTGCATTGGGAATCGCCTTGCCAATAGAGTCGGGGTGGGAATCGACCAGTGCTGGCTCAAGGTAGGTGGAGCGAAAGGCCTCGGTCAGGCCATACATCAGATAAGGCTCGGCATCAGGTAACTGAGCTCGTAATTGCTGTAATGTCGCTTGTGGCATGACGCCGCCACTGTTAGTGAAATAGCGTAAACAGTGTGCTTCATCGGGCCATTCCAGTTTTGCCAGTTGAATCCACAGCGGGGGCACGGCGGCCAGTCCTGTGATTTGATGCTTGGCAACTTGACGAATCACATCGCGTGGCAGCAGATATTCCATCAGAACCACAGTGGCACCAACTAACAGCCCCGTTGTGATCTGGCTCAGGCCATAGTCAAAACTTAGCGGCAGAACGGCAAGGATTTTGTCTTCAGAAGAATTATGTAAGTACTGACTGACGCTCTGTGCCCCGGCAATCAAGTTGCGGTGTGACAGGCAGACGCCTTTTGGCTGGCCGGTCGAGCCTGAAGTATAAAGAATGGCGGCCAGATCCTGATCGATTACCGAATGAGCTGGAGCAGTGAATTGCTGTGGTGACAGCTCGGGCCAGCGATGCTGCTTTACGGACAATGGGTGAAGATTATCTGTCAGCTCATCGACAAGCAAAAGATGCTCAAGATCAGAGCACTGCTGTAAAGCTTCAGCCGACAGCTTGGCTCTTTGCTGGCTGGTGATAAGCAACCGGACATTGCAATCGCGCAGAATATAAGCCACCTGAGCAGGCTTCAGTACCGGATTAACCGGCACAAATACCAGTCCGGCGCGGCTGGCAGCAAGGATGCTAATAATCGTTTCAACCTGCTTGGGCAGATAGACAGCAATCCGCTCACCTTTAGCGAGCCCCATGCTGAGAAGGGTCTGTGCGAGCTCATTAATGGCATGCTCAAGTTCGCTATAAGTCAGCTGACGTTTGTTATCGTCAATCGCGACTTTGTCCGCGAATTTTTGCTGGCTTGCAGTTACAATGGCATCAAGCTGGCAATACATGGTGTTACTCATTGGAAAGAATGCGGCTATTGTAGCTTTTTCAATGAATTACGTCAGCAATTGACGTGCAGCTATGTCACCATCAGTGCCTACACTACAAAAAGCTCAATCCGTCGTGATTTAAATCGAGCGAGAAAATACAAAAAGAAAAGGGTTATATGCGGCTAATCTGGTACATCGTTATTTTATTTATCACCTATGGGTCACTGTACCCCTTTGACTTTACGCTTAGTGGTGAGCTACCAGAAAACTTTTCCAGCTGGCTTTTCAGTTGGCACCATAGAACCATCCGTAGCGATCTGATTGCCAATATCCTGTTATTTATGCCTTATGGCTTTTTTGGCGCCCTGACCATTAAGGAAGAAAACCGTCGCTGGCCGATACTCTGGATTATTCTTACCTTTATTGGTGGCTTGCTGTTTGCGTTGTTTCTACAGATCCTGCAATTCTATTTACCCTCCAGAATTCCGGAGGCTGCCGATGCGCTGACCAATTCCATCGGCATTTTGATCGGCTTTGCGCTAGCGGGATTTACCAACAGCCAAAGAGTACAGCGCTTAATACCAAGAGGGATGCGCTTCCAGTTAACGCCAGCATTGCTGGTACTGGTTTTATGGCTGGCCTGGCAATTTTTTCCTTATATCCCGGTTTTTGAAGGCAAGCAGTTTGGCGATGGTCTGAGCCATATCGTGCGAAGTGGCTGGTCGCTGGACTTGTGGCTGGAAAGAGTGCTGTTCTGGATGGTGTTTTATTATGTTCTTGAGCGAGTGGTGGCTAAAAAATACAGTATGACGGTGATCATAGGCATCACCTTATTTGTGCTGATCATTAAACTGGCCATGTACCGCAGTCAGCTCGGCTGGAGCGAAATCAGTGCTGTGCCATTAGCGATATTGCTGCATGCCTATCTGGGGCATGGCGTGAAGGTCGCATTAATCAGCATTGGCGCAGCCACGCTGTTTATATGGCAAAACCTGCTTCCCTGGCAGTGGCAAACAGCCATCAACAGCTTTGAGTGGATGCCTTTTGATAACTTCATGACCGGAAGCACCTGGAATAATCTCAGTGCCTTACTGCGAGAATCCCTGCTACTGGCCGCATTTGGCTACTTCCTCGGCAAATGGTTATCCAGTTACAGAACCGCAGGCACTGTGTTGACGGTTTTCGTGGTTGCTGTAACTGCAATACAATTCTTCATCGCCGGCAAGCAGCCCGACAGCACCTCGATTGTAATGGCGCTGGTATTGGCCATCTTGTTCCAGAGGCTGGCAAAGATAGCACCTTGATTTAATGGTGCTTATGAGACTGACTAATGCAAGCAATTAATATCAAGAGGTATTCGGCTTGCACCAATAAATACCCCTTTTGATTGAGTTGAGTAAGAGCCTAGTCATAGCAATTCAAAACAGGATGTTTTGAATAATAAAATTCGGGCCAGTGACCGAAGGAATCCCTTTAGGGAGACGGAACGTATTTTATGGTACCCAAGGGGGCAGACCCTGCGTTAAGTGGCTAGGTGAATACGAAAGAAGTTTCGAGAAGCGAAACCTCAATCACGGGGTGGTCTTCTTTTATGAAGTACATCCTGTACTTCACCCTTCGGGCTAGCTTCGCTATTCAAAATCGTTCCTGACGATTTTGTGGTTACTTAGAGCAAGACAAATTTGTCTGGAACAAATTCGAACAGCGGAGTGAAGCGACGCTGGCTTTAGTGGAGTAAAAGGATGTACTCCGTAAAAGTAACTCGCTGAGAGGCGAAAAATTTCCAGAAGGAATGACTGAATTAAGAATCATTGAAGTTTTAGGAGGCAGGAACCAGTGCTCTCCAACATGTATAGTAAAAATTAATAATCAAAGGGTAGTGTTAGATTCATAATAAAAAACACCTGACCGTGATAGGAACCTGGTCAGGTGTAAAAAGGGAACTAATGTTTAATGAAAAACTAGTCAGGCTGATACAGGGTATAAAGCTCATTTTCTTCTAATGACACTCGGTGGGTTAGAACCTTACCCACAGTTTCAAAATCCTTCTTAAAAGACTCTTTCTGTTCAGCGGTAATAATGGGTTTCGAATAGGTTTTGCAGAATCGGATAACCGCTTGTGCAATATCATTCATTTCATTTCGGAAGTCTTTAACCAGATCCATGCTGGAAGAATCATCAGACAGCTTTTGCTCAAGGTAAACATAAAACTTCACGTTTTCTTTGAGTAAGTGTGCTTGAAAATCACGTTTGAACTGGGTTACGAGATCGGCAAGCTTCTGTCGGTCATTAGCTTCAAAGCCTTCCGTCCAGATACGGCCATAAAGTGCCACGAGATGATTATGATCCCCTTTCAGGTTATCAATCAAATGGGGATCATAACTGATACCGTAATGATTACGCTTCTTGGTGAAATCAACTTCTTGGATTGGGTTTGGCTCTCGAGTATCGACAGGCTCTGGCCGATCACGAAAAAAGTTCTTAATAAAACCAAACATGGTGCGACTCCTCAGCTATATGTGAAAGTAGGAACAAAATATTATCTTTTTAATCTCTTTAGTAGACACTAATTATTGATATATATCAATAGCTTAGAATGCAAAAATGACCACTAGATCAATGCATAAATGCATCAAGAAAAATAGTATTTTTTATGCATGATTTATAACAATTTTGTTAAAAAGACATAGAAAAGTGATAACCATTTCATAATCCCTACAAATAACCCTTTGCTACATATGGTTATTTTGCCAAGTGTATGATTATTTAGGGGGGCATAGAAAAACTGTAATAAAAATAAGCAGTTAATGCATATCTGCATTTTTCGAATGTCAGATAAGGTAAAAAATTTTACAACTATAGCTGAATAAAGGAAGGAAATTATGATTGAACAAAAACTCTCACCATTAAAGCAGGCCTTATCCCACCATAAAGCCTATGGATTACTTAATTAGACGAACAATATTCGTCCCTATATGGAATATCACGTCTACGCAGTTTGGGACTTTATGACTCTGTTGAAGGCCTTGCAGCGCCGATTGACCTGTGTGGATATTCCGTGGCGTGAATCCAGTTATCCGACTGAGGTAGTGCGCTTCATCAATGAAATTGTGATCGGTGAAGAAAGCGATCTTGACCAGAATGGGCATCCAATAAGCCACTACTCTCTTTACTTAGAAGCCATGCAGGAGGTAGGTGCTGATGTTGCGAAAGTGCAGCAGTTTGTTGCCTCATTGGATACCAGTATTATTCCGGAAGGTGCTCGTGAATTTGTTGAGTACAACTTGAAGCTGGCTAAAGAGGGAACTGATGAAGAAGTGGCGGCTGCCTTTTTATATGGGCGGGAAAAATTGATCCCAGAAATGTTTACCGGCATCAAGGAAGCGTTAATCAGAGAGAACGCTGACTGCCCAACCTTAATCTATTACCTTGAAAGGCATATTGAGTTAGACGGCGATGAGCACGGCCCGCTGGCCGAAAAATGCCTGCAAGCCATCTGCGGAGACGACAAAGACAAATGGCAACGTGCATTAACCGTCGGCAAAGAGTGCTTACAGATGCGCGACGCCCTTTGGAACCAGGTCGAAAAAGCCCTGGTACAAAAATCAGGAATAAAAGCTGCGTGATGCAATTAGTGAATAGTCTATTGGCACGTAGAAATAGACTGATGGAATGTATGTTTAGCACCAACACCCCCTTATATTGAGCTAAGACACGTACAAAATATAGCAATCAAAATCTTGGATGATTTTGATAAGAATTTTCAGCACAGGGATGTGATGTAAATTCTGGTGCGTTAAGTATTTTGGGAGTGGCGCAGGGAGTCACGCGAAGCGTGGCCTCAATATCGGGGTGGTCTTCTTTTGACTACTTTTCTTGACCACGCAAGAAAAGTAGTTCGCTGAGTAGCGAAATCAGTAATATAGGATTGTTCAGAATGAGCAGACTATGATGGCTTTTTGTTAAACACAAATGTGAGACTTCTAAAGCCTCTAAATAGACGAATAACAATTACTCTATCCATTAGCACTTAAAATCAAGTTTAGTTACAATGCGTTAAATCCATCCAATAAGTGCTGATATGAAAGATATCGTAATCGCCCCCTCCATTTTATCCGCAGATTTTGCCCGCCTTGGCGAAGAAGTTGAAAATGTTCTAAAGGCCGGAGCTGACTGGGTTCATTTTGATGTGATGGACAATCACTATGTTCCTAATTTAACGATTGGCCCTATGGTCTGCGAAGCCTTAAGAAATTATGGTATCGAGGCACCGATTGACGTGCATTTAATGGTTGAGCCAGTGGATAGAATCATTCCGGATTTTGCAAAAGCAGGCGCCAGCTATATAACCTTCCACCCGGAAGCGTCAAAGCATGTTGACCGCACCATTGGTTTAATCAAGGAGCAGGGTTGTAAGGCCGGTGTCGTGCTCAATCCTGCAACGCCCTTAAGTGTTCTTGATTATGTGATTGAAAAGCTGGATATGGTGCTGTTAATGTCGGTTAACCCAGGTTTCGGCGGCCAGAGTTTTATTCCGCATACTTTGCAGAAATGTCAGCAAGTACGCCGTTTGATTGATGAGCGCGGCCTGGATATCCGCCTCGAGATCGATGGTGGCGTTAAGATAGATAATATTGAAGAAATCGCAGCCTGTGGTGCGGATACCTTTGTTGCTGGTTCAGCAGTGTTTAATGCCGATGATTACGGCAAGGTGATCCACACCATGAAAGAAAATGCAGCCAAAGGGCGTCTTGGCTAGTTCTTAATGAATCATCATTTGAAAGATAAGCGTCAGCTTGTTAGGTTGAGTCTATGAGAAAAGTTTGGTGGGTTTTAGTAGCGCTGGTGGTGGCAGCATTCATTGGCCACTACATTTCAGATCAGTCTGCCATTGACCAATGCCTCGACTCTGGGGGCAGCTATTTTTATGATCAACATTACTGTTCAAAAACAGAAACTTATACCGGCTCTACTAACTATATCGCAAATCACCTAGGCTTCATCATCCTGCTGGTATTAAGTATCGCCTTTGCGATCGGTGCTTATTTTATCAAGGCACCAAAACCGTTAGTAGGCAAACATAAACGTTTGCTGATGATCGATAACTATGACTCATTCACCTATAACCTGGTGCAATATTTTGCTGATCTTGGATTGGACGTGCTGGTCAAACGTAATGATGAATTGACAGTTAAGGAAGCTAAGGAAATCAATCCAGACTATATCGTCATCTCACCTGGTCCTGCGACACCCAATGAGTCAGGTATTTCTCTGGCCGTCATCGAGGAATTAGCGCATGACTATCCGATCCTCGGAGTCTGCCTGGGACATCAGGCCATGGCGCAGGTATTTGGCGGTAAAATTGTCCGCGCCAAGCAGGTCATGCATGGTAAAACCTCAGAAATTTTCCATACCAACAAAGGCGTCTTTAAAGACCTGCCCAATCCATTAGAAGCAACTCGCTACCATTCACTGGTAGTAGACAATGAAAGCCTGCCACAAGACTTCGAAGTCACCGCCTGGACCGAAGACGAAGAAGGTGAGCTTGAATACATCATGGGCATCAAACACCGCAGTCTCAAACTGGAAGGCGTGCAATTCCATCCCGAATCGATCATGAGCCAGCATGGCCATCAAATGTTGAAGAATTTTATCCTAGAATATCGACATTAGAATCAAAGCATGAATACACAAGGATGTG
The DNA here is from genome assembly GCF_014762745.1 of Kangiella sp. Lineage (GTDB taxonomy): Bacteria > Pseudomonadota > Gammaproteobacteria > Enterobacterales > Kangiellaceae > Kangiella. The sequence goes on from NZ_JABURJ010000134.1 coordinate 31,554, forward strand.
TTTATATTCTAGCCTCGAAAACTAAAGGGACATTCCCTAAAGGGACTTCCTTTGGTCGTATACTGGAGTCACCAGTAATCTCCTTCAAAGAGTCTGGCAACATAAGCAGGAACAAGTTAAAGGTTTCACACAGAAGTATGATGTGAGAAGACTGGTGTATTATGAAGTCATTGAAGATATTGTGTCCGCGATTACTCGCGAGAAACAGATTAAGAAATGGAACAGGGCTTGGAAGATCAGGCTGGTTGAAGAGATGAATCCTGAGTGGGAAGATTTGTATTATAAGTTGATTGGTGAATCCATGATAACCGTTGATAGCGTAGATCAATTAAAAGGTTAACTACCCAAGGTGTTTTGAGATTACATACATGATTGGGTGGTGGGCTTGGTAGAGCAAAACAGTCTCCCAACAAAAAAGCCATGTGTCTCCACATGGCTTTCTTATTATAACTAACCAGTAAAACTAGCGTGCTCCGAAGATCACCATTGTTTTACCTTTCACATGAATATGGCCTTCTTCTTCTAGCGCTTTGAGTACGCGACCAACCATTTCACGCGAGCAGCCAACAATACGGCTTAGCTCCTGACGGGTGACTTTAATCTGCATGCCGTCTGGGTGGGTCATGGCATCCGGCTCTTTGGCCAGTTCGAGCAATGCATGCGCCACGCGTCCAGTAACATCCAAGAAGGCCAGGTCGCCAACTTTGCGACTGGTTTTGCGCAGACGGGTTGCTAACTGAGTTGCCAGGCGGAATAGCACGTCTGGATTTTCGCGAGTCAGCTGACGGAATTTATCGTAGCTGATTTCGGCTACTTCACATTCTGATTTGGTGCGAACCCATGCAGTACGATCGTGGTCGTCAGTAAACAGACCCATTTCACCAAAGAAATCACCTGGATTAAGGTAAGCAAGTACTAGCTCACGACCCTCATCGTCTTCAATTAAAACAGTTACAGAGCCTTCGAGCAGAAAATAAAGTGTATTTGACGAATCGCCGGCATAAATCAGAGTGCTTTTCGCTGGGAAGCGACGTCTTTGACAATGGTTGAGGAACCATTGAATGGTCTCGTCTTGTGCCAAATGATATGGTAGCGCCATGAAGTCGTCCTATTTTATTGTAATCTAATGAAAATATAGCATGAAATCTTAGTCATGTACCCCTTCAAAATCAAATTTGTTGTGGCACTATATAGCC
>NZ_JABURJ010000091.1 GCF_014762745.1 Kangiella sp.
CCTTGGTCATCATCACCACCTTGGTCGTCATCACCACCTTGGTCGTCATCACCACCTTGGTCGTCATCACCACCTTGGTCGTCATCACCACCTTGGTCGTCATCACCACCTTGGTCGTCATCACCACCTTGGTCGTCATCACCATCTTGGTCGTCATCACCACCTTGGTCGTCATCACCATCTTGGTCGTTAGCTACTTGCAGAACATTGATATTCAGCGTTTGCTTCGCAATATCCATGTCATCGTCAACGACCTCGATTTCAAAACTAATTAACATATCCTCATCGACCTCAGGCGCAGTAAAACTAAACACTCCTGATCCAGACTGTGACAATGAGACTATCGGACCAGATAATTGTGTCATTGAAATTTCTGTAATAATGCCGTCGCTGTCAGTTGAGCCACTTGCATCAACAACCACCTCAAGGGTTTCATCAACCTCATCAGGTGCTGTGATATTAATCACTGGCAGCTCATTAAATACCACCTTAAAAAACTCGCAGCCAACTGCATTATTACAACCCCGTGCAATCAAGTACTTACCATAAGTCATGGCATTAAAAGAAAACATTCTCAAGTAATCCATACCAGGCATTGAGACCTTGTTCCATTCATCTTCTACCTCACCACCCAGCAGATAAATACCGTCAATACCCGAGCTACTGGTCGAGAAGCCTAATAGATATCCATTTGATACAGCTAACGAGTTTAGAATGGAGTCTTCTCCTGGGGTAAAATCTTGCACTAGCACAAAATTATCATTCTGCATTTCCCACAATTCGGTGCCATAAGCCTGATTAGTAGCCAGTGCATAGAGGTTCTCACCTGTAGAAGCAACACTCCCAAAGCTTAGGCCCACTTCTGAAGCTATTTCGGTTACAGATTCACCCGTTGCACGCCAAACCTTACGTCCAGTATCAGAGCTTGCAGTGAAGTAAAGGCTACCTTGATGAGCAATCGGCACGCCTGGACTTGAACTATTTACACCAGGATTAATATCTAGCAATGGCTCAATATAATTATCCATATCAGTAGACCACATTTCTCTTCCAAGCTCGGGGGTGCTGGCTGAAAAGTACAGCGTGCTTCCCACTTTTGTTAGTAGACTTGGGTTGCTGGATGATGCTCCAGGATTAATATCAGTAACAATTTGATATTGGCCAGGCTCAATATAGACCCAAAGCTCGCGTCCGTGAGTACCATCATTTGCAGAAAAAACCAACATATCGTTGAAGAGTGTTAAGCTTGCTGGGTCAGATGAGCCTGCACCTGGATTAAGATCCAAGGCAACTTCAATATCATCACCATTGGTCGCGATTAACTCTCCGCCAAGGCCATCAACTGTCGCAACAAAGAATAGATAATCATAGAATGGAATCAGCTCAGTGGGATAACTACTATCTGGACCTTCTTCAAGGTCTGCAAATAGCTCGGTAATTTCACCATTGGTGCGCCACAACTCTCTGCCTTCACTGAGTGTCGTTGCCGCAAAATAAAGCCAATTGTCATACTCCATAAAGTTGGCAGGTTTTGAGCTTGCATTTCCTGGGTTAATATCATGCACCAGCTCCACATCATGGCCATCGGTTCGCCACAATTCTACACCAAGATCTTCTGTGTATGCGGTGAAATATAAGTTGCCCTGAAACTCCACTTCAGCTTTGGTCCAGTTATTAATATTAGCGCTATCAACACCACTGGATTGAGCGACGGTAAAAGCTGTTGTTTCATTGCTGCTCGGATCAAAAAGACTAAGTTTTCTGTTCAAACCCTCATAAACGACCAGTCCATTAGGGAACACAGCCAACAAACCAAACTCATCGTAATCTTGCCCTTCAAAGTTTTCGTATGCTACTTCAACATCAATTGAACCCTGATTTAACTTTATTAGCTCATTACCCCGGTCAGTAGCGAACGCCTTAAAATACATAACATCGTCATGTACTACACAGCTATTTGGGTTAGAGCTGGCATCCCCATAGTTAATATCTGCAAGATCACCCTCCACCCCATTAAAGAAATTAAGGTTGCCGTTATATATGCTAAATAGCTCAACGCCATTGCCCTCAATCACATTTGAGGCAAAGAATAACTGTTCATCAAAATCACATAAGAAATCGATAGTGTCCTGCTCAGCTTCTTTAACAGGTAAATTAACTCCATCGTATGACCATAGTTCTTCATGGATCCCAATTTGAGGCGTGAAGTAGAGCAAACCATCTGGTGCAATATGCATTTCTTCAATTGCAGTGATTGAATCTGCTCCCACGACGGCATCAAACAATAGTGGAACTGTCTGATGATCATCTGCAACAAAATGCAGTTCATAACCCACCACATTGGTATAGGCATGTACTAATAACTTGTTGCCATAAACTATCATCGGTGACTCGTGCTTTACACCATGTGAGTTACCCGGTCTGAATTCTTTAAACAGCTCGGTAGTTTCCCCATTGGTACGATATAACTCATGCCCCTGAACCACATTGTTAGCGGTAAAGTACATCCACTCGCCAAAAGGCGTTAGGTTTGCAATAGCACTATCACCCTCGCCATTAATGTCAGACAGTCGTTCTGTTAACGAACCATCGGTACGCCAAAGCTCCTGCCCATGCGCACCATCATCAGCAACAAAATAGAGATATCCCTGATATTCGACTAGCTGCTCAGGATTACTGGATCCATCAGGATTTATGTCCATTACCAACTCTACGGAAGAACCATCATAAACATAGAGCTCTCGACCATCGGGTCCTGTAGCACTGAAAAAAACTTGACCGTTGTAGGAAGCAAAAGAGTCGGGATGAGAGTCCTTCATCCCTGGATAAATATCAGCGACCATTTCAACTGACATATCTTCTTTAGCTATCCATAGCTCAACACCTTCCTCTGGAGTCCGCCCCATAAACAACAACGCAGACGACTCACCTTCTGTATATTGAAAAGTCTGTCCATAGTTATTGTAGGAATAAACGCTAGATTTATTGGTGTTGATATCCGATAGATTTTGAACTTTGATTGATGTTTCAGCTACCGTTAGCTGTGTCACCGCGGCTATCACAGTGGCAGCCACTCCTTTCATTACGCCTGAATACATAGTTTCCTCCTGAAGATTTCCTGTATTGCGTGGCGTAATATTAAAGAGATTCAATCAAACATTTTTTCCTAAATTTACTCAGCTTTTTATCATTTTTTTATCATTTTGCGTGACTGTAATAGAGCTGAACACAAAAAATCAATAAGTTACAAGATTCCTTTCATAGAACAAAATCGCTATACTTTGAGGGAGCAAGTCAAATAACGCGAACAGCACATTATGACAACATCTGATATCTATAGTGTTTTAAAGGAGTTTTCATCAGGGCTACAGCTCGCACCCAGCCCCAGCCAGGTTATGTGGTTAATTTGTAACACTGTAGAAAAAACAGGACTTGATGATTGTGTTGTTTATAGCGCAGACCTGGAATCCGAGGAGCTTACTCAAGTAGCTGCAATTGGCGGCAAGGTTAATGAGCTGCAGCAAATTATCAATCCCATCATTTTAAAGCTTGGCCAAGGTATTGTTGGAAATGCAGCATTACTGAAAAGAGAAATACTTGTTGATAACACTTCTTTAACTCCAAATTATGTTACAGATGGAGATGTTCGCGCGTCAGAGCTTTCCGTACCAATCATTTATGAAAATGATGTTGTGGGGGTTATCGACTCTGAGAATAAAGAAGAAAATTTTTACAAACAACATCATTTACTACTGTTCAAAACATTAGCCGCGCTTGCCGCTCCGTGGATTGGAAATCCTAAAACTGCTGATCAATTGCTTTCAAGAAGAAGAACCGATAGACAACAAGCGAGTATAAAATACGGTCTTCACTTTCACTCCAGCCAACTTAAGCAAGTAACAGAAGATTATATGAAGGAATCTTTTAGGCTTTTTGCTTCCTTGAATCACCAAGAGTTTGAAGAAATCATGAGAGTGTTTCTAAAGCATTATGCAAAACCCTACCCTTTTAAGCATATTTCGGTGCTAGATGAAAAGCTAAAAAATCATGATGAAGCCTTCAAGCGATTCCTTTGCGACCGAGTCAAAGACCTGGTTAAGCTTTCAATGGATGATATTTTTCTTCCAAGCCCTAAAACTCAAAAATATCACTTCATTATTGAGCACACCTATATCAATCCTCTTCCGGATCATCAGTCCGTGGCTGACAAGCTTGGTATGTCTTACAGCACCTTTGCAAGACACCTTGCCAAAGCAAGAAAACAGCTGATCGATTTCTTATGGGCTAAGTTACATAAGGATATGAAAACCGTCGCACCAATTATTGAATAAATAGTAAGCCATGCCGCTTGCTCAATACGGCAAGAGTAATCTGCTTATTGCTCAACTCGAAAATCAAGCTCTGAAAAAGCACCAGTTTCATCCACCACAATCACTTCGTAATCACCACGCGAAAGGTTTTTTAAGGCAATCCGATGCTTAGCTTCTAATGTCGGCGGCAACAGGCGACCATTTAAAAACCAGTAGGCTTCTCCTGTGATGCCCTCCGCCCATAACTGCACTTCGGGCAATGTCTGCTTTTGCGGCTCAGCGTAAATAATCGACTCAGGATCAAGGCCGGCGATCCTGGGCTTGCTGGAACCTACACTGTTTTGACAATTTTCTGCATATTCGGGTAACAGGCTTTCGCTTCGAAATGGCTTGGCAATCCAGGGTTCAAGGCTTTTTGGCCATAGAGCGACTTCCTTGATATGTACCGACCCGTCGAAGCATTGATTATTGACTCTTTTACCCGTTGCAGCATCAAGCTGTACCTTCATTAAGCCATTATGCCAATCGCTGCTCAATGGATCGGAAAAAGTTGCAGGAGCAGTCTCATCGATCAGATAGGCTGACCGCTTCTTATGGCAATTCTCTTCTGACTGTAACGATGCCAGAGTGCCAAGTGGCCAGCAAATATCAGCCATGGTTACGGTAGCCGGACGTTCAATTGGTGCCAGCCAGTCACTTGGCATAATTTTTAAAATGCGCTCCAGCAATGGTACCGCTGTAGTACGACCAGTATTGTTAAGACTAAAGGAACCGTCAGGCATGCCTACCCAGACTCCAATAGTAACCTTTTTATTTGAGGCTAATACCCAGGCATCGCGCGATCCATAACTGGTTCCAGTCTTGTATGCAATCTGTTTCGTTGGTTGGAAGTATCGATGACTTAGATGATTGTTAAGTGGTATTTGACTTAAAATATTTTGCACCACCCAGCTAGCTTCTTGACTCAACAAAGGCAGTTTCTTTTGTGGTTGGTCTGGATCCAATCTCAATTCAGTTGCTAAACCCTTATTTCCCAAAGCTGAGAAAGCGCCTACCAATTGATGCAAATTAGCACCACCACCGCCCAAAGCCAAACTTAGGCTGGGTGTCGCAGATTCAGGCAAGGACAACTTCAAACCGGCATTGGTCAGCTGAATATAAAAATACTCAGCATATAGCTCATTTAACACTTGTACCGCCGGCATATTAAGCGAACGTGCGAGCGACTGAGAAACGCTGACCGCACCATTGAAGTTCTCGCTGAAATTTTTCGGCTTATAACCCTCGAATGACTGCGGGACATCAAACAATAAAGATTCAGAATGAATGAGTCCCTTATCTAATGCCATCCCATAAATAAAGGGTTTTAGAGTCGATCCCGGTGAGCGCGTAGCTTTGGTCATATCAACGTAACCAGCACGATCGGGATTAGCGAAATCTGCACTGCCAATATAGGCCAAAGGCATTGAGCTAGCGTTATCCATGACAATCACTGCCGCAGACAAGCCTTTCTCTTTACCCCGAATATAATCGAAAACACTGAGCTCAAGCTCTGTTTGCAAATTTCGATCTATCGCAGTTTTGATAAGTCGCCTGTCCGGATAACGATTGACCAGCTCACGACTTAATAGAGGAGCTAATACAGGTTGTGTGTTGTATTGTGCCCAGACATCTTCCTGTTTGATTTCATCGATCAGCTCAACCGGCCAAACGTTAAAATCCGCTAGACGGTCGAGCAGTTTATTACGTTGCGCTTTGGCGCGCTCGGGATACAGATCTGGACGGTTCCACGAAGGTGCCTGGGGTAATACTGCCAGCATAGCTGCTTCTGATGCGGTCAAATCTTTGGATGACTTGCCAAGGTAAGTAAAGCTTGCGGCCTCTACGCCTTCAATAGTACCGCCAAAAGGTGCATAGTTAAGGTAGTAAGTCAGAATCTCATCTTTGGAATAATACCACTCAAGTTGCAACGCCCGAAACATCTGCTGTAGCTTGCCGCTAATACTTTTCTCGTGTGGCTCCAGTATTCTTGCCACCTGCATGGTCAGAGTCGAACCACCGGATACGATTTCTCCATGATAAACGGCCTGAGCTGAAGCTCTCAACAAAGCAACAGGGTTAACGCCTGGGTGCTGATAAAAATAGCGATCCTCATAATTGATCAACGCTTCGAGATATAACGGTGAGACCTCTTCCAATGTCACTGGATAACGCCAGACACCTTGCGAATCTGGAAAAGCCCGCAAAGGCCTGCCTTCCGCATCAACCACAAGCTGAGCAAAGCTACGCCGCTCAAAATCATCAATCGGTAACGGAAAGAACTTGTCTAAAATCCAGAATAAAACAAAGCATAGCAATAAAGTAAGCAGCAAGCGCTTCAGACTTTTCAGCCAGAAGCGTTTACTGAATACCCCTTGCGGTTGAGTCATCGATAAGCCTGCTATTGAGCGCCTGGTTTACGGATGGTGACAGCTTTCTCAGGCTCACTGATACCGCGAATTTCAGGACGATACATATCTTCCACAAAGCTCGACGGTACCGTATAAGTGCCCGGTGTGACCGCACGAACCATATAGAACAAATGAGTCGTTTGATAACTGCTTAATTCGAGCGCAGCCATGAATCGATCATCCCAGAACTCCTGATGCTCAACCTGAGTATTCTGAGTCAGCTCACGAATGCTTTTACCATCAATGGTAAGCTCATCAATCTTAAATGAATGTTCAAGATTTTGATTCTCAAGTTCAAAACCGGCAGGTAATAAGTCAATAATCATGGCATTGCGTAACCGGTTATGTTCACGCGCCAGGTCAATGGATAGTGCTACAATGATCCTGTCACCAGCAGTCAACTTCTGGATAGATATAGGCTCACCTTGAAGATTAAAGTAGCGACGCTTTATGGCAACATCTTCAAACAAACCTTCTGGTGCTGTTTTCGGATAGCCTCGAGCTTTGTAATCAACAAAAACTGTTTTCTCACCTAAATTTTTCAAAACTAATGGCTGTTTGACTGCGGAATTTTTTGACACAGTAATATAGTCCACAGTTTGTTTAAATGACTCTAACTCGCTACCCTGCGCTATTTCCAAGCTCAGTTCAGATTGTTCCGAGTTCATACCATCCAACTGCTTCGCTAAACGTGCCAAAGCTCCTTTTTCCTGTGTCGATAACCAACTACGGGATTCCAGCTCGCCTTTTAAATCATAAACTAAATCCAGTCCATTGAGATCCAGATCTTCGACCACTTTGCTGCCAAAGCTCAAACTTGCTACCTGGCTCAGATCGCGAATCGATGAACCATAATCGCCGTAATACCAGTAAGGCTGATGTTTAAACTTGGTGGTAAAGGCTTGTCCCCACGCCAGTTTGGCACGACGCTGATCGCCGAGTTTTTCTAAAGCATAGGCTAAATGTGCCAGTGGTAATGCACGCTCCGCATCCGTTGCATTTTTATCATAGAGTGCACGTACATCCTGTAAACTGACACTACCAATTTTAGTCAACACATAGGCCGAGTAAGCACGATAGGCTAACTCAAAGTGTTCTCTATCATCGTAGTAATCCCAGTTATTGGCTCTAAACGCACTCGAACGCACATAACGCTGCAACCGTCGCACTGCACGTTGCAAATTATCTTCAGGAACCTGATAACCCAACTGCTTTGCTTCAATCAGGAAGTCGGTTACATAGGCGGTCATCCAGGGTTCTTCCGGCGAATTGTTAGACCACAGACCAAAACTGCCGTCATAACGTTGCATCGATAGCGTGCGACTTATTGCAGAATCAATCAACTGTTGTCTCTGCTCGAATAACTGAGCAGTACGTTCTGATTCAAGCGTGTTCAAGTCGTCTCTTTCAATATTCAGCCAAGGCCAGGCGCGTGATGTGGTTTGCTCCAGGCAACCATAAGGATATTGCAGTAATCCATCAATATAGGAACCGGCATCCAAAGGCGGAGTACTGGATACCGTTAATACCGACTTCAGACCATAGTCATCATATTGGCTGGCAAAATCATCGCTAACAACAAACTGGCTACCGGCATTAACAGCGGCTTGCTTGCTGATGATTGAAGCGGCATAGGCAGGACGTAAACCGAGCGACCAGCTGCGATTCATAGTTAAGTCTGAATTATCACTTTCTACACTAATCGATACTTTGCCAGCGCCGGTAAACTGAGAGGCCTTCACATCAAGAGCTAACACCACCTTACCTTTTGGCTCGAGTGTTAAAGTTTCAGAAACGCTGCCATTACCTAAAGTTTCATCAGCTTCCAGAGTTACGCTAAAGGTTTGCTCAGTCTCCTCCATGTTTTTGATATCAAACATCACTTGTGACTGATCGCCTTTGGCCAAAAAGCGTGGCATAGAAGCTTGAACCACTAAAGGTGCTGCCACTTTAGCTTTCGACTCAGCGGAACCATAACGATTCTTGCTGAAAGCGACGGCCATTAGTCGCAACTCGCCATTAAAGTATGGCAACTCAACATTAAGCTTGGCTCGGCCATTCTCGTCCAGCTGCACCTTGTCTTTAACGATAGAGACAATCTGCACATCCGAAACAGGCGCATCGCCACCACGACTTAAGTCTGCATCACCACCAAAACGCTGTCTGGCTATGCTGCCTTCGGTTAATTCAACGAAGCTGCCGTAGTTATCTTTTAGAGCCGCCTCATAAGCGCGCTGACCAAAGAACCAATCAATAGGGCTTGGTGACTCAAAATTGCTGATACTGAGTATGCCGCTATCGACTAATGCCAAGGTGGCAAATACTGTCTCGTCTGAGTTCGAGTTGTTGACTTTAAGGTCAACTTCAACGGCTTGTAACGGACGTAGTTTTTCACTATGAGTCAATTCAACATCAAGTTTTTTTGTGTCACGTTTCAAAGGCAAATGCATCACCCCAAAGGCGCGATTTGGCAGGTTTTTTCGTTTAATATCACCAGGCTTAAGCACCATCACCGACACATAGAGGTTATGGGTATTCCAGCTAGTGTTCATCGGGATAGTGACAGTTGATTCAGCGGAATCCAGTTCTATCGCACGCTTCCACAGAAGCTGATCGCTTTCTACAGTGACCAGCGCCTGCCCCGAATAAGGCGAAGTAATATTAACCTGAAGATCTTTACCCAGCTCTACAAAGTCTTGCTCAATAGACAACTTAACCTGATCAGGTCGCTCGCCATTTTGCTGGTTGTTATCAGACCAATACCAACCCGCAAAAAAGTGATAGCTGGTGATCAGCTGGTTTCTTTGATTATGGATCTCCAGTCGGTAGTTGCCATATTCCAGAGGTAGCGACAGCTGTGGTCGTTGCTCTGATTCAAACTTTATTCTTTTGCTATAAACCGGCACATTTGCTTCTGATGAACGATACTCCCAACCACTGTTGCCATACTGCCAATAAAGTCGGCTGTCCTCGCGGATCAGAGTAACTTCATACTGTTGCCCAACGGTTAATGGTTTGCCTTCTGGATCGACTGCAACCAGCTCCACAAGATTGTTCTCGTTTGGTGCTGCAAACTCACGCTCTTCAGACCATAATGGCCTGACACCCACTAACTCTGCATTCGGAAAAGCATACTGAGTAAGGCGTCGAGTAATCGGGCGACCACCACTTTCATAAACATTAACGCTGCTCAGCAACCGAATCGGGAACTGGCTGCCGGCCCATTGATTGTTTAACTTTAGAGCCGCGTGCCCTTCTTCATCCAAAGTACCGGCTGGGATATCCATAAACTGGTTAAAATCACGGTATTTGTTCGAGCCAAAATAGAATCCCTCGTAATCATCAAAGGGATTAGTAGCACTCGAAACAGATACCGTCGCATCAAACCGATTGCCGCTGGCTGGCGCACCATAGAGATAGTCCGACTGGATATCGATTGTCGGTTCATCTGAAATACCAAGCCATTCATCATTATCGGCAGACAGCTCAAGTTTCAGACGTTCAGGTAAAAAGTCTTCAACAGCCAACTTGTATTTGAATGTCGATTTATTGGCAAGCGCTGCTTCAAAGGTCCAGGTACCGCGCATGGCGTCTTTGGGAAGGGTAAAATCGGTTTGATAATAACCGACCTCATCACCTTTCCATTGCAGCGTGGTATAGACCTTATTGTCAGGTCGTAACACTCGCACAGAAATCGGTGTGGGCTCTAGCCAGTTAGCCTGATAGTCGCGCAAAATCCCCTGCATGCGCACGGTTTCACCGGGACGATACAAATCTCTTGGGCCGTATAGAAATAGCTCAATCGGATGTTGCTGGCGGTTGCTTAACTTAAACTCTGATAAATCCAGTTTTGGACTGTTTAAGCGAATTAAGTTGGTATTCTGGCCTTTTGTAGCCACTAAAAAACGTGCATTTTCAACGGTGGCAGCATCAAACTCAGCAAAACCTTCTTCGTTAGTCTTCTGCTCCGCTAAACGCACGCCTTTGTTATTAAGCAAAACGAGTTCGACGCCTTGATAGGAGTTTGTTGAAGGTAGCTGATGGGCAAACACCACCAGGCTATCTGCGTATTGACGGGTATGCAGACCAATATCACTCATCACAAACCAGCTGAACTCATACTGATAGGGATAATCATCCGCTGGCTGCATGGTCACTGCATAAACGCCATTGTCCTTGAGCGCTTTAATATTCTTCAGCTGGATATGGTGAGTCAGACGCTGATTGTCCTTAGCCTCCAACTCAAAACGACCAGTATGCACCAGCTCGGCCATCTCCCTTAAATTCTGTAGCTGGTAATAACGACGATAGTCACCATCGGAAAAGAAACTCTCATAATAACGAGGGGCAACTCGCCAGAACTTGATATCAACCTCTTTTACGTTGACCGCTTCGATGGGCAAAATGCCACTGTCACGCAAAATGGTAGAGCCTTGACTTAAAAAGCGTAACTGCCGCTCAAGCGAACTGGTTTTGATCTGTTTTTTAAAGGCACCACTAAGAGAGCTACTATTATCCGCCATAAGATCACTGGAAAAAGTAACCTCATAAGTCTGCTCGGCTTCAATATAAGGGTAATAAATACGTCGGTTATCATCACTGATAATCCAGCCGCCTTGTTGCGGAGTATTATTAAGGGAAACCTGGACTAACTGCTCTAAATCTTGTCCACGCTTGATTGGGCGACTGAAATTTACCTGTAAAGCCGGTGCATTATCATAGGTTCCCTGATAGACGCTTAATACATTGAAAGGTGTCAGTGTATCGGGTTCAGAATCAATAGCTGTCTGAGTATGTTCCTGAGTTTGATTCTGAGCTTGTTGTTGTGAACTGTCCTTTGTTGACTTAGAGTCACCAGGCTCATCCCCACATCCTGTTAACAACAAAGCGAAACAAAAACTAACCCCAGCGACCCATGAGCGCAAACGATAAGACATAATACTCCCCTGTAAAGATTGATATTCACTATTATATAAACGCCACTATAACCAGAAAGGGTTAGAATTGTGGCGAATTATGAATAATTTATGCTTTATTATTCCAAAGGACGAGGAAAAAGGGAAAGGAAACAGGGTTGAGCTAACAAAGGCACTTAAAGTTAAACAGGTATAAAAAAGGCTCCTGTAACACTAGGAGCCTTATACTTTAACTGTCTTACAACGGAAATAGATGGGGCTACGATAAGAGCTTAGCTTTTAGAACTTTCCAGCGCTTCTTCGTATTGCGCCAGCCTTTCCTGCATATAATCAGGCACCCTTTTAATTTTTCTCATCACTTTATGAGCTTTTTCCTGACTCTCAACAGCAAGAGCGTATTGGCCATTTAAAAAGTAAAGCTCTGCCGCAAACTCATGATGCTTAACTGGATAAGAGAACTTATCAAGATCCGCTTCGTTAAGTTGCTTAATAATTAAATCAAGCGGATATTTTGGATCATTTAGTTCATGCAAATACTCTGCTAATTCAAGAGCTATTTCTGAATCATTTGACTCAATGGCTTTATCCAGCCAGAAATAGGCTTTTTCTTTGTCATCCACTTTAAAGAAAAGCTTCGCCAGCTTGAATTGCGAACGGCCAAGATTGCCTGATGCAGATTGAATCAACCAGGAAATGGCTTTTTCCTTATCTTCTTCGCAGCCCTCACCTTCTAACAACTTTTCTGCCAACTCATACTGCGCATCTGCGATTCCTTGTTGAGCTGACTTATATAACCACATTGTTGGATTGAAGTCTGGATCTCGCTCTACCATAGGCGCATATTTTGCATAGTAATATTGCGCAACCGGATCGCCAGACTCTGCTTTTTCTTTAACTTCTGAAATAATCGACCTGTTTTTTCTATTGTTTTTATCAAGCTCAAAGCTTAAACGATATTTATATACTTTACTGAGTTGGCTTTTGTCACTGGGAGTTTCAAACTGCCATTTCGAAATTGCTGCAATTGAATCTTTGACAAACACATCTCCGGGATATGAATCCATTACCTGAATGTCAGTCGGAGTGCCTTCCCGATCAAGCTTAAACGCAAACTTCGCCCAGCCCTCTACTCCTTTCATAGCTGCCTCATAAGGATAATCAGGAGCAATAGTCTTAAGAGGCTTAGCCTCATTATCAGTATCCAAAGATGGATCAACTGGCTGATATACTGGCTCCAACGCCAATTTTAAGGCTTCTTCACTAAAGGATTTATCAAGGCTATTGAAATAAAATTCCGCTTCATTTTTCTGTTCAGCGTTAAGCTGCTGGCGGATTTCGTTAAGAAATGCCTGTTCTTTTTGCGCCTGTTTATCCGATAGTTTAATCCAGGCATAGGCTTTGACAGGATCAGTTTCTACTCCTGTACCTTCGAGGTACATTACGCCCAGGTTAAATTGAGCGCCTTTGTGGCCTATTTCGGCCAATGACTGAAACTCCATAAAGGCTTGCTTGTAAGCCCCATCTTCATAATGCTCTATTGCATTGTCAAAGGTTGCGTGGGATGAAGTTGATACAGCGAATAAAATTAACAGGGAAGCTATTTTTTTAGCTATTTTCATAGTGAGTCCTTTTGTATCTGTAATAATCCGTGAGCAAGTATATTAATAAAGCCATTTAGATTCAACGACCGAGCAAAGGCATTAAAAAGCCCGGTCTGAGCCGGGCTTGTGTTTATATGTATGATGTATTGATAAGATTATTAAAACTATTTCAAACTAAAGTAATTTAAATATAAGCTTTCATTCCGTTGGTGGTAAACGCCTCTCGGCCCTCTCGCCAGCCGCCTAGCCATTCCTCTCGCGCATTCAGTTCTTCAAATGGACAGTTTTCTTTGGACTGACCTTGAAGTGCGGCATTAAAACCTTTGGTATGGGCTCTTTGAAGTTTATCTCTTTTTTGACGTTTCATAGATGTCGTCCCCTTTCATGTTTACGGTTGTTGACTTGATGTATTGAACACATAAAAAAAGCCGACGGCTCTTGCGAGCGATCGGCTTTATCCTAAAATTCTCTTAACTTCTATCATTAAACGCTTAGTCACTGTCTAAAATTTACTCTATGGGTTTAACTTACACCTAAGTTAGAGGGCTTGGCAATTGATAAGTTTCACAGTTTGATCATATTTTCTTCATATCAATCAGTTAGTGTGAAAAGTTATTTTTTATTGAAGATATAAACACAATTGATTGTTTTTTAATCATGTACATCCAATATCAATAAGTTAGTTATATTTACTCGCTTAAATTCGATTATGACTGGTCTGATCTGAGAAAGACGAGACTCCAGCAAGTTTACGTTTGCGTAAAGGTAAGGTATCATTTTATCTTATTTGACCGAATAAGCAGGCTTATGTCAGGCCAGACAGCAAAAACCATCAGCGAAAGAGAATACAGTATTAGCGATCTCGCCAAAGAGTTCGGTATTACTTCACGCTCCATTCGTCATTATGAAGATGAAAAACTGATTTGCCCTGAGCGCCGCGGTGTTCACCGCATCTACAGCGCCAGAGACAGAGTCCGCCTGCAACTGATTCTTCGCGGTAAACGCCTCGGCTTTTCACTGGCCGAAATCCGCGAAATTATTGATTTATATGATTTGCCTGAAGGTAAGCAAAAGCAGGCAAAACTACTCGTTGAACTCATCCAGAAACGTCGGGATGCCCTGCTCCAACAGCGTAAAGACATCGAACATATGCTGAAAGAGCTGGATATGCTCGAACAAAAGCTGGACTGAGCTGATTACTATTGATTTGTTGATATTAAGATAGAGGAACGAACATGTATCCATCGTTGAACTTTGACTTGGGCGAAACTGCCGACATGATCCGCGAAATGGTTCGTGGGTTTGCTGAAAAAGAAATTGCTCCAATTGCCGAAAAGACCGACCACGACAACCTGTTCCCACATCATTTGTGGCAGAAGTTTGGTGAGCTGGGCCTTTTGGGTATTACTGTCGAAGAAGAATACGGTGGTTCTGGCATGGGCTATCTTGAGCACGTTGTTGCGATGGAAGAAATCAGCCGCGCCAGTGCCTCAATTGGCCTAAGCTACGGTGCCCACTCTAATTTATGTGTCAACCAGATCCGTCGTAACGGCTCTGAAGAACAGAAAAAGAAATACTTGCCAAAACTATGTTCAGGCGAACATGTGGGCGCACTTGCAATGTCTGAGCCTGGTGCTGGTTCTGACGTGGTTGGTATGAAACTACGTGCAGAGCTTAAAGGCGATAAGTACATCCTTAACGGCAATAAAATGTGGATCACCAATGGCCCAGAAGCCGATGTATTGGTGGTTTACGCCAAAACTGAGCCAGATGCAGGCTCAAAAGGCATTACCGCATTTATTATCGAGAAAGGCTTTAAAGGTTTCTCAACAGCGCAAAAACTCGACAAATTGGGTATGCGCGGTTCCAATACCTGTGAATTAGTTTTCGAAGACTGTGAAGTCCCTGCCGAAAACGTCATGGGCCCAGTCAATGAAGGTGTTAAAATCCTTATGAGCGGTCTGGATTATGAGCGCGCAGTTCTATCGGCAGGCCCATTAGGTATCATGCGTGCATGTATGGACGTTGTCGTTCCTTACGTCCATGAGCGTAAACAATTCGGTAAACCAATCGGTACTTTCCAGCTGATTCAGGGCAAAGTTGCTGATATGTACACCACCATGAACGCCAGCCGCGCCTATGTCTATGCGGTAGCTAAAGCCTGTGATCGTGGTGAAACAACCCGTAAAGACGCCGCTGCAGCGATTCTATTCGCAGCAGAAAATGCTACTAAATTAGCCTTAGATGCGATTCAGGTACTTGGCGGTAATGGCTACATCAATGAATACCCTACAGGCCGTTTGCTACGTGACGCCAAATTGTATGAAATCGGCGCGGGTACTTCAGAGATTCGTCGTATGTTGATTGGTCGTGAGTTGTTTAACGAAACAGCTTAATAATTGTTATATTTGCCAACACCGAATTTGGCCACTTTAAATTTGAATAAGAGAAGTTAGCGAGCGATGCTAGAACGCGGCAAATGATGACTTCTTTAAACAGTTAAAATTCACTTTGTAAAAGAAGTGAGCGAGCGCTGCTAAGACAAGGCAAAAAGTTTTGAAAATGCGCAGTGGACATAAGGTCCATGAGCACATTTGATAAACTTTTTAACGCAGTATTAGCAAGCACAGCCACTTCGGAAGAGGAAATATTTATGTCAGATCCTATCGTAATCGTCAGCGCAGCCAGAACCCCAATGGGCGGCTTCGGTGGTTCACTATCAACTGTAAAATCAACTGAACTTGGCGCTACAGCAATCAAAGCTGCCGTTGAGCGTGCAGGCATTAAAGCCGATGATGTTCAAGAAGTCATCATGGGCTGCGTACTTCCTGCTGGCGTTGGTCAGGCTCCAGCCCGTCAGGCTTCTCTGGGTGCTGGCCTTCCACAATCAACTGGCGCTACGACTGTAAACAAAGTCTGTGGCTCTGGTATGAAAACTATCATGCTTGCTCATGACTTATTAAAAGCTGGCACAAATGACGTAATGGTTGCTGGTGGTATGGAAAGCATGAGTCTTGCCCCTTACCTTCTTCCTACTGGCCGTTTTGGTCAGCGCTTTGGTCATGGCAAAACGCTAGATCACATGGCTTTTGACGGTCTTGAAGATGCCTACGAAGGTCAGGCGATGGGTGTTTACGCTGAGCAGACAGTTGAAAAATATGGTTTTACTCGCGAAGACCAGGACGCTTATGCCATCGAATCTCTGGCTCGCGCCAACAAGGCAATTGAAGAGGGTTCGTTCAAAAACGAAATCACTCCAGTCACTGTAAAATCTCGCAAAGGTGACGTTGAAGTCGATACCGACGAACAGCCATTGAAAGCACGTCCTGATAAAATCCCTTCACTACGCCCTGCTTTCAAAAAAGACGGTACCGTAACCGCGGCTAACGCCAGTTCTATTTCTGACGGTGCAGCGGCAGTTGTCTTGATGCGTCAGTCTGAAGCTGAAAAGCGCGGTTTGAAACCTCTTGCCAAAATTGTTGCGCAATCAACTAATGCTCGCATTCCTGCAGAATTCACAATTGCTCCTGTGGGCGCAATCGAGAAAGTATTAGACAAAGCCGGCTGGACAAAAGATGACGTTGATTTGTTTGAAATTAACGAAGCTTTTGCCGTAGTGACCATGGCTGCTATGAAAGATTTGGAACTTGACCACGCTAAAGTGAATGTTCACGGCGGTGCCTGTGCGCTGGGCCACCCTATCGGTTGTTCTGGTACGCGTATTGTTGTGACCTTAATTGAAGCTTTACGCAAGTACGGCAAGTCGAAAGGCGTTGCATCTTTGTGTATTGGTGGTGGTGAGGCAACTGCCTTAGCGGTAGAGTTACTATAATTTCTATTCCCAAAAACTAAAGTATAGATTTACCAACGTTTGGAAGAACAATTTTATGATTCTGACTGAAGAACAACGCATGATTCAGGATATGGCCAGGGGCTATGTGCAGGAGCGCATTGCCCCTTTCGCCGAAGAATGGGACAAGAATAAAACCTTCCCAGCCGAGGCGCTACAAGGCCTGGCTGAACTTGGTTTTTATGGCATGTTAGTGCCGGAGCAATGGGGTGGCTGCGAGATTGGTTATGTGGCCGCAGCATTGGTATTAGAAGAAATCGCTGCAGGCGATGGTGCTTGCTCAACTATTATTTCGGTGACTAATTCTGTTGGCTGCATGCCGATTTTGAATTTCGGTACTGATGAGCAAAAAGAGAAATTTTTGAAGCCCTTGGCGTCTGGCGAAAAACTCGGTGCATTTTGTTTAACAGAACCGCATGCTGGCAGTGATGCATCCGACCTGAAGACTAAGGCCGTCAAAGATGGTGACTCATACGTCATCAATGGTTCTAAGCAGTTCATTACATCAGGCAAGAATGGCGATGTTGCCATTGTTTTTGCAGTAACTGACCCAAGTGCCGGTAAAAAAGGCATCAGTGCCTTTATCGTGCCAACAGATACGCCAGGATATATTGTTGCCAACATCGAAGACAAGATGGGCCAGAACGCTTCGGACACGGCCTCAATCGTTTTTGAAGATTGCCGAGTTCCAGCTGAGAACCTATTGGGCCAGGAAGGCGAAGGCTACAAGATCGCCCTTTCCGGTTTAGAAGGTGGTCGTATCGGTATTGCCGCACAAGCTGTTGGCATGGCTCGAGCAGCTTATGAGTATGCTCTTGAGTATTCCAAAGAGCGCACCTCATTTGGTAAGCCGATTAATCAACACCAGGCGGTGCAATTCAAATTGGCCGACATGGCTACTCAGGTTGAAGCTGCACGCCAGATGGTGTTACACGCTGCCCAGTTACGCGACAATAACCTGCCCTGCTTAAAAGAAGCCTCAATGGCCAAACTGTTCGCATCAGAAATAGCCGAGAAAGTGTGCTCAGATGCGATTCAAGTATTAGGCGGCTACGGCTATTTGCGTGACTACCCAGTGGAGCGTATTTATCGCGACGTTCGCATCGCACAGATTTACGAAGGTACAAGCGAAGTTCAGCGCATGGTAATTGGCCGTGCAATCGCATCAGAATAACATTAGGACAGACATATGCCTGTAATTAAATCGTCACTCAATCCTCGTAGCGCAAGTTTTACCGAGAATGCCGAAGCCATGACTGCTTTGGTAGATGACCTGCGTGACAAGATGGAATACATCACCCAGGGTGGTGGTCCCAAGTATCAGGAGAAGCACTTATCACGCGGCAAATTGCTGCCTAGAGAACGTGTACGCAAGCTTCTTGACGTTGGCTCACCTTTCCTTGAAATTTCACAAATGGCAGCCTGGGATTTGTACGATAACAAAGTTCCTGCAGCAGGCTTGATTGCCGGTATTGGCCGTGTTTCAGGTATCGAGTGCATGATTGTAGCCAACGATGCCACGGTTAAAGGTGGCACCTACTTCCCTGAAACCGTTAAAAAGCATTTACGCGCACAAGAAATTGCTGAGCAGAATAATCTGCCGTGTATTTACCTGGTCGATTCTGGCGGTGCAAACTTGCCGCAACAAGACGAAGTGTTCCCGGACAAAGACCACTTCGGTCGCATTTTCTACAACCAGGCCAACATGTCCGCCAAAGGTATTCCGCAAATTGCGGTAGTGATGGGTTCCTGTACCGCTGGCGGAGCTTATGTTCCAGCAATGGCTGACGAATCAATCATCGTTAAAGAGCAAGGCACCATTTTCCTCGGTGGCCCACCGCTAGTTAAAGCAGCAACCGGTGAAGTGGTTTCCAGCGAAGATTTGGGTGGTGCAGATGTCCACTGTAAGACCTCTGGTGTTACCGACCACTATGCATTAAATGATGAACACGCGTTAAAATTAGCGCGTCAGGTGGTGTCTAACTTGAATCGCAAAAAAACACCATCTGTTACTTTAAAGAAACCGGTTGAACCACTCTACCCTGCAGAAGAACTGTATGGCGTGATTAACAAAGACCCACGTAAGCCTTTCGATATTCGCGAAATAATTGCGCGTATCGTTGATGGTTCAGAGCTTGACGAATTTAAACCTTTATATGGCAATACACTGATCTGTGGTTTTGCCCGCATTCATGGTTATCCGGTCGGCATCGTTGCCAATAACGGTATTCTGTTCTCTGAGTCAGCACTAAAAGGCGCCCACTTTATTGAGCTGTGTTCTCAGCGTGGCATTCCTTTGGTCTTCCTGCAAAACATTACTGGTTTCATGGTTGGCCGCAAATATGAAAACGAAGGTATTGCCAAGCACGGTGCCAAAATGGTCACGGCTGTTGCCTGTGCCAAAGTGCCAAAGTTCACTGTCATTGTCGGCGGTAGTTTTGGTGCCGGTAACTACGGTATGTGTGGTCGCGCTTACAGCCCACGCTTCCTGTGGATGTGGCCAAATGCTCGTATCTCTGTGATGGGTGGCGAACAGGCAGCCAACGTGTTGGCGCAAATTAAGCGTGACAATTTTGAGCGCGCCGGTCAGCCGATGTGGTCCGAAGAGGAAGAAAAAGAGTTTAAGCGTCCGATTGAAGAGCAATATGAAAAGCAAGGTCACCCTTACTATTCAAGTGCTCGCTTATGGGACGACGGCATTATCGATCCAGCTGATACACGTATGGTGCTTGGTCTGGGATTGTCCGCTGCCATGAACAAAGAAGCCGAAGAAACCAAGTTCGGCGTCTTCAGAATGTAAGGCGGAGAGAATCTTATGAGTATGAGTGAAGCATTAAACATTTCAATCGATACCAATGAACTTGGAAAAACTGGACGCGGCGTTGGTTATATCACCCTCACCCGCCCTGAGATTCACAATGCCTTTGATGACAAATTAATTGGCGAGCTGACAGAAGCTTTTACTGCGATGGAAAACAACGCTGAAGTGGAAGTGGTTGTGTTACGCGCGGAAGGCAAAAGCTTTTCAGCCGGCGCAGACCTGAACTGGATGCGTCGCATGGCCGATTATTCCTGGGAAGAAAATTACCAGGACTCGCAAGCTTTGGCCACTTTGATGAACACCATCTACAGCATGAGTAAAACCACCGTCTGTCAGGTTCAAGGCGCAGCCTTTGGTGGCGGCGTTGGTTTAGTTGCCTGTTGCGATATTGTCATTGCATCTGAGCGCGCCAGCTTCTGTTTATCGGAAGTAAAACTAGGTCTTATTCCTGCTGTGATCAGCCCCTATGTCGTTAAAGCCATGGGCGAGCGTCAGGCGCAGCGCTACTTTACTACGGCTGAGCGTTTCAAAGCTGATAAAGCCGCTGAGTTTGGCCTGGTCCATGAAGTGGTTGCTGAAGAGTCATTGGTTGAGAAAACTAATGAGGTGATCACCACTTTATTGAGCAATGGGCCGCAAGCTGTAAAAGCAGCGAAGAATTTAATTAGAGCTGTAGCTAATCAAACCATTGATCAATCCTTGATGGATGAAACGGCACGTCGCATTGCGGATATTCGTGCCAGCGAACAAGGTAAAGAAGGTTTGAACGCTTTCCTCGAAAAACGTACTGCTGATTGGTCGGTTGGTCAATCTGAAAGCAGCTCACAATAATTGGTTAAGGAAACAGCGAACATGTTTACAAAAATATTGATTGCTAACCGTGGTGAAATTGCTTGCCGCGTGATTAAAACGGCAAAGAAACTAGGCATCAAAACCGTTGCCGTTTATTCAGAAGCCGATAAAGACGCAATGCATGTAGCAATGGCCGACGAAGCAGTATATTTAGGCCCTGCTCCCGCACGTGAATCTTATCTTAAAGGTGAGCTGATTATTGAGGCTTGCAAGAAAACTGGCGCTCAGGCGGTGCACCCAGGTTATGGCTTCTTATCAGAAAATGCAGATTTTGCCAAAGCACTTGCGGAAAATGACATTGAATTTATTGGCCCGCCGGAAGGCGCGATTATCGCCATGGGCTCAAAGTCTGCGGCGAAAGAAATCATGGAAGAAGCCAAAGTACCCTTGGTAAAAGGCTATCATGGTGAAAATCAGGACGGAGACTTCCTGAAATCGCAAGCTGATGAGATTGGTTACCCCGTTATCATCAAAGCAACCGCAGGCGGTGGTGGTAAGGGTATGCGCATTGTCTGGAAAGAAGAAGACTTTGCTTCAAGCCTGGCTTCCTGTAAACGCGAGTCAGCAGCTTCCTTTAGCGACGACAAGGTGCTAGTTGAAAAATACATCACCAAACCTCGCCACGTTGAAATTCAGGTGTTTGCTGATAAGCATGGCAATGCGGTACATCTGTTTGAGCGCGATTGCTCAGTGCAACGTCGCCACCAGAAAGTTATTGAGGAAGCTCCTGCTCCAGGCTTAAGCGAAGACACTCGCTCGAAAATGGGCCAGGTAGCCATTCGCGCAGCACAGGCGATTGGTTATGTGGGCGCTGGAACGGTTGAGTTCTTGTACGATGAAGACGAGTCTTTCTATTTCATGGAAATGAACACTCGTTTGCAGGTTGAGCATCCGGTTACAGAAAAAATCACGGGGCAGGATCTGGTTGAGTGGCAATTGAAAGTTGCTGCTGGTCAGCAACTGCCGATGCAACAAGATGACTTAAACATCAATGGTCATGCATTTGAAGTGCGTATTTATGCAGAAGATCCCAATCAGGACTTCCTGCCAGCAACAGGTACCTTGTTACACCTCAACACACCGGAAGAATCTGAGCATGTTCGTATCGATACTGGTGTCACACAGGGCGATTCGGTTTCGGTTCACTATGATCCAATGATTGCCAAACTAATCGTTTGGGATCAGGACCGTAACGCTGCGCTTGCACGCTTGCGCGGCGCTTTAGCTCAGTATCAGGTCGTCGGTTTAACTACCAACGTGCCATTCCTTTCTGCACTGGCTCATTGTCAGGGTTTCGAAGATCTGGATTTAGATACTAATTTCATTGAGCGTTACAAAGACGACTTGATCTTAGACGAAGAAGCAGCCGATGATGATACCTTGGTTGCAGCAGCGGTTTATCAGCTACTAAAGCGTGAGCAAACAGCTGCTGAAAATGCTGCCCAGAGTGAAGACCCCTACTCACCATGGCATTCGGTCAATGGCTGGCGTTTAAACACCGACAACCATCATACTTTTGAATATCTGGATAAAGTTGACGGAATTGCAAATGACGTGGAAGTAATAGTCCACTTCCGGAGTGAAGGCTACTTGCTAGATTTACCAAGCGGCGAATTACCCGTACACAGTGCAACCCTCAATGGGCATATCCTTCGTCTTGATGCTAATGGTAAGCGGTTTAACGCAACCGTGGTTGATGATGGTGCTAATCTGCATATTTTCATTCATGGTCATTATAAAGTGCTCGAAAAAGTCGAGCGTGGCTTGGCTGGCGATTCGGAAGATGCTGGTGGCAGCTTAACCGCGCCGATGCCGGGTACTGTGATTGAAGTTTTGGTTAGTGAAGGTGATCACGTTGAGTCAGGTCAGCCTTTGGTAATTTTAGAAGCGATGAAAATGGAGCACACCATCAACGCGCCTACTGCAGGTGTGGTCAGTGAAATCCATTATGCCGCTGGCGACCTGGTAGATGATGGCGCAGAACTGCTATCGTTGGAGGTTGCTGAATAATGGTCATGGTATCAGACAATCCTGCCCTGCCCACTCACGTTAAAATCGTTGAGATGGGACCACGTGATGGATTGCAAAATGAAAAGCAGCCGGTCTCAACTGAAGTAAAACTTGAGCTGATTCGTCGTTTGATTGATGCCGGTGAAACGCACATTGAAGCAACTGCATTTGTGTCTCCAAAATGGGTACCGCAAATGGCTGATCACCATGAAATAATGGCAGGCCTGAAAAGCTTCCCTGAAGCACAAGACGGCAGCGTCTGGTTTCCGGTACTAACGCCAAACCTGAAAGGTTTTGAAGGTGCATTAGCTGGTGGCGCCAAAGAAGTTGCCGTTTTCGCTGCAGCATCAGAAAGCTTTTCGCAGAAAAATATCAACTGTTCAATTGCTGAGTCGATAGAGCGTTTCAAGCCAGTTGTCGAAGCTGCCAAGGAGCATGGCATTAAAGTTCGCGGCTATGTTTCCTGTGTGTTAGGCTGCCCTTTCGAAGGTGATATCGCACCGGAAAAAGTCGCCGAAGTAGCCAAAGCTTTATATGACCTCGGCTGCTACGAAATTTCTCTTGGCGATACTATTGGTGTTGGCACGCCGAACAAGGCGCGCGCTATGATAGCCGCAGTAGCCGAGCATGTGCCAACCAATAAACTGGCCTGTCACTTCCATGATACTTATGGTCAGGCGCTGGCTAATATTTATGCCTGTCTTGAGCTAGGCGTGGCAACCATCGACAGTTCAGTTGCGGGCTTAGGCGGCTGCCCTTACGCACCTGGTGCAACGGGTAATGTTGCTACTGAAGATGTGGTTTATATGCTTAACGGCTTAGGCATTGAAAGCGGTATCGATTTAACTAAACTGGTTGACGCAGGCGCTTATATCTCTGAGCAACTGGGTCGTCGCCCTGTTTCCCGAGCAGCTAATGCGTTGCTTGCTAAAAGATAATAATCAATTCATTCGATTTGACGAGGATTAAACATGTCAGGTTTTGATAAAGTCGTACACAGTTACGAAGAAGCTTTAGAAGGCTTTACCGATAACATGACCGTGATGGTCGGCGGTTTTGGCCTATGCGGTATCCCTGAAGGCTTGATTGAGCAGGTCTACAAAATGGGCTGCAAAGGCTTAACCGCTATTTCAAACAACGCAGGCGTTGATGGTTTTGGTTTGGGTAAATGGTTAGAAAAACGCCAAATCAGCACCATGATCGGCTCCTACGTTGGCGAGAATGAGCTATTTGAAAAGTTGCTTCTTTCCGGTGAGATGGAAGTGATTTTGACACCACAGGGCACATTGGCCGAAAAGATTCGTGCCGGTGGTGCAGGCATCCCAGCTTTCTTCACCGCAACCGGTTTCGGTACTCAAGTTGCCGAAGGTAAAGAGACTCGCAATATTGATGGTCGCGACTATGTGCTTGAACCATCATTAACTGCTGACTTTGCTTTAATCAAGGCCTGGAAAGCGGACACCATGGGCAATTTGATTTTCAACAAAACAGCGATGAACTTTAACCCAATGATGGCAACAGCTGGCAAAATCACCGTTGCTGAAGTTGAAGAAATTGTTGAGCCTGGCGAATTGGATCCTAACTTTATTCATACTCCCGGCATTTATGTACAACGCGTGATCAAAGGCGAGCACTTTGAGAAACGTATTGAACAACGCACAGTTAGACCTTCTACAAAAGAAGCATAAGGAGCGCATCATGGCATTAACACGTGAACAAATCGCCATGCGAGTGGCGCAAGAACTAGAAGACGGTTTCTACGTCAATCTGGGTATTGGTATCCCTACCCTGGTCGCAAACTATATTCCTGAAGGCGTTAAAGTAATGCTTCAGTCTGAGAATGGTTTGTTAGGCATGGGCCAGTTTCCAACCGAAGAAACGATCGATCCAGATTTGATCAATGCAGGTAAACAAACGGTAACCGCTGTTACTGGCGCAGCCTTTTTCTCATCAGCAGAAAGCTTTGCCATGATCCGTGGTGGTCATGTTGACCTTACGGTTCTTGGTGCATTCGAAGTCGATCAGGAAGGCAACATCGCTTCCTGGATGATTCCCGGCAAGCTGGTTAAAGGTATGGGCGGCGCTATGGACTTGGTAGCTGGTGCTGAAAACATCATCGTTACCATGACCCATGCTAACAAGCACGGCGTCTCTAAAATCCTGAAAAAATGTACGCTCCCACTAACAGGCGCAAAATGTATTAAGCGTGTCATCACCGAGCTAGCATTAATGGAAATTAAAGATGGTGCCTTCCACCTTCTTGAGCGCGCGCCAGGCGTATCTGTTGAAGAAATTAAAGAAAAAACGGAAGCGGACCTGGTTGTTCCAGACCATGTTCCAGAAATGAAGTTAAACTCATAGTACCGTTTTTTATCCTATGGTTTAACAACTCTTCAAAGCCGGCTTAGTTGCCGGCTTTTTTGTAATATTTATTAACACTTTTCCGAAATTTGGCATTAGAAATCTTTCGCTAATGCTTTAGGATTAATCGGTTATTCTTTTAACAACAAAGTAGAGAGTCCAATGAAAAAAATATTAATCACTGCGGCTTTATCACTCGCCGTTTCGCCTTTGATGGCGGACGAAGGCATGTGGCAGCCTCACCAGTTACCAACCATCAAGAAACAGCTGAAAGACGCTGGTATTAAGATTAACCCCAATAAATTAACCGAACTGACTGAATTCCCGATGGGTGCGGTGATCAGCCTAGGCGGCTGTACAGCCTCTTTCCTTTCTCCAAAGGGTTTAGTAGCAACCAACCATCACTGTGCTTACGGCAGTATCCAGTTCAACTCTACTGCAGAAAATAACCTGTTAGACAAAGGCTTCTTAGCAGAAGATTTGAGCCAGGAACTTCCAGCAGCACCAGGCTCACGTGTTTACGTTACCGTTAATGTGAGTGACGTGACTTCTAATGTGAACGCTGCAAGCGCTGAGCTTTCGGGGCTGGAGCGCTATAAAGCTATCGAAAACACGGAAAAAGCACTGGTTGCAGAGTGTGAACAAGATGCCGGTCATCGCTGTAATGTAGTCTCTTTCCATGGGGGTTTAGAGTATTACCTGATCAAGCAATTGGAAATTAAAGACGTTCGCCTGGTTTATGCACCCTCTTCTCACATTGGTAAATACGGCGGTGATGTGGACAACTGGATGTGGCCCCGTCATACCGGTGACTTTGCCTTCTACCGTGCCTACGTTGATAAAGATGGTAACCCAGCTGAATACTCAGAAGACAATGTACCCTATGAGCCAGAGCACTACCTGAAAGTAAATAAAGACGGTGTTGATAAAGGCGACTTCGTTATGGTTGCTGGTTACCCGGGCAGCACCAACCGCTATCGCACAAGCGCTGAAGTGAAAAACCAGTTTGAGTGGTGGTACCCAACATTCCGCTCAACTCTTCAGGAATACATCAGCTTAATTGAGGAAACAGCACCGGAAAGCACTGATGCACGCGTGAAGTACGCAAGTACTTTGGCCGGCCTTAACAATGCCGAAAAAAACTGGGGCAGTATGATTGAAAGCTATGCCAAAGGTGATCTTCATGCGCGTAAGGTCGCTCTGGAAAAGAACCTTAAAGCATGGCTCAAGGCAAACCCAAAAATGCAGGAAAAACACGGTGATGCTATTGATGCATTAAATGCCTTAATTCAGGAAAATATTGCTGAACAGGAGCGTACATTACGTTCATGGGCCATCAACCGAGATACTTTGACCGGTACAGCCGCACGCTTATATCGCCTGGCCATTGAAAAGCAGAAGCCTGATGCAGAACGTGAGCCCGGCTACCAGGAGCGTGATATGGTTCGTTTCAAAGAAGGTCTGAAAAGCATGGAACGCCGTTGGGACGCAGAAGTTGAAAAAGCCTTATTGAAACACTTCGCTCCTATGTATGCCGAGCTTTCTGCTGATCAGCGTTTAAAATCTTATGATGAGTTTATGGGCATTGGTGAAACATTTGATGCAGAAGCCTTCGGCAAGAAAGTTGATGCAATGTATGCAAAGACCAAACTTAACGAACTTGAAACCCGTCTTGAATGGATGGAAAAATCAGTAGAAGACTTTAGACAATCTGATGACCCATATATTCAGCTAGCAGTTGCTACCTTCGACGAAAAGTTTGAGCGTGAGCTTGAAAGCAAAGAGCGCGGCGGCAAGTTCCAGGAGCTACGTCCTCAGTACATGTCAGCACTTATTGACTACTATAAGTCTCAAGACAAACCTGTTTACGCAGATGCCAACAGCACGCTCCGTGTGACTTACGGTAACGTTAAAGGCTACTCACCAAAAGATGGACTCTATGCCACTCCTTTCACTACTCTTGAGGGTATTGCTGCCAAGCATACGGGTGAAGAACCTTTTAATTCACCACAAAAGCAGCTGGATTTAATCAAGGCTAAAGAGTTCGGTGATTATCTGGATAAAGACTTGAACAGCGTTCAGGTTAACTTCCTGACCACGCTTGACGTAACTGGTGGTAACTCAGGTTCTCCAACCTTGAATGCAGATGCAGAATTTGTTGGCCTGATTTTCGATGGTGTGTACGAGTCGATTATTGCTGACTGGGATTATAACGATGACTTGAATCGCTCAATCCACGTTAGCAGTGCTTACATGCTATGGGTCATGGAGCACGTTGATAACGCCCATAACTTAATCAAGGAAATGAAAATCGTTGATTGATAACGGCTAGTCTGCAACACCCAAGCCGGCTCTTGTAGCCGGCTTTTTTATGCTCAATGATTAACCAATAAAAACGAATACTTTCAAGAAGTTACTTAAATATTTTGAACAATTATATTGCACAATATTAGATTTGAAGCTAAGGTGGGAACGTTCACCTGGAGGGCAAATTTTGCTGTTGAAAACCTTACGTTTATACACACTTGGCATTGTCATACTTCTGGCTCCCTTTGCAAGTACGGCAAATGCTGCTGAAGCCCAGCCAACTAAAACGCTAAGGGTTGCAATTCTGGATGCCCCACCAGCTTTGATCCCAAGTGATAGTGGGAATCACTCCGGCTTTCT
Organism: Kangiella sp.; assembly: GCF_014762745.1. GTDB lineage: Bacteria > Pseudomonadota > Gammaproteobacteria > Enterobacterales > Kangiellaceae > Kangiella. The sequence goes on from NZ_JABURJ010000091.1 coordinate 27,839, forward strand.
GGTTGATTTCTTAGAAGAAATTGCAGAGCGTGAAAACTGGCGAATCCAGTGGCTCTATCTGAAATGGCCAGAGATCATCAATACTGCAAAACGTGCCGAACTGGATCTGATTCCTTTCGTAGCCTACTCAAGGGAACGCGCAGAGTTTCTGGACTATAACTCTATCAGCTATATCACAGGCTGGGGTCAGGTTTATATCCACCCAGATGAGCAATTACTGGAAAATATTTTCGACTTTGAAGGCAAGACCATTGCCGTGGTCAAAGACGAAATCTACGCCATCCAATTCGCCAATCTATGTGCCCAATTCGATATCATCTGTCATTTAAAAGAGGTTCAGGACTACAAATCTGCCTTTGCGTTACTCGATAAACGCCTGGTGGATGGAGCGGTCAGCGGTAACCTGGTTGGCTACAGCTTTGAAAAGCGATTCAACATCGAACGCACCCCAATTGTCTTCAACCCTTCCAAAGTACTGTTTGCCAGCCCCAAAGGGAAAAATGGAGACGTGTTACAAACCATTGATAACTATTTGGAAGGATGGAAAGATGATCCCTCCTCCCCCTACTATGAAATTAATGAACGTTGGTTGGGTAAAGATGGTTCAAACACCTTTTTACCGCGTTGGCTTTTATACACTCTTGCAGGCCTTTTAGGACTTCTCATCATTACAACTCTGGTTGTGCTGATTTTACGCAAGCAAATCCGAAAGAAGACTGCTGATCTTGCTGATAAGACTGACCAGATAAAACAAATCATTAATCTGATTCCGCACATGATTTATGCCACCAATGTCAATGGTGAGGTCATTCTTGCTAATCGTTATGCAGCCGACTTTTTCGGTTTACCCTTAAAAGACTTTGATGATATCAACATCGAGCAACTGAAAAGTCGCATACCAGAAGCAAGCAAGTTATTTGAAGAAGAAGAGTATCTGTTAAGAAAAGATGCCATAGCGGTCGATAAACAGCTCAAAATCAAAGACAGCAACCAAAAAATAACCTATTTCAACATTGCTAAAGTGCCTTTCGTTGGACGCTATAGTCGTGTGCCGGCAGTGGTTACCGTAGGCGTCGATATCACTGCATCAAAGGAATTTGAGCAGCAAATTCAGCATATGGCACAGCATGACTCCTTAACTGGACTACCCAACCGACTGTTGTTAAACGACCGTATCAGTCAATCGTTAGCCTTGTCACTGCGTCACCATCATAATGGAGCTGTACTCTTCATTGATCTGGATTTCTTTAAAAACATCAATGACTCTCTCGGCCACATGACCGGCGATAAATTATTGGTCGAGGTTGCCAAGCGTCTTGAAGACAATGTTCGCTCCGGCGACACGGTTGCTCGGCTCGGTGGCGATGAGTTCATCATCCAGCTTAGTGAGTTAAGTGATAATGCAGAAGATGCCGAAGAAGATGCTGTGACCGTTGCCAAAAAGCTGCTGAAAGTGCTGAGCGAAGGATTTCGCATCAACGGCCAATCACTCCATGTCACCGCCAGCATCGGAATTGTCGTCTATCCACGAGACGCTGATAGTCACGAACTGATCATGCAACGTGCAGATACTGCCATGTATCATGCCAAAGCTAAAGGGCGTAATGGTTTCGCGATTTTCAAGTCGGACATGGAAGCCATTATCATGCGTCGTCAGTCTCTTGAAAATGATCTGCATAAAGCGATATTCAACAGCGAGTTCTACCTCTTATACCAGCCACAAGTCGCTGCATCCGACGGTAAACTGGTAGGCGTTGAAGCGCTTATACGCTGGAACCATCCAGAACAGGGCATCATCTCACCATTAGAGTTTATCCCTATTGCGGAAGATAATGGAACTATCATTAATATTGGTAACTGGGTGCTGAAAAAAGCCTGTGAACAAATCAAGCTCTGGCTTAAAGAATATGGCAGCTCCCCCATTGTTTCAGTCAATTTATCGGCTCTTCAGCTCAGTAATGGTGATCTGGTTGAAACGATTTCCGAATTAGTTGCCAAAGAACAGATTCCCGCAAATCTGTTAGAACTGGAAGTCACTGAAACTCTGATCATCTATGAAGAAAAGCGCTCCATTGAATTATTAAAGTCACTTAAGAAACTTGGCGTTCGCATATCCATTGATGATTTTGGTACCGGCTACTCATCGCTCAACCATCTGAAGAAACTGCCTTTAGACAAGCTCAAAATTGATCGGACTTTTGTCAGCGATATCCCTGGCGATCCAGACAGCGAAACCATCGTTAAAACCATTATACGTATGAGCCAGGATCTGGGTTTAGAGGTGACCGCCGAAGGTGTTGAAACCATTGAACAGTTAGAGTTTTTGAGAGAAGAAAAATGCCCACAATTCCAAGGCTATTATTTTGATAAGCCTTTAAGCCCCATGGTCATTCAGGATAAATATCTCGAGCAAAAATAAACCACCCCGCCAAATAGGACAAGGTGGTTTATTAGTTTATTGATTTATTAATAAATAGAACTGATTAAGCTGCGGCGTTAAAACCGATAAAGTAACCGACAAGATAACCAGACAGTATCAGCATCACCAACCAGGTCAGAATAACCCCATAAAAACGGCCAAACGATTTTCCTACACTTTTGGACAGGCCTGCCGCGTGTAAAATTCTACCTAGCAATAAGGCGATACCAGTGCCATGCATGAACCATGTTGAAGCGCCCTGTATTTCTGCCAATGCCATCAGCAATAGACAAATGGGAATATACTCAACTGCATTGCCGTGCACCCTAATCGCTCTGGCCAATACTTTCTCGCCATGCGAGCCGATACCAACCTGAAATTTTCTGCGCAACATGACTACACGATAAGATAATAACAAAATCAGTAAAGTTAGTAGTCCAGCGTACAAGGATGTAATTTCAATACTCATATTTACCCCAGTAATTATTGTTAAGACTGCTACAATCTAGCAGACAGTCAGCCACAAAAAAAGCCCACCGAAGTGGGCTTTCTTATTTAGCAAGTATCAGGTCTGAGTTTAGGCACCAACCGTTACTTTATTAGCAACTGGAATAGTGACTTTGGCAGCCTTTGCTTTGTACTCTTCCATCTGATGGAAGTTCATGTACTTGTAGATGTCTTTCGACAATGAGTCAAGCTTACTTGCATAACCCATGTACTCTTCAACAGTTGGCAAACGCCCCATTACCGCTGCAACAGAAGCAAGCTCGGCCGATGCCAAATAGACGTTCGCACCCTGACCTAAACGGTTCGGGAAGTTACGAGTTGAAGTTGAAACAACCGTTGACTTAGGAGCCACTCGCGCCTGGTTACCCATACACAATGAACAACCCGGCATTTCAAGACGTGCGCCCGAACGGCCGAAGATATTGTAATGACCTTCTTCCATCAACTGATGCTCATCCATACGGGTTGGCGGAGCGATCCAAAGACGAGTTTCCAAAGTTCCTGCTTCAACACTTTCAAGCAACTTCGACGCTGCGCGGAAGTGACCAATGTTGGTCATACAAGAACCGATGAACACCTCATCAATTTTGTCACCAGCGACTTCACTTAATAGACGCGCGTCATCAGGATCATTCGGAGCACACAACACAGGCTCTTTGAGATTATCCATGTCGATTTCAATAACCGCTGAGTAATCTGCGTCTTTATCAGCTTCCATCAATGATGGGTTAGCCAGCCACTCTTCCATCTTCTCAATACGACGAGAAATGGTGCGCTCATCACCGTAGCCGTTTGCAATCATCCACTTCAACAATACGATATTGGATTGCAGATATTCAGCCACAGATTCTTCGCTTAATTTGATTGTACAACCAGCAGCCGAACGCTCAGCAGAAGCATCAGACAATTCAAAAGCTTGCTCGGCTGTCAAATGTTCAAGGCCTTCAATCTCAAGAATACGGCCCGAGAAGATGTTTTTCTTGCCAGCTTTTTCCACCGTCAACAAACCATCTTTAATCGCCTGGTAAGGAATCGCATGCACCAAGTCACGTAGCGTGATGCCCGGCTGCATTTTACCTTTAAAACGAACCAATACCGACTCAGGCATATCCAACGGCATAACGCCGGTAGCTGCTGCGAAAGCAACAAGACCAGAACCTGCCGGGAAAGAAATACCCAATGGGAAACGAGTATGTGAATCACCACCCGTACCAACGGTATCAGGCAATAACATACGGTTTAACCAGCTGTGAATAATACCGTCGCCTGGGCGCAATGAAACACCGCCACGGTTCATAATAAAATCTGGAAGCGTATGTTGAGTATCAACGTCAACTGGCTTTGGGTAGGCTGCTGTGTGACAGAATGACTGCATCACCAGATCAGCCTGGAAACCAAGACACGCCAAATCTTTCAACTCATCACGAGTCATTGGGCCGGTAGTGTCCTGTGAACCTACTGTAGTCATTAATGGTTCGCAGTATTGACCTGGACGAACGCCTTCAAGACCACAAGCTTTACCTACCATTTTTTGCGCTAAAGTATAACCTTTGCCAGTGTCTTTAACTTCTGCTGGAGCGCGGAAGAAATCAGCGGCAGGCAAACCTAAATAGTCGCGAGCGCGTGTAGTTAAACCACGACCAATGATCAATGGAATACGACCACCAGCTTGAACTTCATCAAGCACAACGCCGGTGCCAAGATCAAAAGTAGCAATCACTTCGCCTTCTTTTTCAACTTTACCTTCATAAGGGTAAATATCGATAACATCGCCTGTTTCCATTTTCGAAACATCTAGTTCAACAGGCAATGAGCCCGCATCCTTCATGGTGTTGTAGAAAATTGGAGCAATTTTGCCACCGAAACAGAAACCGCCAGCGCGCTTGTTAGGAACGTAAGGTATATCTTCACCCATGTGCCACAATACTGAGTTAGTTGCAGATTTACGCGAAGAACCAGTACCGACAACATCACCCACATAAGCTAGTGGATGACCTTTTTCTTTAAGCTTTTCAATTGTGGAAATAGGACCTATTTCGCCCTCTTTGTCTGGATTGATACCTTCGCGCTCGTTTTTCAACATTGCTAGAGCGTGCAAAGGAATGTCCGGGCGAGACCAGGCATCCTGAGCTGGTGACAGGTCATCGGTATTGGTTTCGCCAGGAACCTTAAATACAGTTAGCGTAATTTTTTCCGCTAGAGATGGCTTTTCTTTAAACCATTCAGCATTAGCCCATGACTCGATAACAGCTTTAGCAACTGCATTGCCTTTATCGGCTTTCTCAGCTACATCATGGAAAGCATCAAACATCAACAAGGTGTGCTTTAATTTTTCACCAGCCAGTTCAGCCAGCTCAGAATCATCCAAAAGCTCAACCAAGGTAGCAATGTTATAACCACCTAACATGGTTCCTAGAAGCTTAGTTGCGTGCGCCTTGTCAATTAAAGGAGACTTGGCGCCACCTTTTGCGATAGCTGCCAGGAAAGCGGCTTTAACATAAGCAGCTTCATCAACACCTGGCGGCACGCGGTGTGTTAACAATTCGACCAGAAATTCTTCTTCACCGGCTGGAGGGTTCTTCAATAGCTCTACCAGCTGGCTCACTTGCTCAGCATTTAAAGGTAAAGGTGGAATGCCTTGCTCGGCGCGTTCTGCAACATGACTTCTGTAAGCTTCTAACACTTAGGATTCCTCGTTGTTCGATGTTTGTTGTACCGCTGATAGACCCGCGCAACAGGGCGCAGATGGTTCAGGGAGTCTCTCTAAAAAGGTGGCCGATTATAACACAGGCTTTATAGAATGTGAGCCATATCTTGTTTATCTAAAGTAAGCCGGTTATTCAGTGGATATTCATCCATTTTCCCCTATGCTATATTTGTCTAAAATTATAAAGGGGTATCACTAATGAACCATAAACGATTACTTTTTACCATGTCTGCCCTTGGTTTAAGCCTTGGTATTTCAACGGGTTATGCCATGGACAAAGAGCCAAAACGTGAACAGATCAGGAGCCAGGAGCAGGTTCAGGTGGCGGCTAAACCCAGTCGTGATGGACTGTTTCATGATGACGAAACTCGCATCATTCGGGACTACTACCGTGATTACGGTTATGACCGAGAGCATGACCGCGACTACGACCGAGATGGCGGCAAGCAAAAGAAGCTTCCCCCTGGCTTGAAAAAGAAATACGAGAGAACTGGCGAACTGCCTCCGGGCTGGGAAATGAAACTTCAACGCGGTGAAGTGCTGTCTGAAGATGTTTACCGCTATGGTCGCCCTCTTCCATATGATTTACGCCAAAGACTGCCGATTGGTCCAACAGGTAGTAAGATTATTGAGGTGGAAGGGAAAATTATCCGCGTGATGGAAAACACCCGAGAAATCATTGATATTCTGAGCCTGTAGTTCGATTCCAGCCTAATTAGGCACAAAAAAGCCAGCAACTTGCTGGCTTTTTTAATATCATAGCGTTAGGTATTAGATTTTATCATTTTTATTAACTTTTGATTATAAGCTCTGGCAAAGTCACGCGTTTTCACCCGAAGTTCGGCGTGACGAGAATTGTAGACAACCTCAGACATACCCGCCAAAACCTCATAATCACCATTGGTCACCACCAGCTCGCAAAGATCCTTTGCCAAACCCGGAATTACAACCTCACCATCACTTTCAACTGCTAAAAATCGCTTTGAAGTCTTAAGTTTCTGTTCAACGAGAAGGTCAATGTTTGCATTTTCAACCCAAGCCATCCGCTCAATCAGTGCTTTGCTTTCTATGTTGGTAGTTTTGCCCTCGCCGCCAACCGACTGCCCGTCACCGCACCCCGTCAGGGCTAATACCATCAAGCAAACTATTATCAGCCACCTGTTTATCACTATCTGTACGCCTTACCAATTAAGCATTAAATATGAATTGCCGCGGATAATGACAAATAAGCAAGGAAAATAAAACCGAACTTTTCCATATTTTTGTAAAGAATTGTCGTATTTGCCCACCAAAACCTCTCACAGCCTGTTTAATTGATGCCAAAAAGCGTCAGTTAAGGTATGATCCGCGTTTCGAAAAATGCCTTATACCAAAAGGGCCTGTGGTGGCTCCATCCGGTCTTTCTTGCAGCATGGCCATTACGCGAGCACCACAATACTCACACAGTTTTTCTTATAGTTTGAACACCAGTAACGGGAACATCTCATGCAACTTTCAGCACTAACTGCAATTTCACCTGTCGATGGCCGCTATGGCTCAAAAGTCACTGATTTACGTAGTATTTTTAGTGAATTTGGTTTGCTTAAATACCGTGTTACGGTTGAAGTCCGCTGGCTACAGGCGCTTGCCCAGGCCGATGCCATCAAAGAAGTGCCTGCGTTTTCTGACGAAGCCAACCAGCTTTTAAACAGTATCGTTGACTACTTTGCTGAAAGTGATGCAGAGAAAATCAAGGAAATCGAGCGCACTACCAATCATGACGTGAAAGCCGTTGAGTACTTCCTGAAAGAGAAAATTCGTCATAGCGACGAGCTGGATAATGTTAGTGAGTTCATTCACTTCGCCTGTACTTCCGAAGATATCAATAACCTTTCTTACGCCTTAATGCTGAAAGAAGGTACCGAAGCGCTTAGCAAGTACCAGCAGGAAGTCTGCCAATCTATCCGTAGCCTGGCCGAACAGTTTGCAGAAATTCCTATGATGTCACGTACTCATGGCCAACCAGCCTCTCCTTCAACCATGGGCAAGGAAATGGCCAACGTGGTTTATCGTCTTGAGCGCCAGCTGAAGCAGATCAAGGACCAGGAGATTCTAGGCAAGATCAATGGTGCCGTTGGCAACTATAACGCTCACCTTTCTGCTTACCCAGACTTTGACTGGCAGTCATTCGCTGAAAAGTTCGTGACCTCATTAGGTTTGACCTGGAATCCCTACACCACTCAGATTGAGCCACACGATTACATGGCGGAGTTGTTCGATGCCATTGCTCGTTTCAATACAGTAGTTATCGACTTTGATCGTGACGTATGGGGTTACATTGCATTGGGTCACTTCAAGCAGAAAACGGTTGCTGGTGAAATTGGCTCATCTACCATGCCGCACAAGGTTAACCCGATTGATTTTGAAAACTCAGAAGGTAACCTGGGTATTGCTAACGCCCTGTTCGATCACCTGGCAATGAAACTACCAATTTCTCGCTGGCAGCGTGATTTATCAGACTCTACTGTACAGCGTGTTTTAGGTGTGGGCTACGCACACAGCGTAATTGCCTATCAGGCAACGCTAAAAGGTATTTCCAAACTCGAAGTTAACGAGCAGTCACTGTTGAATGAGCTAGATGCTAACTGGGAATTATTGGCCGAGCCAATCCAGACCGTTATGCGCCGTTATGCCATTCCGAATCCTTATGAGAAATTAAAAGAACTGACTCGCGGCAAGCGCGTCACTCGCGAAGATATGCAGGCATTTATTGACTCGCTTGAATTGCCAGAAGACGAAAAAGAACGTCTTAAGCAGTTAACGCCTGCAACCTATATCGGTAACGCGATAAGTCAGGCCAAAAACATCTAAATGATGACAGGTACTCTATGAGCCATATTCTCGGCGACATCAGTCCTGAGCAGTTCCTCAAGGAATACTGGCAAAAGCGCCCCTTGTTAATCCGAGGGGCGTTTTCTTCTGCGCTGGTGACAGGCGAAGAAGCACTGATAACGGCCGACGAATTAGCAGGCTACAGTTTAGAAGAAGACATTGAATCTCGATTGATTCAATGCGATGGGCATGACTGGCAGCTGGAGCATGGCCCTATTGACGAGACCAGGTTTGCCGAGCTTGGCGATGAAAACTGGACTCTACTGGTTCAGTCATTAGACTATTTTCACCCTCCACTATGTGAATTAATCAAGGCATGTAGCTTCATTCCACGCTGGCGCCTTGATGATGTGATGGTGTCTTATGCCACCCATGGTGGCGGAGTTGGCCCTCATCTGGATAAGTATGACGTTTTCTTAATTCAGGGTGAAGGCCAAAGACGTTGGCGAATTGGACATAAGAACCAGCCGACCACGCCAACCAGCCCTCACCCACAGATCGCTCAAATAGAGCCATTTGATGCGGGCATGGATGTTATTGTCAATCAAGGCGACATGCTGTATATCCCACCGAATACACCACACTGGGGTGAATCGATAGGCGACAGTCTTTGTTACTCAGTTGGATTCAGAGCACCCAATATTGGTGGCATCATACAAAAGCTGATGCAACTACCCCACACAGAATTAGACCAACTGTGGAGCGACGAAAATAAACTAACCCTTGAGTCTAATGGTGGTGAATTGACCAGTGACATGAGTCAGTGGGCCGAGCAACAGGTTAAACAGCTTTGGACTACGAATGATTACTTGATGGCATTCGGTAAAGAGGTCACAGAGTTGAAATACCCCGAGTTATTAGAAATACCTACGGAAGAGGAATTAATTGATTGGATAGCGCTTGCTCAAGATCAAGGCATAAAGGCTGAACCACTGGCGCGAATGACCTACATTGAAAAGCAAGGTGAACTTTGGCTATTTATCAATGGTGAATACCAGCCGATGGATTCCAGTTTGGCTCCAACCATCAAACAGCTGAACCGGACATTTGAGTGTTCGTCGGAACAACTGGCATCGCTAGACAAACAAATCAGCAATGACTTTCTAGCTTTTGCCATAGGCCTCGGCGCAATAAAACCGGCCTCTTTCGATATATAATAAATAACCCTCATCGACTGAGGGCTTTTGTCAATTACAGTGAATTAATAAGACAGGTTTCTCATGGCAGATTCTGCTGACAACCAGACATCAAATCACAGCGGCCATTCATGGCAGGATATTCATCATGAAACCAGTGCGATCATCCGTATCGCTATACCTGCGATTCTCGCACATTTGGCCCAAATGTCGTTAGGTGTTATTGATACCTTAATGGCGGGTAATTACAGTAGCAACGCACTAGCGGCAGTTGGCACCGGCTTTAATGCCTTTATGATCATCTTTTCTCTTTTTATGGGGCTCATGATGGCAATCAACCCCATGGTGGCGCACTTTAACGGACAGGGAAAAATGGAAAGCATTGGCAAGACATTCCAGATGGGGATGTTTCTGGCAGTAATCTTTGGCATCATCACCTTCATACTGCTACGCAATGTGGATCCATTTTTATCACTGCTTGGCGTCGAGGAAGCGATTGTCGAAACAACCGGTGACTATCTTAAAGCGTTAAGCTGGGGCTGTGTATTTGCCTTTTTATTCATTGCTCTTCGCTCGGGGAATGAAGGGTTATTCTCTACCAAAATCATCATGATTTGTTCCTTCATGGTGATTCCATTCAACCTGCTGTTCAACACCTGGTTTATTTATGGTGGCTTAGGAGTTCCTGCAATGGGTGCAGTCGGTGTTGGCTATGCCACCAGTGTGGTCTGGACCTTGCTGTTTCTATTCCTACTCTTTTTTACCTGGCGCAATCCCTCGTTTGCCAGCCTCAATATTTTCAAAAAAGTGCGTTGGCCAACCTGGGCATTGATTAAAGAATTCTTTTCAATTGGCACACCTATGTCTCTGGGTTTGCTGATGGAAGTGAGTATGTTTGGCATGATAGGTATTCTGGTTGCGCGTTATGGCGTTGACCTGACTGGTGCTCATCAGATTGCCATGAATATCGCCACCGTTGCCTTTATGGTGCCCTGGGGACTGTCCATCGCGATTACTGCACGTGTTGGTTATTGGATGGGAAGACAGGACTATCGTCAAATGCGTTTATCGGGCTTCTGTGGTATCGGTGCCAGCCTGTTTTTCCAAGCCGTTTCCGTCACCATAATGCTGTTATTCCGTTATGAGCTGGTAGGAGTCTACACCGATAACCAGGCTATTATCGAGATTTCAGCCTCATTAATTTTCCTGGCAGCTATCTTCCAATTCTCCGATGGTTTGCAGGTGAATAGCGCTGGCGCCCTGCGTGGCATGAAAGATACCAAGATCCCAACTGTTTATATGGCTATTGCATACTGGTTTATCGGCTTCCCAATTGGTATTTATCTCGCCGACTCAATGAATCTAAAAGTTCAAGGATTCTGGATTGGAATTATTTTTGGTTTAACCGTTGCCGCAATTTTGCTGCTGGGTCGCTTTATCCATCGTTCCAAGCAAACTATCGCCTTTGCAGAAGGGTCGAAGATTTAACTTTTAAGGCTCTCTGTAGGATGTACCCACAAAAAAAGCCACTCACACATTGATATGAGCGGCTTTCTCAAAATTACAAAAAAAATCGTTTTATTTCTGTTTTATAAACCCATCACCTAACTTCGGACTGACTCTTGGCTTACTGGCCGGTCTTGGGCTTGTTGTTGGTTGAATCCGTGCTTTTGGCTCAGGGTTACTGGGTTTCACCTTTTGCTTTGGCATGGGTGGATCATTTGGCTGTTTATCCAAATTAGGATCTATGCGTGGCTCATATTGTCGAATCACCGGATAGCGATAATAGTATGGCCAATAATAGGGACGGTGATAAAACCAGTAAGGATCCCACACTGAGTACACTTCAACATACTCGCGTTTTGGACGTTCTTTCCATAAATAGTGATTACGTATATCTACAACTGGAAAATTAATCTCATGCTTGCCTACTTTACCAGGCATAGGCTCAGCCAGCATACCCACTAGAGTTATCTCTTTACCCTTCTGATAAATCATGGGGTCAAGGAAACCGGGAACTCGAGCAATAAAACGACCTCCTGTCTGGCTATCTTTGACTGGTCTTGCCTGACGATCCAGTGGTAAATTCACCACTTCAATCAGAGTATCCTTCTCAAGGTTTTCCACTCGAGCAATAATTCCGCCCCAGCGCACCTCCTGACCAGTGTAACTTGCCGGGCTTTGAGCTACCTGAGCAAAGTCAACACGATTCGCTTCTTCAAACTCAATCGACTCAGGCACATTAGCGCAAGCCGCCAATAGGCCAGCCAAAGCACCAACTGAAAATAATCTTAAATAATGTCGCATTAAAAGCCTCCCTTTATTTGGCCTGAATTAATGCCAGTCGGGCAATTAAAATCAGACACTTAAACCATACTGCTTTATATGTAGCATAAAGTCTATGAACGCTTACTGAATTTTGAGATTCAGCCCGCTTTACCTTGCTCTGCGACCTTTTTAGCTACATTATTGCGTAGATAAACCGGTTGAGCCTGTTCCGCATCGACTGCCAGCCCCTTCATTAATTGCGCTGAAACCCATGGCAACATGCTCTCAGCGCTTGGAAAAGAAACTTCTTCTTCAATCACCAGCGATACATTGCAGCGTTGCGCCAGTTCATCAGGATACGTTTGCCAGCCACTGCCGACGGCTCTATAAACTATAGACGAATCCAGATGGTCAATAGTGACAGATTCCGGCTCAGCGACTTCTTCCTCACCGACCAATGTCATCAACCCATCCTTCAATTGATAGACGCCCCAGTAGACTTCACCCATACGCGCATCAATCGCACTCAAGATATGCTTCTCACCAGTAGACTGGTATGTAGCCTGCGCCATGGCCTGCAAGCTGGAAACACCCACTACAGGCACTCCAGCTCCATAAGCTAGCCCTTGCACAATACTGATGCAGATTCGTAGACCGGTAAAGGCTCCGGGCCCCTGCCCATAGCCAATCACATCAAGATCAGGCAGCTTAATCTGTGCCTTCTCTAATAACGAATCAACCATTGGCAACACCAGCTCACCATGTTGGCGAGGCGCAACTTTATAGTCGCTATAAACGGTATCACCAACTTGCAGAGCAACAGAACAGGCTTCAGTAGAAGTATCAATGACTAGAATATTAGACATGAAGAATGATTAATCTTGAGTTAGGTTTTGCAGAAATTCTATCACAGTCTTTTGTTCGCGCGTACGACGCATTGGCGGTAAGCTGCTCAAAAAGCGTTTGCCATAAGCATTGGCAATCAAGCGCGGATCACAAAGTACCAGCACACCACGATCGTTCTGATCACGAATCAAACGCCCTGCTCCCTGCTTTAAGGCAATAATGGCCTCTGGAATCTGTAGGTCAAAAAATGGATTTTTACCCGACTTACGCATCGCCTGGATCTTCGCTTCAATAAGCGGCTCATCCGGCGCAGCAAACGGCAACTTATCAATGATGACGCAACTTAGCGCCAAGCCTTTAACGTCTACCCCCTCCCAGAAACTGGAAGTGGCCAGCAAGATCGCGTTTCCGGCTTCTCGAAAATCCTCAATCAGCTGATTCTTTGGCTTCTCGCCCTGCATCAAAACTGTTTTATCCAGCAACTTATCTTTCCAAAGCTCCTGCACCTGATGCATCGCGGAATAACTGGTGAAGAGCACGAAAGTACCACCAGGGTTGGCTTCAACGATTGGCAACACAGCCTTTTGCCAGCTATTAATAAAATCTTTTGATCGTGGATCGGCAAGACCTCGTGGAATATGTAGCAAAGCCTGAGCATCGTAATCGAATGGACTTGGCAATTCTAATTCGCGTGCTTCATCAAGCCCTAAACGTTCCTTGAAATGCTTAAAATCGCTGGCACCTTTACTACTTGCCTGAGTAATGGTTGCCGAAGTAAAAATCCAGCTACGTGTCGACTGCTCGCGACAGCTTTGTGCAAAAGCCTTGGAAACATCCAGCGGTGTTTCCATCATGGCAAAACCTTGGCGATAAGTTTCCACCCACCGTACAGCGGTCATTTCCTGATCTTTGTCGCTAAAAAAGGCCAACGTATGCAAGCACTCTTCTGCACGTTTATGGCAAGAATCGAGACCTTTCGAGCGCGAGGCATGGCGCTCTAATCGGCTATGCAAAGCACCTAACTCTTTCTTGAGTTCAGCCAACAATTGTTTACGTTGAGGGCTTACAATCTGTTGCCAGTTCTTCTTTTGCCCAGACTCGCCTAAACTTAATCGAATCTCATTGACTGCACCTTCAACTCGACGAACCGCCACCGATAGCTGGCGATCATCTTTAGCATTGGTCAAAGCCTCCAGCTCAGTGTCTCGGCAGATTTCCATTAGCTGCCGGCTGGTTAAGCGACGCCCATAGAAACTATGAGCAATGTCTGCCAGCTGATGTGCCTCGTCAACTACCACGATATCAGCATCAGGCAATAACTCGCCGAAACCATCTTCCTTAAGCACCATATCTGCCAGTAGCAGATGATGGTTAACCACCACCACATCTGCCGATACTGCACGCTGGCGTGCTTTGGCCACAAAACATTCTGCGTAATCAGGGCACTCAGAGCCAAGGCAGTTCTCATTGGTTGAAGTCACGTAAGACCAAAGCGGATCATTGTCTGCCAGATCAGTACACTGCGTCAGATCACCACTGGCGGTTTTCACAGACCATTCATTAACGCGGCTTAAAGTATCCACCATGGAGCGGCTTTGGAAACGTCCACTTTCCAGGCTCTGCTGCAATCGATATTGACAGAGATAATTGTTTCGACCTTTGAGCAAAGCAATTTTGGGAGAGATAGAAAGAGCCTTACAGATATCAGGTAGGTCGCGGAAATAAAGCTGGTCTTGCAGATTTTTCGTACCGGTAGAAACAATAATTTTACTGTCTTGTTCATACCAGCTCTTTAGCGCAGGAACCAGGTAAGCAAAGGTTTTACCAGTTCCGGTTCCAGCTTCGATACAGATAGAAGTTTCATCATGAATGGCTGATTCAATCGACTTAGCCATTTGCTCCTGTTCGGAGCGTCTTACAAAACCTTCGAAATAATCAGCCAACAGGCCATCAGCAGAAAAGAGTTCTTCAAGGGAAGCTAATGATGCCATCGGTCAGAAATGCTTAATGAGCTATTTAAGCAAACGCTGCTCAATCAATGTGAGCATCATTTCAACATGGGCATCATCATCATTTAAAGCAGGGATATACTCGTAACGCTTACCGCCATTCTCGATAAACACGTCTTTATTTTCTTCAGCAATTTCCTCAAGCGTTTCAAGGCAGTCAGCACTAAAGGCCGGGCAAACAACCTGCACAGATTCTACCCCTTCTTTGCCCCAGGTTTCGAGAGTGGCATCAGTGTAAGGTTTTATCCACTCTTCTTTACCGAAGCGCGACTGGAATGAGGTCAAGTAATCGCCCTCTTCCAGGCCAAGCTCTTTGATGACCAGTTCAGTGGTTTTATGGCATTGCTGCTCATAAGGATCACCACCTGTGCTGAATCGCTCAGGCACACCATGATAAGAAAATAGCAGCTTATCGGCTTTACCATTGTCATTCCAATGACGACGGATCGAATTAGCCAGTGCTTTGATGTACAAAGGATTATCGTGGTAGTCGCCGACGAAGGTAAACTCCGGCACAAAGAACTCTTCTTTCATGGCTTTGGCGACACGATCAAAAATTGAAGCTGTCGAAGCCGAGCTGTACTGAGGATAAAGCGGTAACACGATAATGCGTTCGCAACCCTGATTTTTAAGCGCTTTTAATGCTTTGGGAATAGACGGATTGCCATAGGCCATCGCGATTTCAACCGGAATATGCTTTCCATATTCCTGCTCAACCAGACGGTCATTCATCATGATTTGCAGCTTCTTGCGCTGGCGCTGGGTAATGGCCAGCAAAGGCGAGCCTTCACGCGTCCAGATAGACTTATACAGTTTAGCTACTTTGGCAGGACGAATGCGCAAAATAATGCCGTGTAGGATAAGACACCAAACCCAGCGGGTCAGCGACACTACACGGTAATCATGAAGAAACTCGGCAAGATAGCGACGAACCGCTTTCGGAGTCGGTTCGTCAGGTGTTCCTAAATTACAGAGGAGAACTCCTTGTTTTTTCAAAAACAGCCTCTCTTATTCGTAAAACTAAAGGTGTGCGGATTCTTGTAGCAGATTATGCTTTCAAACTTGTGCCTACTCGATACCAGCAAATATGGCGTCACGAATATCTTCAACAGAACCGACACCTTCAACTCTAACGTATTCTGGTGCAGCGTCCGCATCCTTCTCAGCCCAATCAGAATAGTACTCAATCAAAGGCTTAGTCTGCTCAACGTAAACCGCTAAACGACGACGAATCGTATCTTCTTTATCGTCATCACGCTGAATTAAAGGCTCGCCAGTCACATCATCTTTACCCGCCTCTTTCGGAGGATTATAAGTCACGTGATAAACACGACCTGAAGCAGGATGGACACGACGACCGCTCAAACGCTTAACAATCTCTTCGTGGTCAACATCGATTTCAACCACATAATCCACGTCAATATTGTTCTCACGCATAGCGTCAGCCTGTGGAATCGTTCGCGGGAAGCCATCAAGCAAGTAACCATTAGCACAATCAGCCTCTTTTACACGCTCTTTGACGATACCAATGATAATGTCGTCCGACACCAACTCACCAGCATCCATCTTTTGTTTGGCCTGTAAACCAAGCTCAGTTCCGGCCTTCACCGCCGCGCGTAGCATATCCCCCGTCGAAATTTGAGGAATGTCGTACTTTTCTTTAATGAATTGAGCCTGTGTACCCTTACCAGCACCTGGCGCGCCAAGCAAAATAATGCGCATCTGCGAAATCTCCTACAAGTAGTCGCAAAGTATGAGTTATAAGGCGCTAAAGATACTTGGAATGGCATGGTATCTCAAGTAAAAAATCCCCCAATTTCCCGATTTACGAGCCATTGCAGGGAATTCCAGTGGTAAGTAGGCAAACGGCAAAAGAAAGGGCTTGGTAGGGGTGTGCCTGTGTGTACGCCCAAATACATCAATAACCAAAATCGGGCGGGCACTAACTGTGTGCACCCACGAGGTGCAATCTACTGGTACTCACCCGTTGTACGGGCGATTCATGAATCGCCCCTACGAAAATCAACAACCATCAAGGCTTTAGCAGGGCAGATCCTCGCGCCTACGACTCTATCACTCCTTCACCAGATACGGCTTAAGCAAAAACCCAGCCACAACGCCAGTAATGACACCCAGCGAATTAGCCACCAGATCCAGCCATTCAAAGCCACGGTTTGGAATAAACTGCTGTAGGAATTCAATCAGAAGGGAAAAAAGAATACAGCCAATCACAATCTGCCAACTGGGATGCTTTTTCGAACCCATCCGCGCCAGAAACGCCAAGCCTGCATAACCAATAAAATGCAAAGCCTTATCCCACGGCAAATCCTTCGGCAACTGCTTACCCGGCATTAATGACATCGCAAAAATCGCCAAACAAGCAATCACAAACAATACTTTAAATAATCGACTGTTTAAAAACTGAACCATAAAAAAACCGCCAGAGGCGGTGAATCCAAATAACGTTAGCAAGATTCTAGCAACTAGAAAGTTAACTGACTAGAAGTATGTCAAAGTAAGGTGCGCTATTTCTGACTCTTAAACAACCAGTTCATGCCTTCTCGGTAACTATCGGTACTGTTGGCGGCATGAGTGCCACCTTCGATGCTGATCACTTTGACAGCCCACGGTAAAGACTTCTGCGCTTCTACAAATTCTAGCCACTCAAATGCAGACTGCCTTAAATTAGGCCGGTCATTAGTGCCACTGGTGACAACTAACCCTAAGTCAGTTCGACTAGCGGGGTCACCCGCAGAGAAAAACAGATCACGTCCGGCATTAAAGTGGGGATTACTGGCAATCCGTCCCCAGAATAAATCGGGCTCGGTAAAAGCAGAATAAAGCACCATTGTTCCGCCATAACTTTGGCCGAAAAGCACTCGCCTGGTCGGGTCGGCACGGAAGCGACTCTCAACATCAGGAATCAACTCATTCTGCAAAAAATGATGAAAATTCGCCGCCCCACCTTGCCCTTCTTTGGTATCGTGTGAGTTCGGAGTGTAGTCATAGCTACGCTTATTAATGGCAGGATCAAAAGAACCGTAAGCAATCCCCACAATAATCGCTTCGGGTAGCTTATCGTCATAGGTCAGGAACAGATGGTTCGACGCCAGAATTGGAAATAAAGAGTCGCCATCGAGTAAATAAACGATAGGATAATCAGAAGAGTTGTCATCATAATCCTGCGGAAGACGCACATAAATATGCAAAGGCCGCTCTAACACATCAGACTGAAATTCAAAGTAATCACCCTGTAACGCAGGAAGATGTTTTATTGAATCCACAGCATTATCACTATCCGAAGACGGTAACTGGGCTTGGCAGGCTGATAACAATATCACAGCTATCAGATAAAAAATTCGATGGAGCTTCATTAATTCTCTCTTATGGTTTGGTCTCTAAATCAGTAGGTATGATATAGGCTTAATTTACTCTGACACCATTAGTTTATGACCACATTTGGATAATAATGGTCATGCCAATTCCAGTTGCGCCAATAACGAACAATACAAGCTGCCACCAGAATAATCGCCATGATAACTGGCCCAGAACTGCAGTTTCTTGACGAGCATTGAAACCTATCGGTTCCTCTTTATAGCGTGAACGTGCAATTTGCGCCGTAGCACGAAAATCTCTAAGACGATTAATTGCACACCAAACGGCTAGACCAACGGAAATAATGAGAAAAATCATTGAGGCTGTGGCTATAATGAGTAAGCAATTAGTTGTGGACTGGATAGAAACTTGGCCAGAAATAAGAAAAGCTAAGAGCCCAGTAGATAACCCAAGCACAAGGTTGGATACGAATGAAAAATAATCTCGTGTGATCCCCTGCCACCGAATAAAACTCTCTCGATCATCAGTTGTCACTCAATTTTCTCCTGCAATTAAAACCGACGTAAATGCTCCTAGCTCGCCGTCACCCCACAGCTGAGCAGATTGTATTTGATAGGTTTATTAGGTTCAATTTATAATCCCATAAACAGAATCAGTTTTCATGCAAAGTAAGTCATCAACCTTAGATGAGTAGGCGGTTGCAGACTTGCCTGATTCAAATTCAAATAAGACTTCAGTATCAAAATCTTTGTGTTGAGACTTATCGCAAGTCTTTTCTGAAAACTTCATTATAGCCCGCGTTATTTGATATTCAGTCTCATTATTTTTAACTTCAATAGTGATGCCACCAAAATAGTTTTTACTCCAAGTGAAATCATAACTACCGTCTATAAAGGAGAATAGTTCTTTTTCATAAGGAAATTTCCTCTCACAAACTTTTTCAGCAGTACTTTGCATTGAAGAGTTTTGCCCCTTCATTTCACTTAAAACACATTCTTCATAGTTCTCATAGCCGCAACCGTACAACATCAAAGTAACAAGCAACAGAATAGTTAAATTAAATTTTGACTCCATAATAAACTCCTTTTCAATTTAATATTTATTATACAGGTTGTGTCCTAGCATCTTAATTTCAAAGAACTTCCCTTACAAGCAGTTATTTTACAGTCCATAAAGAGCAGCTCACCCAAAGGGACTTCCTTCGGTCGCACCATGGGCACTCCCTTCGTTCGTCTGACTTTCGTCAGAATGGCAAGTCTTTAGCGGTTCCCGATAAAGTTGAAAATCGAAGTTTTACCTTTAATTAAAAGCCCAGCATTGCTGGGCTTATATTGTAATTATTAACTTTTATTCGACGCGACTATTAGTCGCGTTAAACATACCATCTTTGTTGTGTAGCCAGACCCAGGCGTGGAGTGTCCAGAGGCCGATTTCATGGTTGGCGTGCCAATGATCTTCATCGCCTGTGAATCCTTCTGGGGCTTCTGCTGAAAGTGGCAGTGGGATTGCATATTCAACCGCCACCAACCGAAGCTTTCCATCAGCTTCTGAGTTGGCATAAACCAGTAGTTCGGGCTTGTCGATCTCAAAGGTATCGTCGAGATAGGCAAAGTTCATGAAGTGATGCCCCATCATTGGCACATAGGCGCCAAGATCAACATAACCGTCGGCCATTGCCACATTGACGTCGTGATATTTTGCTGTAGCTTCACGGGCTAAGCTAAGTTCTTCTTCAATAACACCAGCATTAGCCTGACTGATAACGAATGATAAAGCAGTTACAGATAGGATAACTTTTAATAGATTACTCATGGTAATACTCCTTCATTTTCCGGCCCAAACACCATGTTCCTTGGCCGATTTCCAGTAACACTCTTCCCCTTGGATGGTTTCGAGTAACAGAAAATTCTATTAAAACGAAAATCAAGCCACCATATCAAGTCAATGCAAAAATGAATGATTTTACAATTTTCAGCAGCATTTTGGAGGCGTTTTGTAAGACAAACGGACAGGTGTCAAGAGAGCTGACAGGGATTTGTAGTGCGGGATCGTTTGAGAAATTGGGCGCACACATAGGTGCGCCCCTACCATATGAGAAATGTTAACTGGCTAATTTCAGTAACAGTTTATTAAGCTTTGTTGCGAAGCTGGCTGGGTCTTCAAGCTGGCCTGCTTCGGCTAGTTGAGCCTGGTCAAACAGTACATCAACCCATTCGTTGAACTGGTCTTTATCCTGTTCTTTTTCAACTAACTGAATCAAGGCGTGTTCAGGGTTCAATTCGAATACTGGCTTAACATCAGGTACTGGCTGGCCTGCTGCCTGCATCATCTTAACGATTTGCAATGGCATGTCACCCTCACCCGCTACGATGCATGCAGGGGTATTGGTCAGGCGCAATGTGATGCGAACATCGGCTACTTTATCGCCTAGCACTTCTTTGACACGCTTTACTAAATCTTCGTGTTCTTTTGAGGCCTGCTCCTGAGCTTTTTTGTCTTCGGCATCTTCAAGGTTTCCTAAATCAAGTGAACCCTGAGTCACAGAAACAAATTGCTTTCCTTTATATTCCTGCAGGTGCGATACCGTCCATTCGTCAATGCGGTCATGCATCAATAAAACTTCGATACCTTTCTTGCGGAAGATTTCCAGGTGTGGGCTGTTTTTCGCTGCAAGGAAACTGTCAGTAGCAATGTAATAGATCTTGTCCTGTTCGGGCTTCATACGCTCAATGTAATCATCCAGCGATACGGTTTGTTCTTTGCTGTCTGTGTGAGTTGAGCTGAAGCGGAACAGACTGGCAATTTTTTCTTTGTTAGCAAAATCTTCGCCCGGGCCTTCTTTCAAGACCTGACCAAATTCATTCCAGAATTGCTGATACTTTTCCTGGTCTTTCTTGGCCAGTTGCTCAAGCATTTTTAACACGCGGCTTACAGTCGCTGAGCGTAATGATTGGGTGACTGAACTGTCTTGCAGAATCTCACGTGAAACGTTAAGCGGCAAATCATTAGAATCAATTAGGCCACGCACGAAGCGCAGATAAACTGGCAGGAATTGTTCAGCGTCATCCATGATAAAGACACGTTGTACATAAAGCTTCACCCCACGCACGCGATCACGGTTCCACATATCGAACGGAGCTTTGGCAGGAATGTAGAGCAAGCTGGTGTATTCCTGCTTACCTTCAACCTGATTATGGCTCCAGGTCAGTGCATCCTGAAAATCATGCGCAACATGCTTGTAAAATTCCTGATATTCTTCGTCAGTGATTTCTGACTTAGGACGAGTCCACAAGGCAGTTGCTTTGTTGACGACTTCAAACTCTGGCTCACTTGGCTTATCTTTGTCATCGCCATGATGCACTTTGTGCATTTCTACTGGCAACGAAATGTGGTCAGAGTATTTGCCAATAATGGTACGTAGGCGATAATCTTCAAGGAACTCTTCTTCACCTGCTTTTAAGTGAAGAATAATGTCAGTGCCACGCGTATCTTTACTGGTTGGCTCAATGGTAAACTCACCATCACCGGCCGATTCCCAGATCACAGCCTGATCAGCATCCACACCTGCAGCGCGGGTGACCACGGTAACCTTATCAGCAACTATGAAGGCTGAGTAAAAGCCAACACCGAACTGACCAATCAGTTTTGAGTCTTTTTTCTTATCGCCGGTTAATTTACTTAGAAAATCAGCAGTACCTGACTTGGCGATAGTACCCAGGTGCGCAATAACCTCTTCTTCGGTCATGCCGATACCATTATCAGAAATGGTCAGGGTTTTAGCGTCTTTATCGGTGGTAATACGAATGCGAAGTTCAGGGTCATCTGCTAACAGGCTGGCATCATCAAGAGCCTTGAAGCGTAACTTGTCAGCCGCATCAGCAGCATTTGAGATAAGCTCACGCAGGAAGATTTCTTTGTTGGAATACAAAGAGTGCACCATCAGGTGCAGCAACTGTTTAACTTCAGTTTGGAAAGAATGTGTTTGTTTTTCAGCGGTTACTGACATAACAAATCCCCGTTATTGATTAGATTTAATGATGTTAAAACTTAATCAGAATGTGGGGATCTGGTGGTTTAATTTCAAGCCCGAAGGCTAAAATTATGGCAATTCAATGGCCTGACATTGCACGGTTTGCAAAGGATAGAGAGTGTCGTTTTGTGAATCAAATAGATAACACCCCTCTTCGTGCTTGATCAACTGAAATTGACGTGGCATCTCTTCGATACGCCCCATCACTGGAAGGCCATCCTTTTTGTGCTCTGCAATTTGAATAGAAAGGATATTGGATTCCGTCAGCACATCCTGGGCTAAGGTTACAGGACGCCCATTGAAAATAGTCGAAACCACTTCAGTGAGTTCCGCGGTGGTTTCAGCTGAAGGGTTGGTAATCACCGCTGGTTTAGCCTGAGCAGGGTCAATGGTCTTGCAGGCCGAAGCCAACAAGACCGTTGAAACCATTGCTAATAACAGCCTGTAACTCATACCTATTTTGGCTCTGTCAGGATCAAGTTCTGTTTCAAGAACATCCGATCACGCAGAATGGATGAGTTGAACAATGAGTTCTCATCATAAGTATTAGAAGGCTTGTAAGTTTCCTGATGCAACGGTTTAGTTGCTGCTGGGCAAGAACCTGTTTCACGATAGTTTAAAGCAGCGGCCAATCTGGCTTCCTGCTCATCACCCAGCAAGTGGTCAAAGTCATCTGCCACCACACAACCACGAACAACATCTTCACCATTGTCGGTTGAAGCAATGACGAAACCGTCAGCGTAATCACCAAACTCCTTATCATTCTCGCCCCGGAACTGAATCGTAAAATATGTGGTGCCGCAGTTATCAGTCGCGTAGAAACCATAAGGCTTACCGCAAGTATCATCGCCAATTAGAATCACTTCGACATCAATACCACGCAGACCATTAATAAATGCTTCACTGGCTGAACAAGTTCCGCCATCAGACAACACGAAGACTCGGTTAAGATTCAACTGTGGAAGCGGTTGGCCCTGCGAAACGGAAAAGCCCAATGACGTACTGTAGAAAGGTGTTGGCGACAAAGGATCCCCTGTCACTGGGTTGATAGTCGGATGCTTATCATTGAATACGGTCTGGCTATAAGTTCTGCTTGTGGTTGCAGCACTACCCGCCACCATGTAAGCCAGCTGGCTTGAAATGGCCAGGAAGCCGCCGCCATTATAACGGAGATCGACAATCAAATCAGTCACACCCTGGTTTTCAAAAGTAGTGAATGCATCGATCAATTCGGCTTCAGCATCGACAATACCAAAGGTATTAAAGGTCAAGTAGCCCACATCACCACTGGCAGTTGCAATAATTTTTTCATTCTGCACTGGGTCGGTAGTTACGATGGCTGAGGTCATTGTCACAGTGCGGGTTGCACCACCCGGTTCCTCAATCAAGAACTCATGGCTTTCGCCTGCACTGCTTGGGAATAAACCTGCATTCAAAGTATCGACGTCATTGCCATTAATCATGTCGACACCATCGACCTCTAAAATCTTAACGCCTCGCGTTAAGTTGGCATTTGTCGCTGGCGAATTAGGTTCCGTAAAGGCAACACGTACATCTCGTGGAGGTGAAGATGCCAGTAAAACCCATTCCGCACCATAACCCGCAGACGCACCGGAGGAAACTAACTCCTCATAAACATCTGTATCATAAGTGTAATGGAAGCGATCTTTAGGATTACCCGAAGGTGTCAAAGCAGTCGTTTTCAATACATCAAAATAATCCAGCGGATCATTAAAGTTGGCAGGATTTTGATCTTGAATTTCGTCGTACCAGAGATAGGTATTGTTGCTCCAGGAGCGAAGCCAGAAGTTTTCATGCAAGGTAGAGCCAGGTTTGTCTGGCCACGGATCCCCATCAATATCAGTACCCGTTCTCGGAACTTCACAATAATCTTTATAAAGTGACTCATCCTCAAACACACCCTGAGTCCAGCTTAATTGCTCATCTGTTGCAGGCTCAGGGTCTGAGTCTGAGTCCGAACTACAGCTTATTAAAACAAAGGAAAGAGAGGCTATGCCAAGGAGTTTTATACGATTTGGCCAGTTATTCTGTTGTGTACTCATGCGCACCTACCCGAACTAAAATAAGTAAAATTGACTGCGGATTAGTATTTCTTAGAGAAACCAAAAATACATTACCAGTTTTGTATCAGTCTGTGTAGTTTTTATACTAAAGCTATCTTAACTCATTGATTTCATAGCTTTCGTACTAAATTTACACCGTCGCGTATCGTTAGTACGACGTTTTCAACTCGTGGATCGGTGACAATTAATTGATTCAGGTTATGAATGGCAATGTCGGTTTCAGCTTCTGGCTCCAAAACCTTGCCAGACCAGAGGCAGTTATCAATGACCAGCAATCCATTAGATTTCAATTTAGGAATGATAGCCTGATAATACTGCACATAGTTTTCTTTATCTGCATCAAGAAAAACCAGGTCGAATGTTTCGTTCAGATTAGCAATTGTTTCCAGGGCGGGGCCGATTTGGATGGTGATTTTTGAGCCATGAGGGCTACGAGCGAAATAGTCTTTAGCAAGCTTGGCAACTTCTTCATCAATATCGCAGGTGGTTAGCTTGCCGTCATCGGGCAAGGCTTCGGCCATAGAAAGCGCAGAGTATCCGGTGAACATGCCAATTTCGAGAATGTTTTTCGCGCCGGTTAAAGCAACTAGCATTTTCAACAGGCGCCCTTCAATCTTGCCGGTCAGCATCTGCGCCATGGGCATGTTGGTTTCAGTGAACTCGGCAAGCTCTTTCAATAACTCAGGCTCACTGCTGGTATAGAGCCTGGTGTACTCTTCAATCTCCTTATCGATAAAGTTCATCTTTACTCCTGCAGGTGTTTGCGATTAAAGGTTAATTCCGATAAGGCTGACGTCCCGAAAGCGAGTGCATCAGGGTTCCGCCATCAATGTATTCAAGCTCACCACCGAGAGGAACACCTGAGGCAATTCGTGACAGGACAACCTGATTATTTTTTAACATTTCTGCAATAAAATGTGCAGTAGCTTCGCCTTCAACTGTCGAATTGGTCGCCAAAATAATTTCAGCTGGCTTTTCGTCATCAACCAGACGCTTCAATTGATCGAGCCCCAGATCTTCTGGGCCAATACCATCGAGTGGTGATAAGTGTCCCATCAATACAAAATATTTGCCCTTGAAACTGGCCGTTGATTCAATGGCATAAACATCAGCAGGACTTTCAACGATACACAGCAAACTATTGTCTCGAGACTGAGAGTTACAGATTCCGCACAAGTCATCTTCAGTGAAATCACGACAGCGAGAACAATGCTTAACGCCACGCATGGCAGCAACCAAAGCCTCAGCCAGTTGCTCACCACCTTCGCGGTTACGCTCAAGCAAAAAATACGCCATGCGCTGTGCGGATTTATTACCGACACCCGGTAAACAGGTGAAAGCTTCAATCAATTTTTTAATCAATGGTGATTGCATTTAAGCGCCTGTAAAAAGGTTTATGATGCATCAAATTTATGTTGGGATTCGCAAGCTCATCACCAACCTACAATGTGTATTACACGCTCAATGAACAACGAAACGGTGCGTCACGACGCAAGGTCTGCCTCCTTGGGTACCCTACGAATACTGCAATATTTTAATACCGAGAAAGTTGAACTTATACATCAATTTTTAACGCAGAATTTTTCTTTCTGAGCGAGGAAGCACTGCGCGCAAACCTCTACCCCAAAATAGCGAGAAAGTTGAAGATTTTTGCTCAAGTTCGAGACAAAACTGCGCGCAGAGACTGAGTGTATAAAAATACTCGATGGCTCGAGCACAGTTTTAACGAAGAAATTGAGCAAAAAGACCAACTTAATCGCTATTTTTAGAATGGGAGGTTCATCCCAGGAGGAAGGTTCATCCCCTTCGTCACCTCCGCCATACGCTCTTTAGTGGTTTCTTCAACCTTACGCACTGCGGCATTAACTGCTGCTGCTACCAAATCTTCAAGCAGATCTTTATCGTCGTCCATCAGACTTGGGTCAATTTCTACTCGTTTAACATCGTGACGGCCTGTCATGGTGACTTTGACCATGCCTGCTCCTGCTTCTGCGGTAACCTCAAGATTTGCAATTTCTTCTTGAGCTTTTTGCATTTTTTCCTGCATTTGTTGGGCTTGTTTCATCATGTTGCCCAATCCACCTTTACCGAACATAGTGACCTCGACTTTAATCAGTTAAATATTACTAGGCATCCAGATATTGAATGCTGTTTTTATCCAGTTGTGCACCAAACTTTTGCGCGATCTGTTGTGCAAAAGGATGCTGTGTAATCGTTTCGCATGCTTTGCGATGCTTGGCTTTGGCAGCTCTTTGCCAAATCATGGCCGGAGTGGCTACCTGCGCTTCACCAAACTGCCAGTCTACCTGTAGCTTTTTATCAAAATAGTCTGCCAGCGATTCTTCGATTGCCTGCTTTGCAGTATCGGTACACAGAATATCCTGCGCTGGCTCGACGGTGAGCTGTATTTTATCATCAGAAAGCCATTGGACTGTACTGCATTGTGCAATTTGCTGATAACTGCCTGTTAAATCCATATTTTTAACATGTTGCGCCCACTGCCTGGCTTCTTCGGTTGCCGGTGGGTCATTTTCCTCAAAATCATTCTCATCAAGCCCATTCTGTTCGAGATGAGTCCCTGAGTAAGTCTTGGCAGCTTCGACTGACTCAAGTTGTTGTTGAACATCTGATTCAGGTCTAGCGGACTCTGGCTGAAAGGGTTCCAGCTTGAACTCGTCGTCATTTTCTGGCTGAGCTTTTTGCTCTGTAGCCTGAGTTTGTTTGGGAGTATCCGCTTGAGTAGCTTGCTCAACTTTTGATTCATTGACCTGAGCGACTTCCGGCTCATCGGAAAAGCTAAGTCCTAATGCTGAGTGCAGACTGGCAAGTGCGGCTTGGTCATGTCCCGATGGACTATCGGCTGTTTGTTCTGGCGAAGATTTTGCTGATGGTTGCACGGCTTCTTCGCTAACTTGCGTTGAAACTACGGACTGATATTGCTCTGCTATTGAGTCTTCGTTTCTTTCGTCGTCGCTGAAAGAGGAATAATCATCGGGATTGAATGGCGGTTCTTCTGGGCCATCGGTAGTTGATTGCGCTTCTTCAGTTACCACTTTGTCAGCGACTTTTGACTCAGCCTCTTGCACTTGTCGTAGCTTTTGCTCTAGCTCAGCTTTTGGAGCAGGAGCTTGCTGCGAAACAGGCTCTGCAGGTTTCAGGCTAGCTTTTTTTTTTGCCTCTGAATCTAATGAGGTTTGGCTTGTGCTGTTTTGAATAACCTGGGAAGGTTCAAGTCGGAACGCCAGCATTCGTAACAGCGCCATTTCAAGTCCCTGCCTTGGTGACGGCGCCCATTCCAGATCGCGGCGAGCATGTAAGCCCATCTGGTAATAAAGCTGCAAATCATCACTGGCAATTCTGTTCGAAAAATCTTGAACATAAGGAGCAGCCTGGTCCAATAAAACACCAGTGCTTTGGAAAATGGCAATTTGGTGAATTCGCGATAACAGCTCTTTAAGGGCATCAGCAAAGTCCACCGGGTAATGGCTCATTTCCGCAACCGCCTTGATTGCCTCTGCCGAATCTTTGTTGGCCAGTGCTTCCAACAACTTGACCATAAACTGATGATCAATAGTACCGAGCATGGTACGAATATCTTCTTCCTGAACCTTGCCCTGACCAAAGGCAATAGCCTGATCAAGCAAGCTCAATGCATCGCGCATACTGCCTTCGGCCGAACGCGAAATCAGTTCCAGCGCAGGCGTTTCAAAATCAATCGATTCCTGTTGCAGAATGTAAGCTAGGTGCTTAGAAATAGTCTGCTCTTCCATGTGCTTTAAATGGAACTGCAAACAACGCGACAATACGGTCACTGGAAGTTTTTGCGGATCAGTAGTCGCTAATAAAAATATGACATGCTCTGGTGGTTCTTCTAATGTTTTTAACAGCGCATTGAATGAGCTGTTGGAGAGCATGTGCACCTCATCAATGAGGTAAACCTTATAACGGCCGCGCGTCGGCTTGTATTGAACATTCTCTAAAAGCTCGCGGGTGTCATCTACTTTGGTTCGTGATGCCGCATCCACTTCAATCAAATCAACAAAACGGCCCTCGTCAATTTCAACGCAACTGGCACATTCGCCACAGGGTTTTGAGGTTAAACCATTGGTTTCACAGTTAAGACATTTAGAGAGGATGCGCGCGATAGTAGTTTTACCAACCCCACGCGTGCCAGTGAATAAATAAGCATGATGCAAACGGCCACTTTCAATAGCATTAACCAGCGCACGACTGACGTGTTCCTGACCTTGTAATTCATCGAAATTCTTTGGACGCCATTTACGGGCGAGCACCTGATAGCTCATTTTTTAATCGATTTTATTTGAGTGATTGGTAAGTGGGCAAACAATAGCACAATTAGCCTTATCGAGAAAATAGAATAATCCTCACCTATCGTACGGTGACAATAATAAAAGATATCAACTCTATCAATATCAATAAGTTAATGGTCATTTTTACCAAAAGCTTCCCAGCTTGCCCTCTTTTGCCTGCTGTTTCGATCTACAAAATGGAAACCATCAACTATGGTGAATTCTTCATTAAGATTGAGCTGAAAAGCTCATTTAACCCACTAATCTATTTTTGAGGTACATCATGAAAAAATTAAACAAAATAGCAATCCTTTCTGGACTACTGGTAGCAGCAGGTATCAGTCACTCAGCAAATGCCAGCCAAGGCTGTGTAACCTGTGGCGGCTACTTTTATACCGCTGTTTCCTATACCAACAACTACGGTATTACTAATTATCAGTATATGTCTGTAGGTCCATTTGCTGACGAAGAGTCGTGCAACCAGGCAGTATATAACGATTACGGGAACAATGATGGCTGGCTTCCTTATGAAGGCAGCCCTAAGTGTGTTTGGCGATTTGAGTCAAATTATGAGGCTTATGAAGACATTATCGATGATTGGAACGGAAGCGCTGACAATCCGAGCAATCCTGGCGTGATTACTGATTTAGAGGCCGTTGCAAAAGTTGTTGAGCTTCGTAAGACGTATAATATTAAAGAATACGAAGAAAAACTTCATAATGTAATCAGCCCAATAACTGATCCAAATAATGACCCTGATGGGAATGCACCAGCTGAAAGATAAGTAATTTAAGATACAAAAACAAAAAAACCGCCTGATTGGCGGTTTTTCAATTTCTACAACTTAAAAAAGAACTAGAAATTAAAGACTCTGCTAGCCACACCTCGGCACACGAGACAGCTGCTACCGTTGCTCCCTTCCGGGCCTGGCGGGATTCACAACCTTTCGTTGCGAGGGGACCAGCAGAGCCGGGCGCATTATCCCTCAACTAAAAAAAATTATAAACCCTAAATCTTAAAAATTTGGCACAAAACCTTGATGGATAAGGCGGGCCAGTTCAGGAATGGCTTCATTGTCGCCAATATCGGCATAATCATAAGTTGCAAACTGCTGCCAGCTATCAAGAGTCTTTGCAACCTCAGCCCCCTCCTCAACAGCGCTCAGATGAAACTGCTTTGCATCCCCCGCTAGCTCCATCTTTTCCAGCAATCGTTGCTGCCCTACTAATTTTTTTAATTGATTCAACAAATTGGCCTGCTGCTGGCTTTCCATTCGCGAGAACTCAATGCGAAAACCATCTTTTGGATATACCTGAAAAAACGTAGGATTGCTCGAATTCCAGTTCTGCCAGAGGCCTATCACTTCCTGCGTCTCAAAACTAATGGCCAGGTATTGTGAGGATTTCCAGATGGTTATAATTTGTGGCGATTGACCATCGTTCTCCAAAACATAGCTAACTTTAGTTGCCTGTTGGCTGGATGGTGTGGCAGATAATTGACCAATCGGTGTCAGAAAAACCAATAATCCGACTATCATCGCAAAGGTATTTGCTACGATTTTGCTCATGAAGAACCTCTTGCAAGTCGTTTATATTCAATAAAAAAACTGCGCCCAGTAACCCGAGCGCAGCATTCACAATATTACTGAACGGCGTTGGCTTCAGCCTGATTGATTAAATCAGCAGCGAAATCTATCGCATGGAAGACCATGCTTTGCTCATTCACACCGCGCAACAACTGCGCACCCGGACCAATCGCATAGACACCCACATCTTCGCCAGCATGCGTCTCAGAGCCCAACGGCACTAACGTTTCCTGATGGAAACCTGATGCTTCAGTATCTTCGTCTACATGAATATGACGGCCTGCATTGTGTGGCTCGCTATAGCGTTGGTCTCCAACAGAGTCATCGCCGTAATTGGCATAGCCTAAGCCATTGGTATAACCAAGTGTGGTATAAGGCATATCGTCGCCTGCCAAGACCGGTTCTGACTCAGGGTTGCCCGCACTATCGTTAGTTTTTACCAGACCCAGAATTGGATTGCCGCGAGTCGGATATCCTGCCAGAGTCAAAACATGGCTGTGATCAGCAGTCACAACAATCAATGTTTCGCTTAAATCCACCGAATCCACTGCAACCTGCACTGCTTTGGCAAACTCTACTGTGTCCAGTAATGCACGGTGCGCATTACCGGCATGATGAGCGTGATCGACTCGACCCGACTCAACCGTCAAGAAAAAGCCCTTGTCGTTTTGCGACAGGATCTGCAGTGACTTCTCGGTCATTTCACTTAGCGAAGGCTCGCCTGCAACATCGTTTTCGCGATCAGCTTCATACTCCATGTGTGAAGCATTAAATAAGCCCAGTAATTTATTCGTAGCTGTAGCATCTACAGCATCGAACCCAGATTGGTCATAAACATATTGACCATTGCTGTACTTATTTTGCCACTCGGCAATCAGGTTTTGGCCGTCCTGACGCTTACCATTTTTGCCTTCTTCGTCGGTCAGTGTGTTAGGAATAAAGTGACGACGTCCACCACCAAGCACCACATCAATACCGTCACCATAATTAAAGTCGATAAGCTGTTGAGCAATGTCTTTACAGCCATTGGTTTTGGCTTCTTCGGACAAACCGTCATCACTTTCCCAATTGCGCTCAACAGATTTGGCGTAAGTGGCTGCTGGCGTGGCATGAGTAATACGAGCTGTTGAAATAACCCCTGTAGATTTGCCGGCAATTTCAGCCAGTTCAATGGCCGTGATCATTTCCTTACCTTGCCCTGATGCGCAATCGGCGCGCAAGGCATCTTCAGATAAACCAATGACACCAGCTTTGGTTTTAACACCACTTATCATGGCGGTCATGGTTCCTGCTGAATCAGGTGTCTGTTGATTGGTGTTGTAGGTTTTCAGTAAACCAGCCACCGGAAACTTATCAAAACTGAGCTGATATTCTTCGCCAGTTTGACCTTCCATCTGACCGGCAAGAATACGTGCTGCCGTGACAGTTGAAACGCCCATACCGTCACCCACAAACAGGATAACGTTTTTCGCTGAACCGCGAGTTAGGTTAACTTCCGTATCGTTGGCAACCGCAACTGTGTTTTGCCCAGCTTCAAACCAGGCATTAGTTTTAGTCCAGTCGACAGATGATTCTGGCGGTGGCGGCGGTGTCTCATCATCGTCATCACTTGGGCAAGCCGTTAGCAGAACTGTCGCCATCAGCACAGGTAATAATTTCAATGTATGTTTCATCTTAAATTCCTCAATTCGATTCTTAATGCTTTAGTAGCAATTACTGATACTTATTACCGCCAAGTTCGGCAGCCTGATTGATAAGGTGGAAAATAACATTCTGCTCAATGACGCCCTGTAGCCATTGCGCACCGGGGCCTTGAGCATGAATGGTGACGTCTTCACCAGCGTGTGTTTCAGAACCCAAAGGCACCAATGCTTCCTGATGGAATCCGCTTTGTGTGGTATCAACGGTGGTTAAATCCACACGGCCATTTAAGGCTGCGTCACCATAACGCTGGTCACCGCCGGCGCCCTGACCATAGTCGGCAAAGCCTAAACCATTGGTGTAACCTACTGTAGTATAAGGCATGCCATCTGCTGCCAGACTAGGCTCTGATTTTGGGGCCCCATTGGCATCAGTACTTTTGACCACGCCCAGAATCGGGTTACCACGTTGCGGGTAGCCAGCGATGGTAAATACGTGACTATGATCTGCAGTAACCAGGATTAACGTTTCATCAGGATTAGTGCTTTCAACAGCCGCTTGAACCGCTTTGGCGAACTCCTCAGTATCTTGCAAAGCACGATAAGCATTTCCAGCATGGTGTGCATGGTCAATTCGGCCTGACTCAACCATCAGGAAATAGCCATTGTCGTTTTTACTCAACAACTCAATGGCCTTACCTGTCATTTCACTCAGAGAAGGCTCACCGCCAATATCGTTTTGACGATCAGCTTCATATTCCATATGTGAAGAATTAAAAAGCCCTAAAACTTTGCTCGTATTTGCTACGTCCAATGCATCAAATTCCGTTAAGTTTTCAATGTAGGCAACTGCTTCATTTTGATAGCGCTCCTGCCACTCAGCGGTCAGGTCACGTCCGTCTTTACGCTTACCATTTTTACCTTCACTGTCCACCGAATCTTCCGGCAAGAAATGACGACGACCACCACCAAAAGCCACATCAACGCCATCACCAGCTTCGAGCTCAATCAATTGTGAAGCGATGTCTTTACAGCCTGCTTCTACAGCTTCTTCCGGCAAGCTATCGTCACTTTCCCAATTACGCTCTGGCACCTTGGCATAAGTTGCAGCAGGCGTTGCATGGGTAATACGTGCAGTAGAAACAACGCCTGTTGAAAGACCTTTTTCCTCCGCAAGTTCCAGCGCGGTAGTTAATTCATAACCCAATGAGCTTTCGCAATTGGCGCGCTCTGCATCTGGCGCAATATTTATGACGCCAGCCTTAGTTTTAACCCCAGTCATCATGGCCGTCATAGTGCCTGCCGAATCAGGCGTTTGTTGATTGGTGTTGTAAGTTTTAACTTGAGCGCTGTAGGGAAGCTTGTCAAAAGACAACTGATGTTCCTCACCAGTACCACCCAGTTTTTGCCCAGCAAAAATACGGCCAGCAGTGATAGTCGAAACGCCCAGGCCATCACCCACAAATAGAATCACGTTTTTAGCCTTGGTCTGCGGTGTTAAGGCTAGCTGCTTTTCAATGACAGTTTGCCCTTCATTGAACCAGCTACTGTTTTTTTGTGCATCTGGAACCACTGCTGCATGTAATGAACTGACAGCTAACGTACTCATAACTGCCAGGCCACACTTCTTAGTAAAGTTTTTCATCCTGTACCCCATCGTCTTGGTTAATGATGATCTCTAATAAATCATGGTTTGGTTAAGTAACGACTGAAAGAATCACCCTCCTTCGTCTTGCAGCAACTATAGAAAAGCAATGTGACGGATCGGTGACTCTTACTTGACAGAAAATCGACAAGAAGATGACAGCCGAGCAAAACATGAATCAATTGGCATAAATTACTCTTGCCACAATTTGAGGAACGTTTTATGAAAGCGATGGCAGATTGAAAGGAGCTATTTAGTTGTGTAGTCCTGGCGGGAATCTGTGGTATATTGGCGAGCAACTGGTCAGTCGACCATTCAAGTTATTGATAACTCTCAAAGCATTATCTGGAAGACACATGAAAATAGGTATTTTATCGCGTAACCCACGCCTCTATTCCACCAAAAGATTGGTTCAAGCGGCAGAGGAGCGCGGCCATGAAGCGCAAGTTGTGGATGTGCTTAAGTGCTTCATGAACATCACTTCTAACCGCCCTACGGTTCACAGTAAAGTTCAAGGCGAAGTTCGCCAACTGGAATTTGATGCCGTGATTCCGCGCATTGGCGCCTCAGTCACTGCTTACGGTACTGCCGTATTGCGTCAATTTGAGGTGGGTGGCGTTTACTCAGTCAATGAATCGATCGCCATTACGCGTTCGCGCGATAAGCTTCGTGCCCATCAATTACTAGCTCGTAAAGGCGTTGGCATGCCTATCACCAGTTATGCTCACTCGGTAGAAGCAACTGATGAATTGATTGAATCTGTTGGCGGTGCACCTTTAATCGTAAAAGTTATCGAAAGTACCCACGGCAATGGTGTGGTCTTAGCAGAAACCAATAAAGCCGCCGAAAGTTTGATCAACGCCTTCCGTAGCCTTAACGCTGACTTCCTGGTGCAAGAGTTCATAAAAGAAGCCGGTGGTTCGGATATTCGCTGTTTTGTGGTCGGCGACAAAGTGATTGCCGCCATGCAACGCAGTGCCAAAGAAGGAGAATTCCGTTCCAACCTCCACCGCGGCGGCAGTGCTCAGGTCATCAAACTCAAGCCAGAAGAGCGCGCACTAGCCGTTCGTGCGGCGAAGGTTATGGGACTGGATGTTGCTGGTGTAGACCTGATTCGTTCAGCGCATGGTCCTCTTGTCATTGAAGTGAACTCATCGCCTGGCCTGGAAGGCATTGAAAAAGCAACCGGTAAAGACGTTGCTGGCTCAATCATCCAGTTCATTGAAAAAGACTCTTTAAAAGGCCCGAACAAGCCAAAAGGGAAAGGTTAATTGGAGGAGAACGGCATGAGCAAGATGCGAGTTGGATGGAAAGAAAAAGCCAGGTTGACAGGACTTGGCATTTCAAGCATCAAAGTCAAAGTCGATACCGGAGCAAAAACCTCTAGCCTGCACGCCTTTGACATCAAAACCTTCGAGAAAGACGGCAACACCTATGTGTCATTCAAAACCTGTCCTCTACGCCGCCATCCCAAGCGAGTCTTCAACTGCGAAGCCGAAATGATCGACTACCGCAAAATCACCAGCTCCAATGGCCAAACCCAGTCACGTTACGTGATACGCACCCCGATCACCATTGGTGACCAAACTTGGGATATCGACATCACCCTCGCCAACCGCGACAAGATGCGCTACAAAATGCTGCTTGGCCGCGAAGCCATGGAAAACATACTGGTATCGCCAACAGAAGCCTATTTGCAGAGTCCTAAAGATTAGTTCTCTGACATAACTGTTTTGTTGAGTAGATTGGTGGTGCACTCGGGGCAGGCCAGCGAACCCCCAACAATTCGTAAAGTACGGGCAATTCATGATTTACCCCTACAGCCCCCATAAACAGTCTCACTAATATGGGCGACTTCTTTAGGGATTGCCTTTTTACGACAATTCATATATCTTACGCCGCCTAGATTGCTAGGCAGTCTAAGTAATTTACGGTGAAGTGCCCGAGTGCTGACTAGTTACGCAGTAACTTGAACAGCGGAGTGACACGACGCTGGCCCGAAGGGCGAGAAGCGACAGCTTCGAGTCACGAGCACGCATAAGTGCGACGGGGTAAGTAAGATACAATCATCACCCCATAAGAATTGACAAACAGGTTTACGGTGAAGTGTCCGAGCGCTGACTAGTTACGCAGTAACTTGAACAGCGGAGTGACACGACGCTGGCCCGAAGGGCGAGAAGCGACAGCTTCGAGTCACGAGCACGCATAAGTGCGACGGGGTAAGTAAGATACAATCATCACCCCATAAGAATTGACAAACAGGTTTACGGTGAAGTGTCCGAGCGCTGACTAGTTACGCAGTAACTTGAACAGCGGAGTGACACGACGCTGGCCCGAAGGGCGAGAAGCGACAGCTTCGAGTCACGAGCACGCATAAGTGCGACGGGGTAAGTAAGATACAATCATCACCCCATAAGAATTGACAAACAGGTTTACGGTGAAGTGTCCGAGTGGCTGAAGGAGCACGCCTGGAAAGTGTGTATACGTTAACAGCGTATCGAGGGTTCGAATCCCTCCTTCACCGCCATACATAAAGCGCCCGCATTAGCGGGCGTTTTTGTATGTGGCACAAAGAAATGTAGGTTGATGACTCGCTTCTCTGGGCCTGCCCCTTGGGTGCACCACCAACCTACCTAAAGTCCAAAATTTAAGCTATCTGGGCTTCCCTCTTCCTCAGCCAATGTTTCTGAATCTGCCAATAAGTTAGGAATAAGACACCACTAAATAATAAATCACCCATCATGCTGCGTTGTAGGAATGGCAAGGCCATGGTGTAGCACTCGATAAGTCCTGCCCAGCTTTTGCTGTAGTAGCCTGAAACCAGCCAGACGCCGAAGTTGCTGATTAGGAAGAAGACGAGCGAGCTACCGATAGTTGCGCCTATGACTTTGAGACTGCTGACTCGATTGTGTAAGTAAAAACCAATGACAACGGCAAAAGCCATAGCTGCATAGACGAAAATGATGGTGTTGTGGAGGCCTAGAAACAGATCAGCCAAAAACATTGCAATCAACGGTACGGCAAAGGCCAGCCATTTTTTTTCGAAGTAAGTTCCGGCAAATAAGGCCAGCGCCATCACAGGAGTAATGTTATGCGGGTGTGGGAAGATGCGATATAGCGAAACTGCGATAATCAGCGCAATCAAGGTATAGGTTTTTGGGTTTAGCTTTTCCATTGTGTTTCCTTCATCGTTGCCATTGGGCTTCTGTGTCGTTGTTGGTGCGCGCAATCATGCGGCTGATAATAAACAGTAAATCTGACAATCTATTGAGATAGACGATGCTCAACTCTGTTACGGTTTTATTCTCGGCCAGTGCTACTAAACGGCGCTCGGCGCGGCGTGCTACGCAGCGTGCGAAGTGGGCATGGGCAGAGGCTATGCATGCTCCGGGGATTACAAACTCCTTCAGGGGTGGCAGCTTTTGATTCCAGGTTTTGACCCAGGCTTCAAGCTGCACCACATCCGATTGTTTGAGCATCTCCTGCGGTGGGCTGGCTAACTCACCACCCAGGCTAAACAGTTGATTTTGAATATTTCTGATCGCACTGACGATGGCTTCATGTTGTGGCTTTTTGATTGATGCCACTAACAGACCTAACGCTGCATTCAGCTCATCTACTGTGCCAATTGCCTCAATACGCGGATGACTTTTTTTGAGATGCTGCTGATTAGCAAGGCGTGTCATTCCTTTGTCGCCCTGCCCGGTTGTGATTCGAGTTAATCGATTGCTCATATTCAAAATTTCCTTAAAACACCAGATCAAAAGTCAGCACAAAATCACGCCCTTTTGCTGGGTAATAACCATTAAATTGTGCGTAATCAATATACGCTTTATCCAGTAAATTATCGACTCTCAGTCCCAGTCGGGCATTGTCGAATCGCCAATAAAGAGCGATGTTTAATAACGTATAGCTGTCGAGCTGGGCAAAGGAATTGGTACTATCACCGTCCTGATAGCGTTCTCCTTGATAATAGGCTTCAAGGTACCAGCTCAGATCAGAAGTAAGTTGCCAGTCATACCAGCCGGTTAAGGTGTTTTTTGCCACACTGGGAACTGTGGTATCGCTAGTATCGAGCTTTGCATTCACCCAATGATAAGAGATACCTAACTCATCCTCATCAATAATCAGACGATAATCCAGCAGCAAACCGAGACGAGTTGACTCACCACCATTGACATTGGCTCCCGGAAAAAAGGCGCCAGCTGGCGGTGTCGCCGAAGGGTCAAAAAAGATCTCATCTTCCAGCTTCAACTGATAGACAGAAGCCTGTAATAAGCTTGAGTCGAACTGACTGGTGATGCCTGCTTCAATGGAGCGACCTTTTTGTGGCTCAAGACCCAACACAGATTCTGAGGTATAAGCCTGCTCATCAACTTTAGCAAAACGATAGTTGTTGCTGTAGCGAATAAAACCATCCAGCGAGTCACTAAGCTTATGACTCAATCCTAGATCATAAGCCGTTGCAGAATTCTTTAAAGCAACGCCACTAGGGTATAAAGCGGCGTCAATCAAATCATCTTCCACCTCTGCCACGCGACCAGCTATCTCGAGTCTGGTCTGCTTCGAGAGTGGCCAATATAACTGGCTATAAAGACTTTCCATCGTTTGTTCATTCTTACGAGCAAGCAGTGAAAATTCATACTCTGCTTCATCGTAATCAATTCCGGTAATCCACTTGACCTCGCCCTGCTCTGTATTCCAGCGGCCCTGAACTCGCGGGTAGATACTGCTCTGGCTACGCTCTGTCTGATTAACATTGCTGGTAGCAAAATCCACAAAACTGTTCACGCTATCAATGTCGGCTTCCTGATGATTGAGGTCCAGCGCAAACCGCCAATGTTCGCTCAGTTCTGTCTGACCAAAAATACGACTGAAATATTCATCGGTACTGACATAATCATTGATAAATTCAGGACGTGACTGACGCGGATTTTGCAGGTCGCTTTCAAGCAGCGCTCCGGGCGTCTGCTGGGTTTCATTACGTGTGCGATAAGAAAAGCGCCATTGCTGCTTACCGTCCTGATAATGCAACTCAGCACCCAACTGATTATTTTTCAGCTCATTATGGTCGCGATAATTATCAGTGTTTTTTTTATGACCAGACAGTACAGCTGACCAGCTATTATCAATCTGGAACCCAAGATTGACTGCTGCCTGTCGGTGCTGAAAACTCCCTTGCGAATAACGAATAGTGCTGGACTTGGCTGTTCCTGACTTGGTAATGATATTGATCACTCCAGCCACGGCTTGATCTCCATAAAGACTGCTGGCCGCACCCTGAATCACTTCGATGCGTTCGATATTAATAATGTTAATGGTGTCGATATCGGGAGAGGCAAGATCGGTTTTATTCAGGCGCTGTCCGTCAACCAGAACCAGGACGTTGCTACCTGACTGCTCAGCAGATATGCCGCGCATTGAAACACTGGTTTTACCGTTGGTATAGGAAACCTGCAAGCCCGGCACTCGGCGCAAAACCTGACTGAGATCGGTTGCAGCAATGCGCTCGATTTCCTCTTGAGTAATAAGGGTGACATGGCTAGGAAGCTCAACTGTGTCGCTTTCAAAACGACTGGTTGTAATCACTATCTTGTTAAGATCAGAAGCTTGCTCTTCTTCAACTTTTTGTTCTTCAGCCTTTAGTGAGGGCTGGGATATAGCTCCCAGAATTAGAAGGGATACTAAACTCGATTTAAATGGGTGTCTCATTGTAGTCTCGTAAATTACGAGCGGGCATTAAAATCACAAGGCGCATCTACTATCTTTTGCAGAGCCCACCGATCTGCGCGATACACTGTTCAGGCCGGTCTCCGGGCTTATGATCCTTGGGGTCTATTGACCCTGACTACTTACCTTCCCAAGTTTTTCTCCATTTGCAAAGTCAACTCAGTGGTCTATCAAGTAGCGCTATCAATTACCGTTGCGGGGGCAGCATCAGATTTAAACTGATTTCCCGATTATCTTCTCAGTCAATTGACCTTTGAAGACCTGATCAGGGGATGAACCTCAACTCGCTTTACCATCATAACTTCCGATATTAAGGGTTCACGATTGGCAAAAGCGATGCTATTATAGCAAAATCTATTTGGACGTCTATACGTCTTTTTTATTGCTAGAAGTTATATACTGTTGCAAAGCAAGGTCGAGAGTTGAATGAGTAAGAAACAACAATTAGAAGAAGTCTTAAAACACCGTATTTTATTGCTTGATGGCGCAATGGGCACCATGATTCAGCAGTATCAGTTAAGCGAAGAGGATTATCGCGGCGAACGCTTTGCTGATTGGTCCTGCGATCTTAAAGGTAATAACGACCTGCTCAGCTTGACCCAACCGCAGATTATTTCGGATATTCACAAGGCCTACCTTGAAGCCGGTTCTGACATCATAGAAACCAATACCTTCAATGCGACTCGTGTGGCAATGGCTGACTATGGCATGCAGGAGTTGTCGGCAGAAATTAATCGGGAATCAGCACGATTAGCCAGGGCTATTGCGGATCAATATTCCACGCCCGATAAGCCGCGCTTTGTGGCTGGCGTCATTGGGCCGACCAACAGAACTTGCAGTATCTCACCGGACGTTAATGATCCCGGCTTTCGCAATATCTACTTTGAAGAACTGGCCGAAGCCTACTACGAATCAACGCAGGCCTTGATTCAAGGTGGCGCAGATATCATTCTGATCGAAACGGTATTCGATACTCTCAACGCTAAAGCCGCCATTTTTGCAGTAAAAAAATACTTTGATGATCACCAGATTGATTATCCCATTATGCTATCAGGTACCATTACTGATGCATCCGGCAGAACCTTAACCGGCCAAACTACCGAAGCTTTCTACAATTCTATTCGCCATGCCAATCCTGTCAGTGTCGGCTTGAACTGTGCTTTAGGTCCGAAAGATTTGCGCTCCTACATTGAAGAGTTATCCCGCATAAGTGAGTTTGCGGTTTCAGCTCATCCTAATGCTGGCCTGCCTAATGAATTTGGTGGTTACGATGAAACGCCTGATGACATGGCCAACGAAATGTCAGAATGGATTGAGAAAGGCTTCATTAACATCATTGGTGGCTGTTGTGGTACCACTCCGGATCACATCGCTCGATTTAATAAAATGATTGCAGGTGCCAAACCAAGAGCAGAATTCAACCGAGATCCTAAATGTCGACTATCCGGTTTAGAAGCTTTAAACCTCGACGATTCAAGTCTGTTCGTTAATGTTGGCGAGCGGACCAATGTTACAGGCTCAGCCAAGTTTCTGCGCCTGATAAAAGAAGATGATTTTGAAACCGCTATTGAGGTGGCCTTAGAGCAAGTCGAGAATGGTGCCCAGGTTATCGACATCAATATGGATGAAGGCATGTTGGATTCTAAAGCGGCCATGCAGCGTTTTCTGAATCTGATCGCTTCTGAGCCTGACATCAGCCGCGTGCCGGTCATGCTTGATTCATCCAAGTGGGAAATCATAGAGGCTGGCC
The DNA here is from genome assembly GCF_014762745.1 of Kangiella sp. Classification (GTDB taxonomy): domain Bacteria; phylum Pseudomonadota; class Gammaproteobacteria; order Enterobacterales; family Kangiellaceae; genus Kangiella. The sequence continues at coordinate 68,712 of NZ_JABURJ010000091.1, forward strand.
TACAGTGCATCCAGGGCAAGGGCATTGTTAATTCAATTTCATTAAAAGAAGGCGAAGCACAGTTTCTTGAACAAGCGCAACTGGTTCAACGTTACGGTGCAGCGGTTATTATCATGGCTTTTGATGAAGATGGCCAGGCCGATACGTTGGAGCGCAAAACATCAATCTGTCAACGTGCCTATAACTTGCTTATCGAAAAACTTAACTTCGATCCGCAAGACATTATTTTCGACCCCAATATTTTCGCCATTGCTACCGGCATTGAAGAACACAATAATTATGCGGTGGACTTTATCGAAGCCACGCGCTGGATAAAGCAAAATTTACCCGGCGCGCGCGTTTCAGGCGGTGTGTCCAATGTTTCTTTTTCCTTCCGTGGTAATAATACCGTTCGCGAAGCCATTCACGCAGTTTTCCTTTACCATGCGATCAACGCAGGCATGGACATGGGCATCGTCAATGCTGGTCAACTTGAAGTCTATAGCGCCATTCCGGAAGACCTTAAAGAAGCGGTTGAAGACGTAGTGCTTAATCGCTCAGCCGAGGCGACTGAAAAATTACTCGATCTGGCAGAGCAATATCGCGGCTCAGGTCAGGAAGTTAAAGAAAAAGAAACTCAAGAGTGGCGACAATGGCCGGTTAATAAACGTCTGGAACATTCACTAGTCAAAGGTATTACTGAATTTATTGACGATGACGTTGAAGAAGCTCGCCAACAGGCCGAACGTCCTTTGCATGTTATTGAAGGGCCATTAATGGATGGCATGAATGTGGTCGGTGATTTATTCGGCTCAGGTCAAATGTTCCTGCCGCAAGTGGTTAAGTCTGCGCGAGTGATGAAAAAAGCGGTAGCCTACCTGTTCCCCTACATGGAGGAAGAAAAGAAACGACTCAAGCTTGCTGATAAACCAAAGGGCAAAATTGTGCTCGCGACCGTTAAGGGCGATGTGCATGACATTGGCAAAAATATCGTCGGTGTTGTGCTGCAATGTAATGGCTACGAAGTCTTTGACTTGGGAGTCATGGTGCCCTGCGATAAAATTCTGGATACTGCCATTGAGCAAAACTGCGATATTGTCGGTCTATCCGGTTTGATCACCCCTTCGCTGGAAGAAATGGTCCATGTGGCCAAAGAAATGCAACGTCGTGGGCTCAATTTACCTTTACTGATTGGTGGCGCTACCACCTCGAAAATTCATACCGCCGTTAAAATCGAACCTCATTATGAGCATCCTGCTATGTACGTAATGGATGCTTCGCGCGTAGTCGGTGTGGTGAATAAGTTATTGGGCGAACACAAAGATGAGTTTGTCAGCGAAATCAAAGACGAGTACCACAAGCTCAGAACAGAGCGTGAAAAGCGGCAAAAGAAATCAAGCCTGGTAAGCCTTGAGAAGGCCAGACAATTTGCAGCAAACATTGATTGGTCTCAGACAAAAATTACCAAGCCTTCTTTTCTCGGCACCAAAGTGTTTAGTGACTATCCTTTGGAAGATCTGCTGCCACGCATTGATTGGACGCCATTTTTCCGTTCCTGGCAATTAGCTGGCAAGTTTCCCAATATCCTTGACGATGAAATTGTCGGAGAAACGGCACGTAAGCTTTATGCAGATGCACAAGCCATGTTAAAAACTATTGTCGAAGAAAAGTGGTTAACCGCCCGCGCCGTTATCGGCTTTTACCCTGCAAACGCTCAAGGTGATGATATTGAAATCTATGCCGATGACTCGCGGCAGGAACTAGTCCATACACTGCACCATCTTCGCCAGCAAAAACAAACCCGAGAAGGCAAGTTCAATTACTGCCTGTCCGATTTTATTGCCCCGAAAGAAACTGGGTTTAAAGATTACATTGGCGGATTTGCAGTAACCTCCGGTATTGGTATTGATGAACATGTCAAAGCCTTCGAAGCAAAACACGATGACTATAATGCCATATTGCTCAAAGCCCTGGCGGATCGATTGGCGGAAGCTTTCGCAGAGAGAATGCATGAGCTAGTGCGCAAGGACTATTGGGGCTATGCTCCTGATGAAAACCTTAATAATTCAGAGCTGATTTCTGAGCAATATCAGGGCATCCGCCCCGCTCCCGGCTACCCGGCCTGCCCTGACCATACTGAAAAAGGAACTCTATGGGCCATGCTCAAACCCGATAGCGAAATTGAACTTAATATCACCGAGCACTTTGCGATGTACCCTACTGCAGCGGTTTCCGGCTGGTATTTTGCACATCCTGAGTCTCGCTATTTTGGAGTTGGCAAAATCGAAAAGGATCAAGTCAATGACTATGCTCATCGTAAAGGCTGGGATTTGGAAACCGCAGAAAAGTGGTTGGCGCCTAGCTTGAACTATGATGGCTAAGCCATTGTTCTATACTGTCCTGAGTTATATAAGAATCAACACAAACTTTGAACTTTAGCTAAAATAAGCTATCCTATTGAGGTTCATGACTATTAACAGGTAATTCTTAACAGGTAAGTCCGTGCAGCACAAATTCATACATGCATTAACCATCATATTGGCATTACTGGCATTTATCGGCCAGTCGAATGCTATGGTTGATATGTCTTGTATGGACTCGCATGAGCAGCCTGCCCATCAAATGGATCACTCTAAGATGAACCATGCTGATATGGCTCATTCAATGGAACAAGCCATGAATCAGTCAATGGATTGTTGTGATGAAGGCGGCAGTTGTGATATGACTACCTGTTCAACACTTGCCTTTATCGTTGAACCAGACTTCAATTCACCGTCAGCACAATATAGTCAATCTATTGATTTATATTCTGATCAGACAATAGTCACAATTCCCAGTTCCCTATATCGTCCCCCCATTATGAACTAACACAGCCTCGATCCGTCTTGAGTTTGCGTTTATCCAATACTCAGGAGTCAAGACTGAGTTAGTGTTGCCTATCCAGCACTCTACTCATTAGCAAAAGTTTAAATCAACATTGTTGATTCATCGCTCTGCTGGAGGAGTGATATGTTTTATCTATCAAGAAAATTATTTATTCAGTCGTTGTTATCGAAAACGGTTTTGGCGGCTATAGTTGCTATCTCTCCGTTATACCAGGCGTCAGCGAAAGAGACACAGCTCTATGGCCAGAATCAAACATTAACTCTTGAACGAGCGATTCAAGTTGCCCAGGAACAGGATCCCTGGTTACAGAGCAATCGATACCGGCAACAGGTTGTGACGGCACAAAGCAAAGCAGCTTCCACCCTGCCCGACCCGATGGTGTCCGTTTCGGTAGCTAATTTACCGGTTGATAGCTTTGATTTTTCGCAGGAGGCAATGACTCAACTCAAACTGGGAGTCAGTCAATCATTGCCGCGTGGCGACACGCTTGCCCTGTCAGAAAAACGTCTGCAACAGCTAAGCGAAGAGTTTCCATTACAACGTCAGGATCGAAAAGCCAAAGTTAGGGCAGCAATCAGCCAATTGTGGCTGGATATTTTCCTGACCCAACGAACCATTAAGCTGATTGAGCAGGATCGGCCTCTATTTGAGCAACTTGTTGAAACCACATCCCTTAACTACTCCAGCGCAGTCGGCCAGACTCGACAGCAGGATGTTATTCGTGCTCAGCTTGAATTAACACGTCTTGATGACAGGCTCAGCCAACTCCGTCAGCAACTGGTGACTTATAAAGCTCAATTAGGCGAGTGGCTAACCTACGACCATCAAAGCGGACGAGAGTTAAGTTCGATTCAATTACCGGATTCATTGCCAAGCTTGGATCTGAGTGAAACAATCGATAACCATACCATCGATAACACCGAACAGCTGGTGCAGCACATTTCCCGACACCCGCAGTTATTAGCTTTCGAACAAAAAGTAAAAGCCAGTAATACGCGCATTGAATTGGCTGAACAAAGTTATAAACCGCAATGGAGTCTTAACGCCAGCTATGGATACCGTGACCAGGATCCTATGGGCAATAGCCGTTCGGACTTTTTCTCCGTTGGTGTTAGTTTTGATATGCCATTATTCACCGAACAGCGCCAGGATCAGGAGGTAACAGCCACCATCAAGGAACGTGAAGCGGTTAAAGCCGACAAGTGGCTGTTATTACGCAGCATGCTAGCCCAGGTTCGAAACTACCATGGTCAACTTTCTGAACTGGACAAAAGGCGCCAGCTTTACCGCAGCAGGCTGTTACGGGAAATGCAGCAACAGTCAGAAGCCACCCTCAATGCATACACTAATGACCGGGGTGACTTTACTGATGTAATGCGCGCAAGAATTGCAGAACTAAACAGCAAAATAGAAGCGCTGACTCTAGACATTAACTATCTTAAAACAGTGGCTCAACTCAATTACTTACTCACTCAGGCTGAGCAATAAATTCAAGGTGACATTATGAAGAATCCAACATTTATTAAAATCGCAGGCGCTGCATTAGTTGGTGCTATTGTAGGTGTTACTACTGTAAAGCTATGGCTGAGCGATACGGGTGAGGCTGGCGAAAAAGGCAAAGAACCACTCTATTGGGTTGCTCCAATGGACCCAAACTATAAACGCGACAAACCAGGAAAATCTCCGATGGGAATGGATCTTGTGCCTGTCTATGAAGAGGAGCAAGGAGCTGACTCTCCGGGAACAGTCAGCATTTCGCCTACCGTAGAAAACAACATTGCGGTACGTACCGACACCGTTAAATATGGCACCATTAATCAAGCCATAAAAACAGTTGGCTATGTCCAGTTTGACGAAGACCAGCTGATCCATATTCACCCACGAGTCGAAGGCTGGGTAGAACAATTACATGTTAAAGCCTCCGGTGAGCCAGTTATCAAAAATCAGCCTCTGTATGAGCTTTACTCTCCACAACTGGTCAACGCGCAGGAAGAATATCTGTTGGCACTAAAGCGCAACAGCCGTGAACTTATTCAGGCTGCGCGAAACCGTTTGAAGTCGCTACAGATCCCCGACACATTGATTGAAGAGTTAAACAAAAACCGTCAGGTTAAACAGACAGTAACTTTTTATGCACCTCAAAACGGTGTCATCGATCAATTGAGTATTCGTGAAGGCTTTTTTGTTCAACCGGGCACAACCATGATGTCCATTGGCACACTTGATCAGGTCTGGGTTGAAGCAGAAGTATTTGAAAGTCAGGCGGGACTGATCAGCAAAGGCTTACCAGTAACCATGACGCTCGATTATTTCAATGGTCAATCATGGCAGGGAAACGTGGACTATATTTATCCTTCATTGGACAGCACTAATCGTACGCTAAGAGTCCGCATCCGTTTCGACAATCCTGAACATAAATTAAAACCAAACATGTTTAGTCAGATTGTTATTCGCGCCAACTCAGAACAACGCAATCTATTGGTGCCTAAGGAAGCAGTGATCAGAACTGAAAAGCAGAATCGTGTAGTACTTGCGCTAGACGAAGGAAAGTTTAAGTCAGTGGAAGTTCAGCTGGGAAGAGTTGGTGATGAATTTATCGAAGTAACTGAAGGACTTAAGGAAAATGACAAGGTCGTAATTTCTGCCCAGTTCTTAATCGATTCCGAGTCGAGCAAAAGCTCTGACTTTAAGCGTATGAGTGCGGAGGATGAAACCGAATCGGCATGGGTCGAAGCAACCATTAATAGTGTTATGGCCCACCATAATATGTTGAATGTCAGTCATGGGCCGGTTGAACTTTGGAAGTGGCCAGCCATGACTATGGATCTTGATACTCATGACGATCTTGATTTGAGTAAACTCAAACAAGGGATGACAGTTCATATTGAGATCAGCAAATTTGATGACGGTAGCTTCTTGATTACACAAATCCATATTCCAGAACAAGCGGATAAGCAGCAGGAAGAAGAACCTGTAGATCATTCAAAAATGGATCATTCAAGTATGGATCATTCCAGTATGAACCACGGCTCAAGCCGGGAGGATGAGCAATGATCGCTGCTATTATCCGTTGGTCGATTCATAACCGGCTGTTTGTGTTATTGGCAACCCTGATTCTAATCGGAGCCGGAATTTATTCATTAAAGAAAACACCGGTTGATGCCATACCTGATTTATCCGATGTCCAGGTGATTATAAAAACCAGCTATCCCGGTCAGGCACCACAGGTTGTTGAAGACCAGGTAACCTACCCGCTTACTACAGCAATGTTATCTGTACCTGGCGCGCAAACCGTACGCGGCTTTTCATTTTTTGGCGACTCCTACGTCTATGTTATCTTTGATGAAGATACCGACCTCTACTGGGCGCGTTCAAGGGTATTGGAATATCTCAGTCAGGTGGCTCCGAGTTTGCCAGAAACGGCAAAGCCACAACTCGGGCCTGACGCAACTGGCGTCGGCTGGGTGTATCTTTATGCGTTAGTGGATGAAACCGGCCAGCATGATATCAGCCAGTTACGCAGTATTCAGGATTGGTTTTTAAAGTATGAACTACAGACGGTTGAAGGTGTTTCTGAGGTAGCCACCGTCGGTGGCATGGTTAAACAATATCAGGTCAAAGTTGATCCTGAAAAGTTGCGAGCCTATTCATTGCCACTGGATCTGATTCAACGCGCAATTCAACAAAGTAATCAGGAAGTTGGAGCCTCTGTTATCGAGATGGCAGAAGCCGAATATATGGTTCGTGCCAGTGGCTACCTGGAAAACCAGCAAGACATTGCTAATATTCCGCTTGGCGTTAACAGCCAGGGCACTCCCCTGCTGCTCCGTGATATTGCGGACATTTCTGTCGGTCCACAAATGCGACGCGGCATTGCTGAGCTCAACGGCCAAGGTGAAACAGTTGGCGGCATTATCGTTATGCGTTATGGCGAAAATGCACAGCAAACCATTAATGCTGTTAAGGATAAATTAGAACAGTTGCAATCCAGTCTTCCCGAAGGCGTTGAGCTGGTGACAGTCTATGATCGTAGTGGTTTAATCGAACGAGCCGTCGATAACCTGTGGCAAAAACTTGCTGAGGAGCTGCTGATTGTCGCCCTGGTCTGTATGCTATTCCTGTTTCATGTTCGCTCTTCACTGGTTGCTGTCATTAGTCTGCCGGTTGGTATTTTAGCAGCCTTCATCGTCATGCACTGGCAGGGGTTGAACGCTAATATTATGTCACTCGGTGGCATCGCCATTGCTATCGGCACCATGGTTGATGGTGCCATTGTGATGATTGAAAACATGCACAAGCATCTTGAACGAGCCAGAACTGAGGATGGGTCATTAACCAGTAAACAGCGTTGGGAAATTGTCAGTCGTTCGGCAACTGAAGTTGGACCTGCATTATTTTTCAGTTTGTTGATTATCACAGCTAGTTTTATACCGGTCTTCACACTGGAAGCGCAGGAAGGCCGTATGTTTTCTCCATTGGCATTTACCAAAACCTATGCCATGGCCGCATCTGCAGCATTAGCCATTACACTAATCCCGGTGCTTATGGGCTATTTTGTCCGCGGCAAAATCAAGCCTGAAGATAAAAACCCGATCAATAGAAGTTTGATAAAAATCTATAAGCCAGCACTCACCGGAATTTTGAAATATCCTAAGGCAACACTTACTGCAATGGGAGTATTGTTGCTGGTTGGCTTATGGCCAGCTACGAAAATTGGCAGTGAATTTATGCCTGAACTGGATGAAGGTGATCTCATGTATATGCCGACAACCTATCCGGGATTATCAATTGGCGAAGCACGCGAAATTTTGCAGCAGACCGATAAGTTGATCATGACAGTTCCTGAAGTAAAAACCGTGTTCGGAAAAATTGGGCGTGCCGATACGGCAACCGATCCGGCACCTCTAACAATGATTGAAACCTTCATTCAATTGAAACCAAAAAGTGAATGGCGCGAAGGTGTGACCACAAAATCAATCAAGCAACAATTGGAAAACTTAATACAGATTCCGGGCCTTTCCAACGCTTGGGTAATGCCGATTAAAACCCGAATCGACATGCTGGCAACAGGTATTAAAACTCCTGTCGGCATAAAAATTGCAGGACCAGATTTGGCAGTCATTGAAAACATCGGAAAGCAGCTGGAAGATATTTTGCAGAATGTGCCTGGAACTGCGTCCGTTTATTCTGAGCGCGTAGCCGGTGGTCGCTATCTGGATATTGATATTCGACGAGAACAGGCCGCGCGTTATGGCCTGAGCATCAAAACTATTCAGCAGGTAATCTCGACCGCAGTTGGCGGCATGAATATCACACAGACCATTGAAGGACTGGAGCGTTACCCAGTTAATCTTCGCTACCCACAGGAGTACCGTGACTCACCAGAACAACTGGCTTTACTGCCCATAGTCACTCCAACGGGACAACGAATAGCGCTGGGCGATGTGGCTGAAATTAAAATCCTCGATGGCCCCCCCGCGATCAAAAGTGAGAATGCCCGCATCAACGGCACAGTATTTGTGGATATCGAAAATGTCGACATTGGCCATTATGTTGCAGAGGCACAAAAAGCAGTTAATGATCAACTGGAGCTGCCCGCAGGCTATTCTCTGAACTGGGCGGGACAATATGAATACATGCTACGAGCGGAAGAAAAACTCAGTTATGTGTTACCTCTGACGGTGGCTATTATCATGATCCTGCTGTACTTGAGTTTCAGGAATTTAATAGAAGTCATCATCATCATGGGCACTTTACCACTGGCAATTGTTGGAAGCTTATGGCTAACCTACCTGATGGGCTTAAACTTCTCGGTAGCCGTCTGGGTTGGATTCATCGCATTGGCTGGCGTTGCGGTAGAAATAGGCGTCATTATGCTGGTCTATCTTAATCAGTCCTATAAAGAATTAACGGCAACTCATAGCTCGTTCAATAGAAACGATTTAAGGAAAGCCATTATCGAAGGAGCTTCATTAAGAGTACGCCCCATCATGATGACTGCAGCGTCCATTATTTTAGGCCTGCTCCCAATCATGCTAGGTGGCGGTACCGGCTCAGAACTAATGAGTGGTATTGCTACCCCAATGGTTGGCGGCATGTTAAGCGCTCTGTTATTAACACTGATCGTTTTGCCTTTGGTCTACTTTTTATGGCGCTCACATTCAATCAAACATCAATAGTGGCAAATTGCTGGTGCCTTCTCGAAGGCACCAGCAACCTTAGCTGGCGGCAGCAAAACAATCCCTTCGGCCAAGACTATGACAAATAGCATAGGTCAGATCGGCTCTATTTAAAGTATAGAAGTGAAAATTCTTAATACCCTCCTGGGCCAAAAGTTTGACCTGCTCTATTGCAATATGGGAAGCGATTAATTGGCGTGTAGTGGGGTCCTGATCGAGTCCCTGATACATTTTATGCATCCAGCCAGGAATCTCCACCTGAGTAAATCGAGCAAATTTAAGCAGCTGCAGAAAGTTAGTTACCGGCAAAATACCGGGAATTAAATCCACATCGATTTGCTGCTGAGCACACAGGTCCCGGAAGCGAAGAAATTTTTCCGTATTAAAGAAAAACTGTGTGATAGCGCGATTGGCGCCAGCATCAACTTTACGTTTGAGATTTTCCAGATCAGATTGAGCACTGCTGGCTTCAGGGTGAACCTCTGGGTAGGCAGCCACACTGATTTCAAAATCATAGAGACTTTTTAATTTATAAATCAAGTCGGTAGCATAACTAAAGTCGCTAGCGTTATTGGAGGCATCAGGTTTGTCACCGCGCAATGCAACAATATGCCGCACTCCAATTTCCCAATAACGATGCGCAATCTGTTCAATTTCAGATTCGCTGGCATCCACGCAAGTCAAATGTGGAACCGCACTTAGGCTTGTCTGCTCAATGATTTTCTCTATCACCTCATGTGTTCGCTCACGAGTACTGGCACCGGCACCATAAGTGACAGAAACAAATTCAGGCTGTAACGGCTCAAGCTTTTTGACGCTTTGCCAGAGTACCTGATTCATTTCATCACTCCGTGGCGGAAAAAATTCGAAGGAAATATTGACGTTGCCAGACATACTGGCTAATCCCTGATTAATCCTATCTAGCTCCTTGGCCTGTAGATACAATCGTTCTGCCCGACTCATGAGACGCTCCTTAGTAAATCACACAGGTCATTCAGCACCCCGGCGGCAGTGACTTCGCGTCCGGCGCCCGGCCCCTGTAAAATTAATGGATTGTCCTTGTACCACTCACTTCGAATGGCAAAAACATTATCGCATGGGTTGAGGTTGGCAAATGGATGAGATGGGTCAATGATTTCTAATTTCAGGCTTAGCTCCTGCTTAGTTAAGGTTGCAATATAACGTAACAGACCACCCTGCTCCTGCGCCTTGTTATAAAGCCTGCAATAATGCTCATTGATGGTATCGGCACTCTGCCAGAACTGCTCCAGACTGCCCTTTAACAATTCATCATCCAGCGCAGGTTCAAAGTTTTCTCTTGCCTGAGTAAAGCCAGCTTCTCTTGCCAGGATTCGGATTTTACGAATAACGTCATTGCCAGAAAGATCTTCTCTGGGATCCGGCTCAGTAAAGGCGTTGGCCTTGGCTTCAAATAATAGATCAGAAAAGTTTTGCTGCCCATTGTACTGACCAAATAACCAGGATAAAGATCCAGAAAATATTCCAGAAATACTCAATATGGTATCGCCAGCTTCTTTAAGTTTCTTAATGCTGGACTGAATAGGAATTCCTGCTCCAGCTGTGGTATTACGTAACCAGTGACGCTTTTTGCTCGACTGAATCTTTTCAATCTTGCTGGCTAACTGCTTATCAGATGCTGCGATTTTGTTAGCAGAAATAATATGCCAACCGTTGGTGGCAAACTTTGGATACAGGCGAGCAATCTTGTCACTGGCTGTCAGGTCAATAATGACCAGTTCTTTATGCGCATAAGGTTCTAACGCATTTATGATCTGATCATCATTGTTTTGGTGAAGGTCAGATAAGGTGTTTGAGCACTGAGATCCAACAACTGAATCCTGCTCATGAAGCAATTGAAACAAATCATCACGATCAATCAAGCATTGTTTTGACAAAATATATTGACGGCTGTTTGCCACCGCCAACAAAGATAGCGATTGTTTCAGACTGGACTCAATATCGGCCTTGTTATCTTTCAGTATTTTGACAAACTGCTTACCAATATTACCGTAACCAAGTACCACAATTGGAATCGATGGCTCCAGTTCAAAAAAAGTATCATGCAGAGCATGTAATAGAGTTATTGCCTGAATATCTTCTATCAGCACACTTAAAGTATGAGCATTAGAAGGATAATGAATTTCTTCTATTGGGTACCTCTCAAGATGCTCAATGAACTTGCTGATGATCTTCTGATTCTGACGAATACCTTGGCCAACAAGGCTTATCAGGGATAAATTGTTCTTCTCAACAATCGGATAAAATTGAGCGGCCTGAATGATGGATACACAGTTAAATCGATCCGCGTCTGCAACATAAAGTGTCAAGCGGTCCAGAGTGCGATCAAAGTTACTGGCATAACTGGCAATTTGATTCAGTAAAATTCGCTGCTGAATGGTTCGCGCACTAAGTTCATTAATATTGTGTATCACTATCCGGGTTAAGTCCTGCTTAATCGTGATCGTTTTAACTTGGCCCGAACTGGTTGGGTATTGAGTTATTTGTGTACCTTGTGAACCATCCAGCAAAGAACTTTTGATGCAGGCTTGAGTTTTGTAAGTCAGCAATGGAGTAACTGTTTTCTGGTGTAAAACATTGGCACCTAACTCTGAAATTGCCTGCGCCTCACACAGCGATAAATGCTCTACCTTTTTTGCATTCTTCACAATATTCGGGTCAGCCGAATAAATACCATCAACATCGGTCCAGATGGTCACAGATGTTGCTTTAACCAGTTGTGCGATAATAGTGGCACTATAGTCACTACCGTTACGCCCTAGAGTTATCAGCTTGCCATTTGTATCGCTGGCAATAAATCCGGTAAAGATAAAACGATGGGAGTTATACTTCGGGTCAGACAATAACGGCTGATAAAGACTGCTGAAACTGGCATCGGCGTATTGCTCGTCAAATTGCTGATATTCATGCAAGGAGGTTAGTTTCAGGTAATGGCTGGCATCAATTGCCTGCGCTGCACACTGCTCGCTATTCAGTAGCTCAGACAATAACTTGGCTGACCATTTTTCGCCATAGGCAAGAATGGTGTCATTTGCTGTAGGAGTTTGTTGGCATAACTCCTGAATCACCAAAAGATCCTGCTCGATTTGTTGCAAAAACTCTGCGGCATTAATAGCAGTGCCAACCACCAGTTGTTTGAAATACTCTATGATGTCTGTAGCGGTATTGTGCCTTCCGTTAATACAATTAAGCAGTTGATCAGTAATATCACCATTGGCGGACACCACAATGATATTCCCGGGGCTAGTCTGATTCATAATGATATTACTGACTTTTTTCAGTTGTTCTATGCTTGCCAGGCTCGAGCCACCGAACTTGTGCACAGCAACGCCAAGGCTCTTATAAGTTTTTGCGTGACTCGACTGCTCACGATAAGCAGTTACATTCGAATGGAGTTGATCAGCCATGTTGCTCACCCTGTATCACCTTAATTTGACATCGTTGAAAGGCACTTTCTAAATCTTTTATCAGATCGTCAGCCTCTTCAATTCCCACCGAAACACGCAGCAGATTGTTTTTAATCCCTGCATTAAATCTTGCTTCTTGATCCATTGCGGCATGGGTCATACTGGCAGGGTGACAAATCAGACTTTCGACGCCACCCAAGGATTCAGCCAATGAGAATAGCTCCAGACTGTTTACAAAAGTTCGCAGATTGGCATGGTCTAAATTAAGTTCAAATGACAACATTGCACCGAAGCCTTGCTGCTGTTTAGCGGCAACTGTATGGGTCGGGTGGCTTTCCAGACCAGGGTAATAGATATGTTCAACCAGCGGTTGCTGTTGCAGGTACTGGATAACCCTATGAGTATTTTCCTGATGCTGGCGTAAACGAATGGATAAGGTACGCAAGCCACGACTGGTGATAAAGCTATCAAATGGCGAACCAGTAATCCCAATGCAGTTTGCCCACCAGGCAAGTTTCTCAGACAACTCCTGTTCTCTGGCTATCACGGCACCGCCGACCACATCACTGTGTCCATTGATGTATTTTGTGGTTGAATGAATAACCACATCAGCACCGAGGTTCAGAGGTTGCTGCAACACTGGCGAAAGAAAAGTATTATCGACAACTTTTATCACGTCGGAACCTGCCAAATCGCAAATTTGTTGAATATCCACCACACGCAGCAGTGGATTACTCGGTGTTTCGATCCAAACCAGCTTTGGCTTCTTATTAAGCGCCTGTTGCAAACTTTCAGCACAACCCTGATCTACAAATAGAACCTCGAATAGCCCCTTTTGTGCAAGACTGTATAACAAGCGATAAGTGCCACCGTAGCAATCATGTGGCGCAATAATTAAATCGCCCTTATCAAGCAGATGAGTGACCAGATAAACTGCTGACATGCCGCTTGAAGTAATCACGGCCCCGTACCCATTTTCCAGTTGTGCAAGAGTATCTGCCAGTGTGTCTCGGGTAGGGTTACCGGAGCGGCTATAGTCATATTTTCTTGGCTGTTCAAGATCGGCAAAGGTGTAGTTGGAGGATAAATACAGCGGCGGTGTGACAGCGCCAAACTGCTGATCCGACTCAATGCCTGAGCGAACGGAAATGGTCTGATTGGTGTGTGTCATAGTGTATTCCTTAAGAATGGGGTAATACAGTTGGCCAACTGTTCTGCTTCAAGTAAAAAACCGTCGTGGCCGTAGTAAGAATGTATGATTTGGAATTGAGTGGTGCCGCGACATGACATTGCAGTTTCTTTCACCAGCTCAGCAGGCACTAACTCATCGCTATCAATACCAATAAACAGAGCCTCAGTAACAATTCCTTTTGGCTCAACTTTGTGTAAATCGATAGACTGTGAAAGCGAGCGGTATCGTTCTATATCGAATTTTGCGGCAAACTTTTCACCCTGATATTTCAGATAATCAACCAGCTCGTAGCTGAGTTTTTGCTGCTCAATTATCCTGTGGGATTTAAAACGATGCTCAAGTTCTTTCTGACTACGGTAACTAATAAAACCCAGTTGGCGAGCTATTGATACAGCTTGCTGAGTTTTGCCGGAGGCTATACCTAATTCGAGTACTTGCTGCTGAATCTGACGCTGTGCGATGGATTTCTGTGTGTTCATATGCGCGGCAGCTATACAGATGAGCTTATTAAGCTTCTGTGGAAACAGGTGAGCAAAGGCAAGTGCCACCATACCACCGTAAGAACTCCCAATAATGGCTTCGGCCCGATTAATGTTTAGCTGTTCTAATAACTCATTAATGATCTTGGCCTGATCAAAAGTGGAAATTAGATTGGGATACTGGTGATGATGATTGGCAATATAATCAATGCCAATGATTTGAAATTGTTCAGGGTTAAGAGGTTTTTGCTCACCAAACAGTTCAGCCCACCATTCATGCAGGTTTCGTGAAGATGAAATACCACCAAGGACAATCAACGCTGGCTTGTGAATAGAGCCATAACGGTTGTAGTAAAGCTCAACCGAATTAAGTTTGCCGCCATGCAATAAAGCAAAATCCTGCAAATGAATAGTTCCCGTGTCGATAAAGCCGATACTTTTCTCTGGCTTACGACACAAAGGCTGCCATTTATCTACAGTCTTGTCGTAGTCTTGTTCAATTGCCTGATTGGTCATCTTGTTACCCGTATCTATTGCAACTCTCTTGACAGAGTTTATTTCGACAAAGACGTTTAGACGTCTAAATGGCCAATATATATTTTAAGCAGATTAAAAGTCAAGATGTTTAGAAGGCTGAAAAAAATGTATAATAACCGCATCGAATAAGACACGAGGTTTATATGGCTAAAGATTGGGATGGAAACTTTATCAATCCATACGTTGAGCATGGCGAGAAAAAAGACAAAGTTAAGAAAATTACGGTATCAATTCCTTTTTCGATTCTTAAAATTCTAACTGATGAAAGAACTAGAAGGCAGGTAAACAACCTACGCCATGCCACCAATAGCGAACTGTTATGCGAGGCATTTTTACACGCGTATACTGGCCAACCATTACCAACCGATGACGATTTAAGAAAAGATCGTGACGACTATGTTTTAGATATGGAAGCCAAAGGCAAGAAAGTTAAAAGCTAAAATCATTAGCCAGTTAAGAAAAAGCAGGAGTCAGACTCCTGCTTTTTTATTAAGTATAAGTTTTATTGAGCATAGGCATTAATCAAACACTTCATCATCACTGCCTTCGTTAACTCCTTCGAACAGGAAAGTACTCATGTAGCGTTCGCCAGTATCTGGGAGCATTGCCAGTATAGCCGCCCCCTCGTCCGCATCTTTAGCAACTTCTAAAGCGGCAGCAAAAGTTGCACCGGCAGAAATACCGCAAAAGATCCCCTCTTTTTGTGCTAAGGCTAATGCTGTGTCACGAGCTAGCTCATCATCAATTGGAATAATCCGATCATAGATTTTCTGATTCATAACATCGGCAATAAAATCCGGAGTCCAGCCTTGGATTTTATGAGGTTGCCATTCCTTGCCAGCCAGCAATGAAGCCCCAGCTGGTTCTGTAGCAATGATTTTTGTTTCTGGACGAGCGACTTTAAGAACCTCCCCTACACCAGTTATGGTTCCACCCGTTCCATAACCACTTACAAAATAGTCCAGTCGCTGACCGGCAAAATCTTTTAAGATTTCTGGAGCTGTGGTATTGCGGTGGTAAGCAGGATTAGCTTCATTTTCGAACTGACGAGCAAGAAACCAGCCATTCTTTTCAGACAGCTCTTTTGCCACCCGTACCATACCGGTGCCTCGCTCTGCTGCTGGCGTTAAAACCACTTTTGCACCAAGCGCACGCATGATCTTACGTCGCTCAACAGAGAAGGTTTCAGTCATCACCGCCACAAATGGATAACCTTTAGCAGCACACACCATGGCTAACGCAATGCCAGTGTTACCCGAAGTGGCTTCAACCACGGTTTGTCCCGGCTTGAGCAAACCCCGTTGTTCTGCATCATTGATAATGGCAAATGCCAACCTGTCTTTTACCGAAGCTAATGGATTAAAAAATTCAGCTTTGACATACATGGTGACATGGTCAGGAGCCAGGCGATTAATTTTAATCACTGGCGTGTTGCCAATGGTTCCCAATATAGAGTTATGAATCATTTGTAAAACCCCTAATTAATAACCTTTGGTTATTTATCTAAATAAAAACCGCAGATTAACCGATTCTCATAAGAAAAGACTTTATTTCTTAGATACAAAAAGATGCTGTAAATCTAAGTGTAATAAGGATTGGAAGCTAATTGTTTTTCATTATCCATTAATAACTGAAAGTTATAAAGAAGCAAAAAACATTTGCACAATATATCTCAAAGATATATAAGATGTTGCTTTTGCGCATAAAGCATGTTAACTTCTTCAGCCATTTAACCATTTAGACGTCCAAAATGAAACTGCAACAGTTAAAATATTTGATCGCAATTGCTGATAACAATCTGAGTATCACAACTGCCGCACAGAAAATATTCACCTCTCAGCCGGGAATTAGCAAACAGCTACGCCTGCTAGAAGATGAGCTACAAACCAAAATCTTCGAACGTAATGGCAAGCAACTGGTCGGCATAACCCATGTTGGCAAGGAAATTCTTGCTCGAGCTCGCAAAGTCCTGCAGGAAGTGAACAATATTAAGCGCCTTTCCAGCGAGATTAGTCAGGAAGACTCTGGTTGCTTTTCTATTGGCACAACTCAAACACAGGCTCAATATGTGCTACCTCGTACATTTTCCTCCTTTCACAAGGAATACCCCAATTTAAAAATTGATTTACACCAGGGCACAACCGAGCAGATTATTGAGCAACTGAAAAAACAAGAAATCGATTTTGTCATCGCCTCAGGTACCGTGGAGCTGGGTCCGGACATTGTTCAGATCCCCTGCTATCAATGGGATAGAACCTTATTGTTCCCTCAGGATCATGACCTTGGGGACTTGAGAAAGATCTCGTTAGAAGATCTGGTCAAATATCCATTGGTTACCTATAACTTCAGCGATAAAAGCTCATCAAGTCTGTTGCGGGCGTGTCACAAAGAAAATCTTCAGCCTAACATTGTATTCACCGCGCGAGATGCTGACATTATTAAAACCTATGTCAGGAAAGGTTTCGGAGTGGGTATCATTGCCAGCATGGCTTATGACTCTGAGGCCGATAAAGATTTGATCAGTTATTCAACCAGAGACATGCTGCCTAAATGCACGACATGGCTTGCTTTCAATAAGAATCTGTTTTTGAAGCAGTATATGAAGGACTTTATCGAACTGTTTGCACCGCATATTTCACAGAAAGAGCTGGTACGTTACCTTTACAGCGAACATACCTCTTCCTCAGAACTATTGCACCATGCAAAAACTCAGGGAAATAAAGTAACAGAGCTTAGAAGAGTAGCTTCAGCATAACACTGCACGCTCAGGTGCAGTGTTATCACTGAATTGAAGCTTATTGGCTAAGAGTTGTTTATTCCGTTGCCGGTTTAACAAACTTTAACGTCATACGATCACTTTCACCGATTTCGAGATATTGCTCTTTGTTTTCTTCACCAAGTCGCAGGCTTGGCGGCAAAGTCCAGACGCCTTTAGGGTGATCGGTAGTATCTTTAGGGTTAGCATTAATCTGCGAACGTTCCAGCAGCTTAAAACCAGCCTCTTCTGCCAGATCAATCACAAACTTTTCATGCATATAGCCCGAGCTGGCATTTTCATCCTGCTTCAAACCCGTTGCCAGACGGTGTTCAACCACACCAAGAGTACCCCCCGGTTTAACCGCATCATACATCAACTTGAATGCGTTAAGCGCATCTTCACGACCACCGCGCATCCAGTTATGAACATTACGGAAAGTTACAACCGCGTCAGCACTGTTAGCAGGTGCAATGGGCGTATCTGAAGTGGCATCAAAAACGGTTAATTCAACATTGGAATATAAATCCGGATTAGCTTCCAACTTTTCCTGAAAGCCTTTCAAACTGTTGCGGTAATATTCCACTTCCGAATTTGGATCAAAATGAGCGGCATACAATTTGCCGTCTTTACCGAGCCAAGGTGCTAAAATCTCGGTATACCAACCGCCGCCAGGAGAAACCTCAACCACGGTCATTCCTGGTCGAATGCCAAAGAACTTTAAGGTTTCAGCTGGATTACGATACTTGTTACGGGCTTTATTTTGCTCGCTACGGTGGTCACCCTCAATAATTGAGACTAGTTTGGAACCAGTAGTTTCTCGCGCTTGTTGCGCTACTTGCTCAGCTTGAGCCTGGCTCGCGGTATCCTCGGTAGTTTCGACTGCAACTAGTTGACTCGGCTTGGACTCAGCCTGATCATTTTGCTCGCTACAGGCACCGATGCCCAATCCTGCAATAACGGCTAAAGTCAGTAACTTGATTGTTGGTTTCATGAACTCCCCTTTGGTCTTAGTTAAATATTACTTTTAACGCTAGTTTGTATATCGTTAGCAAAATTTACCATTTTCTGTAGGGGGATCAACGCTTTTTCGGCTAAATCGTGATCAACGAAGACTTCATTGTCGTCACGCTCAAATACCTGCGACAGCAATTGCAGGACATTCATCTTCATCCAGGGGCAATGTGCACAGCTACGACAGGTAGCTCCCTCGCCGGCTGTTGGAGCAATAATTAGCTCTTTCTCCGGGGCTGCCTGTTGCATCTTGTAGAAAATACCCTTGTCGGTTGCAACAATTACCTGCTTCTGCGGAAGCTCTTTGGCAGCCTTGATTAATTGCGAGGTTGAGCCCACAAAGTCAGCCAAATCGACAATCTTTTGTGGCGATTCGGGGTGAACCAGCACGGCTGCTTCAGGGTACAAGGCCATCGTTTGTTCTAGTGCCTTGTATTTAAATTCATCATGTACAATACAGGCACCCTGCCATAACAGCATATCGGCCCCTGTTTTTTGCTGGATATAGCGCCCAAGATGCTTATCAGGCCCCCAGATAATTTTTTTGCCCTGCTCAGCCAGATACTCAAGCACATCTACCGCGATACTGGATGTTACAACCCAGTTGGCACGTGCTTTTACAGCAGCTGATGTATTGGCATAAACCACTACTTCACGATCTGGATGCTGATCGCAGAACTCACTGAATGGTTCAATTGGACAGCCCAGGTCCAGCGAACAGGTTGCCTCAAGAGTTGGCATCAACACTCGCTTTTCAGGGCTTAGAATCTTGGCCGTTTCACCCATAAACTTCACACCTGCAATAATCAGGGTATCGGCCGGGTGACGCGCTCCAAATTTGGCCATTTCAAGAGAATCGCCAACAAAGCCTCCAGTTTCCTCGGCCAGAGCCTGAATTTCAGGATCCGTATAATAATGAGCAATCAAAACCGCATTATGCTGCTTGAGTAACTCTATGACTAGCTTGCGATGATGTTCTTTTTCATCAACAGACAGTTCAACAGGAGGCTTGGGGAATGGAACATCAATTTCGATGGGCGCTACAATATGATTCATCGCCATATACAGGTATTGCAAAGTGGTTCGATCATTATATAACAGTTAGCAACTAACTGATAAATCTTTTCTGGCTATTTGGTTTTGCATTAAAATTCCCTATTGGTACAATCAATTCAATTTCCTACAAGCCCCTTGCAAGGACTCTATGCTTTTCCACGCAACTATTAAGAATACCTATCAACCGCTAATTAAGCGTGCTAAAGCTGTTCTACTGCTACCCATCGTTGCTGGAACCCTGTTACTGAGCGCCTGCTCAGATGAAGAGACTGCGCAGCAGCCTCCTGTAGCCAAGGTGTCTTTGCCTAAAAATCCCACTCAGGATTACGACTACCTTCTTAATGGTGTGCAAATTGATGATAATTATATGTGGCTTGAACAAAAGACACCGCAGCGCACCAACTGGATTGAACAACAAAGGGAGCTTAGCGAACAGTATTTTTCAAGGCTGGATCAATCAATTGACGATGCCAAGCAAGGCGAAACACTTTTTAATCGGCGGCTTCCTCAGCAGTTACTCGATCGCTATTTCTATATCAAAGAGAACCTCTCTAACCAACAAAATTCCATTGCAGTGTTTGACACTATCAAGGAGGTTGAAACAGACCTTGGGGCGATCCCTGATGGT
The DNA here is from genome assembly GCF_014762745.1 of Kangiella sp. GTDB lineage: Bacteria > Pseudomonadota > Gammaproteobacteria > Enterobacterales > Kangiellaceae > Kangiella. Next base: position 88,863 of record NZ_JABURJ010000091.1, read on the forward strand.
CTTAAAGCGGTCTCAACTTCGTTATCACCACAAGGTAGATTTCTGGCCATACAAACTCAGAACAGGCAGCAGCAATTCCGCTGGTTATTGTTTGATCTGGCTAGTCGACAATTTAACAGCTATCGACTCCCACTAACAAAAATCAAAACTGACTTTAACTGGCTAGCAGGATACAACCGGTTTATCTATCAAACCGATCATCAGGTGTATTATCAGAATCTCGGACAAGGCCCCGAATTTAGTCGACTGCTGTTCGATTTCAGCGAGCAACTTGAAGACACTGAGCAATGGCACATAAATGCCAAGCTGACAACCGATACCCGCTACTTGTTGATCACAGCAAAACATCTTGTCGATACTTCCGATATGATATGGGTTATCCCCATGGACGAATCGGGGCAACTGGGTAAAGCCGTTAATATTGCAAAAAACACTCGCGCCAATCTTAACTTTGTTGGCAATATTAATGATACTTTTTATTTTCACACCAATCTGGTTGCGCCCCGCTGGCGAATCATTTCGATCAATCTAAAGCAACCTTCGCGTCGCGACTGGAAAGAAGTTATTGGTCAACAAAATGAACTGTTGCTTGATGCTCAGTTAATAGACAATCGCTGGCTGCTACAGTACCTGGACAACACTCAACAGAAACTTTACCTTTCTCAGCTGAACGGCTCGTCCAAGCAATCGATCAAGGTCAGTGCAAACAGTCATGTGGAACTGCAGCCGGCCCATTATATGCTTAATGGTCAGTTAAGTAGTCTGGTCACAGTAAACAGCTTTTTGCACCCATCCAGTATCTTTTCCCTGTCACTTGATGATAGACAATTAGTGGCAGAGCCATTGCCCTTAACTCAGCTTGACGATATTAAAGTTGAAACGGTTTTTTATCGTTCTGCAGATGGAAGTCGCATCCCATTGACCATCGCCCACCAGGAGCGCCTGTCCAGGAATGGTAACAATCCAGCTCTCATTATCACCAACCAGGGGTTTGGCCATATCCAGATGCCCTACTACCATCCTATATTTAACGACTGGCTTGAGCGCGGCGGCATTATAGCTATTGCTCACATTCGAGGTGGTGGCGTTTATGGCGAGAGCTGGCGACAATCGGTTGCTGGTCAAAAGCATGCGCGCGCCGTTGAAGACATCATTGCGGCCGTTGACTGGCTGGCGAACAATAATTACTCAAACCGAAAGCAGACCGCAGCCTTTGGTGAAGGTTTTGCTGGTAGCTTAATCATGGAGGCTGCCATTCATGCGCCGCAAAACTTTAGAGCATTGGCACTCAATAATATTGAAGCAAACTATCTGAGCTTTCTTGAGTCCGAGAACCCATTTTGGATGAAAGAATTCATGCTTAAAAATGATCAGGCCTCAACAGAATGGTTTTTAGCAGTCAGCCCTTACCATCGACTAACCGTCAAAAATTACCCAGCCGTATTAATCATTGATGATAATAATGAACCAGAAGTCAGTAATTATAAAACTTTGGCAAAGTGGCAAAATATGCAGTTATCACAAAGGCCCGTGTTACTGTTGAACAAAGAAATGATTGAAGACATTACGGATGAGACAAACTTTAGTCTCATCACTCAGGAAGCGGTTAAGCAGTTCCTGAGTAATGAATTAAGAGCGTCAGCACAGGAGCAGGAAGAAAAGCCGGCTCCTGATGAGAGTCCTGATCAAGAGCAGGCAGACACTCAGGAAGCAAGCAATAGCGAGCTTAATTAATAATCAAGCTCACTTAAAAAGTTATCGTCAGCTGCTCTGATCTGCACTTCGCAAACAATCCCCTCTTTCTCAAGTAACTCAAGAATAGGATTGTAAATATCCTTGGTCATAGGTAGTACCAGTCCTTTACGAGCAATCTTGCCATCCGCGATCAATTGACACGCAATGGCTGCTGGATAGCCAACCGTTTTGGACATTGCAGAATAACCACCGTCCTGACCAAACTCCTGCAAGGTTGAAGCGATGTGGTAACGGCTACCATCTGCTTTTTCAATTTCAAACTTATGCTGAAGCAGAACCATATCAACCTGCCCCTTTTGATAACCGAGCTTCTGAATTAACAGATTGCAGAAGGCATCAATAGGGCCAGCAAATTCGCCGACTTGCTGCTCAGAGAAACAACCCAGCCACTCCAACCCTTGCCATGCACTATCAGATAACTGCGCTTTAAGAGCCTCAAGGCTATCCGCACCATTCAGTTGTACAATATAGTCTTTCCAAATCATGTCCTGCATTGACACATCGGAATCCGCATCAAGCAAATTCAAATCCTTGGCTGCCTGGATAATTTCACAGAAGCCTGAATAACGGAAAGTTCCTCGAATGATGTTCTGCGCTTCAGGAATACCATAAATTTCCTGATAGCCGGTTGAATCACGGTTCGGATAACCCTCAAGATCCAGGTCGTTAGCCTGCAACGGTTTGGCCCACTTCAGAAGCTCTTTAGCAACGACACGTTCAACTTTACCGTGGTGCAAAAATAAAGCGTCATTAAGTAGTGCCAATAAAACCCCTTTGGGGGCCCAGGAAAACTTATAACCAAGCGGGTTATCATTATCCTTTGGTGAAGGAAGACCACCACACCAGGATACAAAGCTGATCACTTTCTCATTATTGGCATGAGCCTGGTCGATAATCTTCATGGCACTAAGATGGTCAATGCCGGGATCGAGACCAATTTCGTTGAGGATAGTAACGCCCGCATCCAGTGCTTGCTGTTTTAACTCGCGCATCGCAGGTGATTCATAACTTGCCGTTACCATATTCTTTTTTTGCGCTATTGCGGCTTTAGCAATGACCGGATGCAAGGTGGCCGGAACCAGACTGACAACCATGTCGTGCTCAGCAATCACAGGTTCGATTTGGGTCTGGTCGGTAACGTCTGCCTGTAACGCTTTAACGCCGGGAAATTTATTCGCCAACGCCTGAGCTTCATCATATATATGACTGACTACTGTCACCGAGTTGTCCGAGCGACGCAGCAAATATTCAACTAAAGGTTCGGCAACAAACCCAGCGCCGAAAACTAAAAACTTTGCCATGCTACTACCTTAATTTTTTAACCAGTTGATATAGTGGATTAAGCAGGGTTTGACCCAATAAATAACTGCGGTCACCTGACCAGCCAGTTTCTTTATTTGGAAGGTTTGCATTGTCTTTAAATGGCATTTCCAACGTCAATGACAAGCATTTAAACTCTTCACCAACCCATGCGTTAGCTACTGTCAGATTCGCTTTACCCGGCTCATCTTTATCATAACCATACTCGGTCTGGAAATCTGGGTTCACTGATTTAAGAATTGCACTGAACTCTTCTTCCAGTTGCTTGATGCGATTGTCATAACTTGGAATACCTTCACAGGCAGCAACGAAAACATAAGGCAAACCTTCATCACCATGCAAATCAAGGAAAGCATCAACACCTGTTTGCTTCATCTTGTTACGCACATGGTAAACTTCCGGGCTTTTCTCCAGACTTGGATTTTGCCACTCACGATTAAGATTGGCTCCAGCGGCATTAGAGCGCAAGTTGCCACGGATACTGCCATCTATATTCATGTTGGGAACGATATAGAAAACAGCTTGCTGCAAAAGACTTTGTGCCAGCGCATCGTCCTCATTAAGAAGGCGTTCAATAAGACCCTCGGCACACCACTCAGCCATCGTTTCGCCTGGATGTTGACGTGCAGTTACCCAAATTTTGCGCTCACGGCTTTCATCACCAATGATCAATAAATCAATATCATGCCCATCAACAGTTTGTCCTAACACTTGATGCTGACATAGCTCAGAGTGCTGCGCCTGATGAATCAAACTCAAATGGCGTTGGTATGAATAAGGTTCAAAGTAAGCAAAGAAAATGGTGGACTGTTCTAACTGATGAGAAAATGTGAGGCGTTTGTCTGAATCAAAGGAAGTGTGAACTCTAAACCAATACTCGCCATCATAGGAAGCGGCAACCTGATAATCATTCCAACCGTCTACATAAGAACATTCCTTGGCATTGGTAATTTCGAAGTTATAAGTTTTACCAATGTCACCATGTACTCTGAAGTGAAACCATTGTTTAAATTCCGAGTTAGAATCGTCTCTGATGGCTAGTTTAACGGCATTGTTATCACTAGCATCAATTACCTCAATATTTCCACTGTCAAATAAGCAATTGATATTCATTAATTTTCACCTTAATTGTGAGTAACGAGAGAATTAGTATTAACCAATACTTGTCTCGTTTCTTTGACAAATGCTAAAGGGTTAAGGTCTCTTGGACCCATATTAAGTGCCCATATAATAGCCAATATAAAATCAGCAAAATAATAGAAAGGGGCCATAAAGGCCCCTTTCACAAAAGTTGTAGATGATTCTACATTTGTGGCGCTGGAATTGAAATAGGCAATGTGGTGTTAAATGTTTCTTCCGGTAACTCCTCTGGCATTGCAGGATAAGGAACCGCATCAAACAATGCACTCATCACAGCATCATCCAGAATTTTCTCTCCAGAACTGCTAACCAGACTACCACCAACCAGTTCACCGTCACGATCAACTTCAAGCTGAATGGTGACCTCACCGTGAGTGCGTCCTTTACGAGGATTCAGAAGCGCAGACTTGCCATGGCGACGCATGATTTGCTGCACAGGATACTCGAAGAAAGGAACATAATGCGCACGAATCGCAGAATTATAACTCACCCTCATAGCTTCCAACTCTTCTTCAGTTGGGCCTGCTGGAACCTCTACCACCTCAGGTTGTTTAACCTCTGGCTTAGGTTCTGGTTTCTTCTCAACCTGCTGCTGAGCAGCCTGTTGCGCCTGTTCTTGCTCACGTTGTGCGGCCAGCTCTGCCTGACGCTGTCTTTCTTCTTCGGCGCGACGAGCCTCTTCTTCACGACGCTCCTGCTCCAGGCGACGCTCTTCAGCTTCGCGAGCCTTTCGCTCCTCTTCCTCTTTAGCAGCCTGAGCAGCCTGGTCAAACAGTGAAACACGCGATGGTGCAGGATTAATTGTTGAATATTTGGCCAATAGATCAGAATAACCTACAGCTGATTGATTACCCAGAATAGCGTCTTTGAATTCGGATGAAGGAGGTCTTTCACCAACCCAGGTGTTAAGCATTAACGGGAAGATTGCTTCATCTACTGTATTTACAGTGGCACCGTTAATTTGAATTACTGTCCCCTGACCTGGCACATAATCAATATCGATAGTGTCGCCAGCCGCTAAATCCTGTCCAATAGTATCGGCCAGCTCACGAACGCCTCTGGCATTTTCCAAAACAACCGCTGCTTCATTATTGTTCTTGATACGCTCAATCCAGAAACGCTTCAAGCGACGTCCTGGCAGCTCATCAGCTAATACCTTGATCTGCATTCTTTTAGTAGTTGGAGAATTTATGATTTCCGCTGGGTCATCTGACTTGCTGCTTAAGTATAGAGCATTAAGGAACCACTCCTGACGCAACTCACTATGAACGGCCAAGCCATTCAATTGCAAATTTGAACCTTGCACATTCACCTGTTCAGCAGCCTTAGCCGCTCCAGAAAAACTAGAAAGCGCAACCAATAAGAATGAAGTTAAGAATAATGTTACTTTTTTCATGGGTTTACAGCCGTAATGCGTGAAAAGTTAATAAGCCTAAACAATGCCAATAATGTTAAATTTTATGACACAGTTCATATCGTAAGAGATTAGCAGTTAAATGCATGTATGACAATAACAAGCCGGCACAGAGCTATAAACTCACATTGCAAACCAGATATATCTTGTTTAACTTATTGATAAATCAGACTATTTAATATGAAGTAGAACTTTAAATGCAAATCTGTGCTATCATCAAGTCAGAAATATCTAAAAATACTTTAGATATTTAAACCAAGGCATTGACCTGACAGGCTAATTCAGGCAATTTAATGCCTACTTTTATTGGGTGTACTCTAAAAAACTATAAAATAATGTCGCAAACTATATTACTTGTAGAAGATGATGACAAACTAGCTTCGCTGGTAGCAGAATTCCTTGAAAGCAATGACTATCAAGTGCAAATTGAAGCTAACGGCACAAAAGCTATCGATCTTATCATTGAACAGCAGCCACGAGCTGTCATCCTTGATGTTATGCTTCCCGGCGCAGATGGCCTGACTGTCTGCCGTACCGTGCGCCCGCATTATAGCGGCCCAATATTAATGCTGACGTCAATGAGCGACGATATTGACGAAGTCGCTGGCCTTGAAACAGGCGCCGATGACTATCTTTCCAAGCCGGTCAAATCCAGAGTATTGCTTGCTCACCTACGCGCTCTGTTGCGCCGAGTAGAAGTTTCTGACTCAGTAGAGTCAGGCACTGAATTTATCCATGCAGGCAAAGTCAAAATCAATCCGCAAAATCGCACGGTTATTTCTGATGGCCAGGTTGTTCATCTGACCACAGCTGAATACAACCTGTTATGGCTACTGGCAGAACGTTCCGGCGAAGTGGTCAGCCGTGAAGAGTTACACCGCAAAACGTTCCGTCTCGAGTATGATGGAACCGATAGAAGTATCGACTTACGAATTTCAAGACTGCGTAAGAAGCTAGGCGACGATCCAAAACTCCCATACATCATCAAGACCATCCGCGGCGAAGGCTACCTGTTGACTAAATGATCCGGAAACTGCTCGCACCGCTATTGATTCTGGTTGTTGCCAATATTCTCGGCGGTACTTTCGTTTATTATGTGTACTTTCCCTGGATTTACGATATTGGGGAAAAGGAAGTTAAAGATAGCATCACCGCCGATGCCCGTGAACTTAATTTCAGATTATCCATACTGGACTATAACCACTCGCCACAAACGATTGCTCGTGCAGAATATGAGCTGGATGCCAAAATAACCAGCGACCAGCTATCCAACCTGAAACTTGATGACAACATCAAAGACGAACTGAAGCAGAATCGTTATCTGGTGTATATGCAAGGAGAAGATGGGCCTATCGGTCTAGTCATTCTCAATGACAACGAGTCCGTTCTGGTACTGGGTCCTTATGACGCCCCCTACTACTATGTTTCTATGACTGATTGGATAGTCTATGCCCTGGTATTGTTATTGCTGAATGGCGGAACTTTATACGGCGTCTACTATTTGAATCAGCGCAACCTTCGCCCAGCAAGCTATGCTCTGGACAAGGTTCAGTTTGATGGGCTCGCTTTAGACAGAAAAGGTTATGCCCTTGACGATTTAGCAACTAATATTCCTAAGCTCATTCAGCACATTAATGATTTACGAAAAGAGCATCAGCAGAGTCTTTATAACCAGCGCGATCTGATGCATGCAGTTGCTCATGAATTTCGCGGGCCAATGGCAAGATTGAGTTTTGCTCTGGATTTGTTTAACGACAAAACCAGTGATTCCCGTCGCGAAAAACTTACTGATGATATGCATGATGCTTTGGATGAACTGGACGCTCTGGTTCGAGAGGTGCTGGGTTACTCACGCTTGAAGCATGGCCAACACCCATTGCAACTGTCCGAGTTTAATATCAAAGAACTAACACAGGACGTCTGCGACAAGGTAAAAACCATTCACAACAACAAACAATTTGTGATTTACAGCCAGCCCAACCAAGGCAGCACCCTTTACGCTGATAAAAACCTGATTGAACGAGCACTCATTAATCTGATTCGAAATGCGGCGCGTTTTTCAATCTCCACGGTACAGATCAATCTAACCGAATATAATGACTCAATTGATATTCAGGTAGAAGATGATGGCCCAGGCATTCCACCCGGCAAGCGTGAGAGAATCTTTGAACCTTTTACTCGCTTAGACTTTAGTCGCAATCGAGATTCAGGGGGTGCAGGTTTAGGTCTGGCAATCGCTAAAGGCATCATCACCCGCCATCACGGCAAGATCTGGGCAGAGGACAGCCGCATGCTTAATGGAGCCCTGTTTACCATCACCATGCCATTAAAACAGCTGGAAAGTTCCGAAGAGGAAAAGTCTCTGGAATATCAGGAAGATGACTTAAGCTAAGACAGCTACTCTAAGTCATCTTTAGATTCCGATTAATCTGACTGCTTACGTACTACACACTTCATGCCAGTCAAAACCCTTATCCTGCTGCGCAATTTTGACTTTCTCCAAAGGCCAGTTCAGGGCCTCTGCCAATAATTCACTGACCAGTTTGGGACAATTGTTCTGCTCGCTCAGATGAGTGGCTATCACAAGTTGCAACGCCTCCCGCTCCATTTGCTGCAACAGCTCAATTGCCTGCCTGTTGCTCATATGGCCCATTCTGCCAGCAACGCGTTGCTTGAGGCGATCCGGATAAGGTCCATTCCATAACATCTCTTCGTCATGATTACACTCGAGCAATATGCCATGACAGGGGGTCAACTGCTCAACAATTTTTGGTGTAAAACACCCAAGGTCAGTCAGAATTGCAAGCCGCACCTGGTCTTGTGTAAACAAAAATTGGCAGGGCTCCCGGGCATCATGTGGAACGGATAAAGGTGTGATATTGAGGCTACCGATGGAAAAAGGATTAAAACCTTCAATGATATTGCAGTGCGGCAAATTACCGCACTTTCCTGACAAAAGGCTGCCACGAGTCGCCCATACTGGTATAGAAAACTTTCGGCTAAGCGCTCCCACTCCACTGATATGATCCTGATGCTCATGGGTCACCAGAATACCGTCAATCTGCTCTGGTTGCAGATCGATGCGGGGCAGCCGCTTTAGAACTTCTTTGACGGTGAAACCACAGTCAACCATGACCGTAACTTCACCGTTGGAAACAACTGTTGCATTGCCTTTACTTCCTGAACCCAGCGATGCAACTCTTAATCGATTATTGCTTGGCACGGCTTTTGAAGCTGGCTGCAAACTCCGGATAAATGCGGGTTACAACACTAGGATCCAGCAGGTTACCCTCATCATCTTTAAAGGTCATGCTAACGCCTGATGCCGTAGTTTCAACCAAAATCTGATAATCACCAGGCTCCATCTCAACTTTCGGATTGGCTTCATCATCATTCCACAACCAGGCCCAGAAACCGGTTGCTGGTTCTTTAACATTAAAGTAGTAAATTCCTGCTGATTGATCACGGTCTGAAACAGTCAGATTTAAGTCTTCAAGAACTCTAGGCAACTGATCCCAGACAGCCAAGAATTCACGCTCCGCAGTCAGAGCGATGTTCCCTTGTGGGTTGGTGCTCAGATTGACATTGATAGTACCCTCTTCAAGGATCCGCTCACGAGCTTCTTTAGTGCGCTCAGAATCATAGAAACCAAGGAAAGCATTCAGGAACTGACTAGCAACTGTTTTTGATGGAGTCATAGCAATCCACTTCTCGCCCTGCAGGCGTTGGCTTTCAGTATTGCGTGCCTGAAGTGAGATTTCATTCGCATTCTGACCAACAATTTCAAGCGTAATGCGATGGCGTTGTCCATCGAGATTATAAGAGCCAATATAATTTGCCAGAGCCGTTTCGTCATCATCGGTGATCCAGTCCGTGCTAACCTGTGAATCGCTGGATGAGGCAACAGGAATATTCTTCTGACTCATAAATCGAGAGACATAATCCATAAATGGTGTGTCTTGATGACGAATCCAAACAGTCGGATTTGACTGCTCTAAATCCTCTCGGACACCATCACCACCTACCAACAATAACTGTGGTGGGTCAAGCGACAGCTTTTTACCTTCGGCGTCGCGATTGGTAATGATAACGCCTTCTGGAACACGGTATCGATCTTGAACATTAATGTGCTTAGCGGTCGGTGGCACCTGAAGTTCAGGCCCCTGCTGGCTACGCATATAACGATCATCAATATCTTCAGTGCCATCTTTAGCAGAAAACCAGCTACATGAAGACACCGCAGCTAATGAACTTAAAATGATTAGTGTTTTATATTTATTTAATCTCGACATTCGCTTGTTCCAACGCTTGTAATACTTGTGAATGGTACTGTTCAGCTAATACCGTCAATGGCAATAAAATTGTTTCTTGGCATTTGCCCAGTTTGGCCAGAGCCCATTTAACTGGAATCGGATTGGCTTCAACAAACAGATCCTGATGTAAAGCTGACAGTTTTTCATTAATAACAGTGGCTTGTTTCCATTGCTCTGCCTGGGCCAATTCGCACATTTTGCTCATCAGCGCCGGTGCCACATTGGCGGTCACGGATATGACGCCATGACCACCCCGCTTCATAAACTCCAGAGCCGTAGCATCATCACCACTTAACAGGGTGATTGGAGTGCTGCATAGCCGATTAAGTTCCTCAACGCGAGATAAATCACCGGTCGCTTCTTTAATCGCCACAATATTTTCAATATCTGCAAGACGAGCAACTGTCTCAGGCAATAAATCACAGGCAGTACGACCAGGTACATTGTAAAGGATAATAGGAAGCTTAGTATTCTCTGCTACAGCCTTAAAGTGTTCGAACAGGCCCTGCTGACTCGGCTTGCAATAGTAAGGAGTTACCACCAGAGCACCATCAACACCCATGGCCTCGGCCTGCTTGGTCAGCGCAATGGTCTTTTGGGTACTTATGGCTCCCGTTCCAGCTATCACTGGAACTCGCCCGGCCACCTGCGTCACAGTCAGCTTAATGGCGGCTTCGTAGTCTTTACTATCAACTGTCGCAGACTCACCAGTAGTCCCCATAATGACGATACCATGGGTGCCCTGGTCAATATGCCACTCAATAAGCTCTTTTAATGCATTCTCGTCAATAGAACCATCAGCCTGTAAGGGACTGACAATCGCTACAATACTACCTGAAAACATGAACTGGTCCTTAAGGCTCGTCTTTGTTTGCGGGCTATGTTAGCCAGCGAGGCCAGCAAAAACAAGCAAAATCACAAAAAAGGAGGGATTGCTTGCGACAATATTTTTTCTGACGTAAAGTGATAATGAAAACGAAAAAAATGATTTCAGAAACACAACTTTAAAGGAGGCTGATTTGAGCCAACCACAGCTTAATAAAAAAGCACCCAACTTTAAACTTCCCGCCACTGGCGACCAAACTCTTTCACTGGCCGACTTCAAAGGCAAAAACCTCGTCATCTACTTCTACCCTAAAGACAACACCCCAGGATGCACCACCGAAGGTCAGGACTTCCGTGATCATTTCAAGCAATTTCAGAAGCATAACACTGAAATTCTGGGTGTCTCACGCGACAGCATCAGAACTCATGAAAACTTCCGTAAAAAGCACGAGTTTCCTTTTGAATTGCTGTCCGACGCTGACGAAGAGATGTGCAAAGCTTATGACGTCATTAAGCTGAAGAAACTCTATGGTCGTGAATATATGGGCATCGAGCGCAGTACCTTTTTGATTGATGCACAGGGCAAACTGAAACAGGAATGGAGAAAAGTCAAAGTAAAAGGCCACGTAGAAGAAGTATTAGAAGCCGTTAAAGCACTATAATAAACCACTTGAGAGGTGCCTCATGGTAAAAGAAAACCTGGACGGAAAACGTCTATTCGTATTGGACACGAATGTATTGATGCACGACCCAACCGCTCTATTCCGTTTCGAAGAGCATGATATTTTAATTCCGATGGTAGTTCTTGAAGAGCTGGACGCTGGAAAGAAAGGGGTTTCGGAGGTGGCTCGAAATGTTCGGCAAGTCAGCCGCTATCTCGACGACCTGCTCTCCGCAGCCGAAGAAGGCGAAGACCCCATGGTTGCAGGAATCCACATCGGCCTTATCCCGCAAATACAAGACAAGAACAAACACGGCAAGATTTACTTCCAGACCAAAGAACATATTGATCGACTCCCTGATTCCCTTCCTAGCAGCAAAGCGGATAACACCATCCTTAATGTAGCCCTTGCGCTACAAGCGCGTGATGATGATAGAACTGTCACGCTAGTGTCTAAAGACATCAATCTTCGCATCAAGGCCAATATCGTTGGCGTTCATGCTGAAGACTATTACAACGACAAGGTGCTGGATGATGTTGAACAACTCTATACTGGCTATTATGAACTTCCCGAGAATTTCTGGGACACCCACAGCCGCGATATTGACTCCTGGCAGGAAGAAGGCAAAACCTACTACCGCATTCAGGGGCCTTTAGTTTCCGAATGGTCAATTAACGAGTGCTTATATCAACCACAGGATAATTTTGAAGCCATAGTCCGCTCCGTCGAAGAAGAAGATGGTCATGCGACTGCCACTATTGAGCTGCTCACCGATTATCGAAGCGACAGTCACAATATCTGGGGCATCACCGCCCGCAACCGCGAACAAAGTTATGCACTGAACCTCTTGATGGATCCTGAGATTGACTTTGTCACCCTGCAAGGCCCGGCCGGTACTGGTAAGACACTATTAGCGCTTGCTGCTGCCTTAGAACAGACCATTGAGCTAAAACGCTACAAAGAAATCATAGTCACCCGGGTAACGGTTTCTGTGGGCGAAGATATTGGGTTCCTGCCCGGAACCGAGGAAGAAAAAATGACGCCCTGGATGGGCGCACTGATGGACAACCTTGAAGTGCTCTCCCCGTCCGATAACGATGAATGGGGAACCGCAGTAACGCACGACCTGCTGCGTAAATGGATCAAGGTCCGTTCCCTAAACTTCATGCGCGGCAGAACCTTTCTCAATAAATTCATCATCATTGACGAAGCACAGAATCTGACTTCAAAGCAGATGAAAACCCTCATTACCCGTGCAGGTCCCGGCACCAAAGTGGTCTGTATGGGTAACGTTGCTCAAATTGACACACCCTATCTGACTGAGACCACTTCCGGTATTACTTTTGTTGTCGACCGTTTCAAGAACTGGGCACATTCAGGACACATGACCCTTAAACGCGGCGAACGATCACGCTTGGCTGATTACGCCTCAGAATTGCTTTAACAAACATAAAAACCTCGTCACTGACGAGGTTTTTTCGTTAGAAGTCTTCTTCTGATTCAGGAGCTTCGAGCACCTTTTGCGGCTCACTTTCCTGTAACTGTTCCTTGTGTTCTTTTATTGCCAACAATACTGCATTAACCAGAATAGCTAGCGGAATAGCGAAGAAGACGCCCCAGAAGCCCCATAGACCACCAAACAGCAGAATCGAACCAATGATGGCTACTGGATGCAGATTGACTGCCTCAGAGAAGATCAGCGGCACCAGCAGGTTACCATCCAGAATCTGGATGATGAAATAAATCACCATCATAATATAAAAGTCATGGGTAAAGCCCCACTGGAAGAAAGCAATTAACGCTACAGGAATAGTAACCAGCGCTGCCCCAATATAAGGAATAAGAACCGACAATCCCACACAAACACCCAACAGCAAGGCATAGTTCAAACCCATAATCAGGAAGCTTATATACGACACGGTTCCGACGATAACAATCTCCAGAGCTTTACCGCGAATATAATTGCCGATCTGTCGGTTAACTTCATTCCAAACTGCTTCAGCCAGATGGCGCTCCTGCGGTAACCATTGAGTACACCAGCCAATAATCTGAGTACGGTCTTTTAGGAAGAAAAACACCAATAGCGGCACCAGAATGATGTAAACCAGCAGAGTTGCCACACTCATTAAAGAACTGACCGAGGCACTCAGCAGCGCCTCACCAAAACTGGCAAGCTCACTATTCAAGCTGGAATAAAAAGCATTCACCTGTTCGACACTGACCAGGTTCGGATACTTTTCAGGCAACTCAAGTATGGTGTCACGCAACTTAGTCATAATATTGGGAAGCTCAATGACCAGTCGTGAACCCTGGTTCCAGATCAGCGGAATAAGACCAAAGACAATAATAAGAGCTAGCCCCAGAAATCCCGCAAATACCAGTAACACCGAGAATAATCTCGACAAGCCTTTACGAGTCATAGCTGAAACAACCCACTCCAATAGGTAAGCAAAAACCAATGCCCATAAAATAGGCGCCAGGATGTCACCTACTGTTAAAATGATAACAAAGCCCACAATCAGCAGCATACTGAGTACAACGGTAGCCGGGCTTGAGAAATTACGCTTAAACCAACGAGTAAATATTGTTGTCATGGAATATCCAAATTTGCTCAATGTTTGATCACTGAACATGATACACAGTTCGAGATTGAACTTTTACCACACAAGTCCCATCATATACAGTAACCTGCTTATGATTTTGTCACACCATATTACAATTTATGAATAAACCTAAACCAAAGCTCCCACAAAAGCTAAGCTCTCTACTCGTTGGGCTAAGCCTAAGCAGTTGCATCACCCTGGCTTCGCTAACGGCTTCGGCAGCCGCAAATGACCTGCCTAAGCTAGGAGAAGCAGCCGGTGCAACCTTGTCTGTGTCAGAAGAGCAGATGATTGGTGACCAGATCATGGCGCAAATTCGCCGTAGTCAGTTTTTGATGAAAGATCCACTGATTACCGACTATATCCAGCAGTTAGGTCATAAGCTGGTAGCAGCTAACCCAGACGCATTGGGAAGACGCTTTCAATTCTTTGTTATTCAGGAAAACTCCATTAATGCCTTTGCCTTACCAGGTGGTTATATCGGCATCCACTCAGGTCTGATTACCGCCTCGCAAAGCGAAAGTGAACTTGCTTCAGTGCTTGGACATGAGGTGGCACATGTCACTCAACGTCACCTGGCCAGGCGTTTAGAGCAACAGGACAAAATTTCCATACCAACAATTTTGGGGGTGATTGCCTCTGTTATTGCCGCAACGCAGGATCCTGAGGCTGGCATTGCAGGCATGAGCGCCACTCAGGCAGCGGCACAACAAAGCATTATTACCCATACCCGAGATAACGAACAGGAAGCCGACCGGATTGGTATTACCATGCTTGCAGGAGCCGGTTTTGATGTTCGAGCTGCCGCAGACTTTTTCGAGACCCTGCAACAGGCTAGTCGCTATACTCAGATGCCACCTGAAATTTTACTGACCCACCCGCTTTCAAGAAATCGTATTGCCGCAGCTCGCGAACGCTCACAGTTATATCCTCAGATCGAGCATCAGAATTCAGTTAGTTACTATCTGGTCAAAGCGCGAATTAAAAGCATCGAAATGGTTAATAACAACGACAGCTTTAGATTACTGGAGCAGAAGTTCGGTAAGGGGCAGTTGACGTCAATTGAAGATCGCTATCTGTATGCAGAGCTTCTAAAAAAGAAAGGAAGGTCACAACAGGCCTTGCCCATTTTAAAAGCCTTATATAAAGAATACCCTGACAATCATCTATTATTGTTCACACTGGCTGAAGCTCATCGGGTCAACAAGACTTCGTCGGAAATACTACCCGAACTGACAAAGCAGCTCGAAAAAACGCCTGGTTCGACAAAATTGATACTGGCCACTGCACAAATTTATCTTGATAATAACCAATCCCAACAAGCGGAGAAATTGTTGCTTCGTTATGCAGACGTCAATCAGCATAATCCAAACTATCTTTATCTACTTGCGGAAGCCCAGGCAAAGGCTGGCCATACTCCTGAAATGCATGAAACAACAGGTCAATATCTGTTGCTACTGGGTGACTTGCGAACCGCCAAAAAACACTTTGAATTAGCGCTTAACAGCACATCCAAAGATCCTTACGCGCAGACTCGAATTCAAGCCAGACTGGAAGAGGTCAACAAAAGAATTCGTGAAGTTCTGACTGAAAATGCTCGCTCAAGATATGCAGGTTAATCTCAGCGAGCACAGCAAGATCTATTCAGCAGCCTGAGCCGACTTTACCTTCTCAATTAGCTCAACAATCTTGTGGCGGTCTACCTTGCCCATCAAAGGCCCCATTATTTCACCTTTTGGAGTTACGATATAACTGGCGGGCAGGCTTTGTGGGCGCTCCATCGGCAAATAAGGCATTGGCTCGGTGGCAACAACCGGATACTGAATATCAAGCTTTTCAGATAGCGCGCTCAATTCATCATTAGGCAACCGATCAAAGCTGACGCCAATAACCTGAATGTCATCGTTCTCCTGAGCCAGTAAATTAAGCTCGGGAATTTCTTCAAGACAAGGTGGACACCACTCGGCCCAGAAATTCACAACCAACCATCTTCCATTATAGTCAGACAGGCTTTTTTGCTCTCCGTTTAGCAGTGAAAACTCTTTGCCACTATCACAGGCAACGACCAGAGATAAAAGAGAAGCTATAAAGAGCAAGCGCAAACAGAAAAGTCTCATAATAATCATTTAAAAATCATTGGGTTAGAAAGCGTTAATTTGAATAGAATGGTGGAAATGCCACTAACTTTCGGGCATATTATACTCAGTGGACTGAATAAATAATAGAACTATAGCCCGGTAGGCACTATTAAATGACTCAATTAAAGCTCACATATCCCTCTTTACAGGCTGGCCAGGAATTTATGCTGGATACAGCCCCTTCTGCTATCAGCACCTGGTTAGAGAATCTGGCCTTTTCGGATATTGATCGAGCGATTCATGAGTTACTCAATGTGGCCAAAACTCTCAATCGCTGCCAGCAAAAAACAGCACATCGTGAAGCAAATTTCCTTACCTTAAATAAAGGCTATCTGCAGATCAGCAAACACCTCAGAGAGCACAATGATCGCAGAACCATCAAAGTCAGTCATACACAACTCAAGGCCCTTCATACTCTCAGTTCCGAAATGGCCTTTGCGTTTAAACGAATTGTTGATGAGTTAACAGGCCAAAAATTCGCCCTCAAGAAAAATCAGCGCCTGGCCCAGGCCATAAATTATTCGCAACATTATCTGGGCATTATGCTGATCGAGCATTACCAGTTACATACTCCCGTGCCAGCTTATCTGTGGCATGAGCTACACATGCTGTATGAGTTCGCAGAAGATGCAAAACTACACAAGGTAAACACCAGCTCATCCAATGATGCGCTTGAGCTTATGCCAACCATTGAAGAAACCTATATTCGTAGTTGTTTAATGGCAATTATTGATCCTTATCACTTGGGAGATAATTTGCATTGGCACCTATTCAAATACTTCTACCACTGGGGCAATAAGGCTACTCTCGACAAAAATCTTCAACACTTCAGCGAAAGCCGATGCTTTATCATCAATCTCAATGAAGGAAAAAAACCACTCTTCATTCAGAAAGAAACCGAATACGAAGACTCTGGACACTTGCGCCTACTGCTGACTCATAAATTGCTGGAAATCGTAGAGCAACACATGCTGAAGCTTGAAGAAACTCAGGAGTTACCCAAACCCGGTTTCTATAAAGCCATAGATAACAAACTTGCGACAAAACTTTTGCATCGCATATTTACCTATTGTGACCAGCACCTTAAACGCCAGTCCACCCGCTATCCCATGATGGGACATGTCAGCACCGTATGGGGCGCCAATGCCATTCAGAAGATCTTGTCTCAACTGGATAAGTTGACCATTAATGAACATCTTGGACATCAAATTAAGGAGCTTCTGGGACAGGACTATAAAATTGGCATCAACTGGCAAACGGTCAATTACAGCGAAGGCGGCATGTGCATTCGCCACAACAAGCAACAGGTGTCACAGCTTGCGGTTGGGAGCATCGCCTTAATACGAATCGACAATAATCATGAAGAGCCTAACCGCTGGCAACTAGCGATCAGCCGTTGGCAAAATATTGACCATGCGCGTGGAACCACTGTGGGTGTTGAATATTTGCGTGGTGAGCCAGAGCTCAACTACTACCTGACCAAAGCCAAGGATGATGAAATCGTTAAACACGCCATTATCACTTTGCAACAAGGTGGTAGCTTCCCTTCCATAATGATAGCGCCGCGAAGCTTAATCGGTGGCCAAAAGCTATTGCAGCTTGAGGTCGGTGGGAAACACTACCCCAGCTATGTGACTCATATTATCGAAAGTAGCTCGCAACTAGCTATCTTTGGCATTCGAAGAGACTAAATCTACATTAAGTAGTTTATCCAGTTCCAGGTTCGCCCGCTCGATAGGCTGGCTAAACATATCATCGTCATCGTCAGACAGGACCTGATTATTATTCGGTAAACGCCAGTTTCCTCGACGATATACCTCATCAATAGTCAATGACCGCCCTGTTAACTTTAAGCAATATTGATCATTTTCCAGTTTGGCCAAAAAGTTCAGTCTTAATAACTGTTCCAGATAACCGCGAACTGTTTGTTCGTGCAGATAGCTAAACTTACTTTTCAGCTGCTGCAAGGAAAGCGAGCTTTCATTTTCCTGTGCCTGAGTAAAAAACTGTAGAATTTTTAAAATTGAAATAAATTCATGCTCATGTTTTTCACTATCCATCTCAAAGCGATGTAAGCCAAAACAGATAATCACACCAAGCAGTAAAATAGACCAGGACAGATAAACCCACAGGAAGAAAATTGGTATGGCAGTAATGGCGCCATAAATCAGTTCATAACTGGAAAATTTAGTCACAAAAATAGCGAAACCATATTTAGCCGTTTCAAACAGAATCGCAGTGACAGCAGCGGCGATCAGCGCCTTATAGAACCTTACCTGAGCAAAAGGAACCACTGCATATAACGCAGAAAACGCCAGGACAATTAAAATAAAAGGTAGGCCAATAGTCAAAATGCCACTTAGCTTAGAGACAATCGGTAATGCAGCAAAATATGAAGATGCCGCCAAGCTGGCCGCAATTAGAATAGGTGCCATGGTCAGCATGGCCCAGTAAGCCAATATCTTGTGAACACCTTTGCGCTGAGTTGGAGTCTCCCACAGAGCATTAATCGAACGGTCAATGGAGCGCATCAACAATAGTGACGTCACGATTAAGAAGCCCAGTCCTATCGCCGATAAGTTTTTAGACTTGGAAACATATTCGTTCAAGTGCTCCTGAACGGCCAGGCCAGTTTCAGGCATAAGATTATCAAAAATAAGAGACTGAACCTGTGCATTGACGCCTTCAAATGAAGGAAAAACCGCCATCAAACTCACAGCAACCGTCATCAGCGGCACCAGCGCCAGCATATTACTAAGCGTCAGCTCTGCCGCCATGGCACTTGCCTGCTTACGATTAAACTGAATAAAAATAAACTTAATGAAGGCTTTTAACCACTTCCATCTTTTTTCCATGCCGATTTATGCCTAAAATAGCCCTACGTTTGTACAAATTACATCATATTATGAGTGAAATTAACATCTTACATAATCCACGCTGCTCGAAATCACGTCAGACATTGGCTCTTTTACAGGAAAATGGCGTTGAACCCAATGTTATTGAGTATTTAAAAAATCCACCGAGTAAAACCAAGCTTAAGCAAATCGTAAAGCTACTCGGTGTTTCCCCACGCGACATCATTCGTACCAAAGAAGCCGAATACAAAGAAGCTGGGTTGGATAACCCTGATTTAACCAAAGAACAAATTATTGAGCTGATGATCGCCAACCCTAAGGTCATTGAGCGCCCTATCGTTTTCTCCAGCGAAAAAGCTGCCGTAGGACGTCCGCCAGAAAATGTGTTAGCTGTGCTTAAGTAACCAATTAATAGGCTTTATTTTGCATAAAATTCTTATTCTGTATTATTCGCGCCACGGTCATACTCGCCAGATGGCGCGCCTTATTGCGCGTGGCGTCGAAACAGTTGAAGGTTGCGAAGCCTCATTGAGGACGGTTCCTGCGGTGACCAGCGCTGAGCAAACTTCATCAGAGGCCAGCACAGAGGAAGCCAGCGATCCATTTGTGACACTGGATGAGCTTAAAAACTGTGATGGATTGATTCTTGGTAGCCCCACGCGCTTTGGCCACATGGCTTCACCGTTAAAGTATTTCCTGGAAACCACCTCAGCAATCTGGATGTCAGGAGCATTGGCAGGTAAACCCGCCGGAGTCTTTACCTCGACTGGAACTTTGCATGGTGGACAGGAAGCAACATTGTTGAGCATGATGTTACCCCTGTTACATCACGGTATGCTCATCAGCGGTCTACCCTACTCAGAAACCGAACTGATTCATACTGAAACTGGCGGCACACCCTATGGCTCATCACATACAGCGGGCAGTGATAATGATAAAGCTATTAGCGAATCAGAAAAAAAACTGTGCATTGCTCAAGGTAAGCGTATTGCCGGTTTAAGCAAACAGCTAGTCAGCAGCTAAATCAATCAGCCACATCCAATGAAAGGTAACAAACCTCATGTCTAATGATTTAAACCCACACCTGGTCAGTGCAAGTCGCTATCGTTTAATCGGACTCGCCGTTTATATGGTGATTGTGATTATGATGCCTTTCTTTATTTTAAAAAATCATCAAAGTCAGGCGCTAGTCTACTTTTCTTTAGCGATCTGGTGGGCACCGTTACTCATAGCAGTTCCGGGATTATTTAAAGGCAAAACCTACACCTACGGCTGGACCGGCTTTATTATTTTGCTGCCCTTCTTTTATGCTTTTTTCTATATTATTGAGCCAGACAAGTTTCAATGGTCGCTAATCATCACTATACTTTGCGTGGTTTATTTTTTTGCATCGGTTCTATACGTTAAGAAAAACGCACTTGGTCATGGTATTAAGACCAATAAAGAGGCTAAAAAAGCAAAAGGGCTGGAATAAACCAGCCCTTTTATTTGTCTTTGCCTAAGTCTGTTTAACTACACATTAAACAAATCTTTATAAGCTCTAAAACGCAGGAAGTGATCACACAGCACTAGGGCCGCCATCGCTTCAACAATCGGTACCGCTCTGGGCAACACACAAGGGTCATGGCGCCCTCGTCCATGAAACACCGTTTCTTCACCTTCCAAGTTAACCGTTTCCTGCTCTTTTATAATGGTTGGCGTTGGTTTAAAGGCTACTCTAAAGACAATCGGCATGCCATTGGAAATACCACCCAATACACCACCTGAATTATTGGTCCGAGTTTTGACTGCGCCTTCTTCATTAATGAAGACATCATTATGGGTTGTGCCACTCAGCAAAGTCCCGGCAAAACCAGAACCGATTTCAAAAGCTTTTGAGGCGTTAATCGCCAGCATGGCTTTAGCCAAATCAGCTTCTAACTTATCAAACACCGGCTCTCCCAAACCTACTGGCACAGATTTGATTCGGCACTCAACAATACCACCCAGCGAGTCACCATTTTTTCGAGCCTGCTCAATCTTGGCAATCATCTGTTCGGCCAGCTTTAAATCAGGACAACGTACCGGAGTCTGCTCAATCAGGCTGGCATCCACCGCATCAGAATCAAGAGTCATAGTTAAATCCTGAACACTTTTGACATACGCTACAATCTCAGTGCCTAGTGCTTGTTCCAGCACCTTTCGCGCAATAGCACCGGCTGCAACGTGCCCTGCTGTAATTCGCGCAGAACTACGTCCACCACCTGCCACATCACGTATGCCATATTTTTTCTGGTAGGTATAATCGGCGTGGCTGGGTCTAAAGATTGATTCAAGCTCTGAATAGTCTTTGCTGCGTTGATCCTGATTAGGAATTAATAAACTGATTGGCGTGCCGGTAGTGATGCCATTAACCACACCAGACATAATCTGCACCTGATCCGCCTCATCGCGCCGCGTGGTAATTGAGCTCTGGCCTGGGCGACGACGATCAAGAAAAACTTGAATATCTTCCTCAGACAGTTTCAAGCCTGCTGGGCAGCCCTCAACTACAGCACCAATCGCCTTGCCATGAGACTCACCCCAATTGGTCACTCTGAATAAAGTTCCGAAACTATCGCCTGCCATAAGGATTTCCTAATACTTTAATTTTCTGCTGATACTTTTTCTGTAGAGACTGTCTCTATAGCTCACTCTAATACTGGTTCAGTCACCATACCAATCTGCTCAAGATACTGCCAATAGTCTGGGAATGACTTTGCCACTGCTTCCGAGGATTCAACCGTCAGACCCTTTAACTTGATACCAATTAAAGCTAAGCTCATCGCCAAACGATGATCATGGCAACTTGAAACCTTGTCTGCAGTAAGCTGTTTACCACCTCGAATGGTAATACTGGATTCATCGTACTCACAATCGGCACCAAGTTTCTTCAGCTGCTCACATAAGTCGACAATACGATTAGACTCTTTATAAGCTAAATGAGCAATGCTGGTTATACGAGTTTCGCCCTTAGCAAAACAAGCCAGAGCAGCCAAGGTTGGCACCACATCAGGCATATTACCCATGTCCACTTCGATGCCTTTTAAAGGTGAATCGTACTCAACTTTTAAATCATCCTGCATCAAGTAAACTTTAGCGCCCATTCGCTCCAGAACTTGAGGAAATTTTGACTCGCCTTGCGGAGAGTCAAAGTGATAGTTATGAATAGTGCAACTCGATTCTGCCAGCAAGGCGGCTGCCAAAAAGTAACTACTACTCACCACATCACCGGCAACATGAATATCTTGCGCAGCTAAAGTTTGTTGACCGGGAATAAAAAACTCACGGCAATTGATGCGCTTTACTTCGCCACCGAACAACTCAATTGCACGTAAAGTCAGCTCAACATAGCTCTCAGAAACCAGCTCAGAACTTAAATGTATTAAAGTATCTTTTTCCGCTCTCAGGCATGCAATTAATAACCCACTTAGAAATTGACTACTTCTAGAAGCGTCCAGTTCACATGAGCCGCCAGCAATTGGTCCTGAGACCTTAAGCGGCAAATAACCATTATCACTCTCTATGCTGACGCCCAGACCTTCAAGACTGGCAACACTTTCTTGCATCGGTCGCGACCGCATCTGCGGACTTCCAGTAATTGTGATGCTGTACCCTTCTGATGAATAAAATAAACCTGTCAGGGCCGTTATAAAGCGCGCCAAAGTACCACTATCATGGCAATCAATAACAACGTCATCAGCTAACTCGAAGCTTTCAATGCCTTGAATCTCAACACTGGTTTGGTCAAGCCACTCAACCCCGGCACCTAACGCCTTAATAGCATTCAATGCAGCAAGTATATCGTCATTTCGAGGAATATTGCTCAGTCGAGTGGTTCCACTGCTGATAGCAGCCAGTACCACGTAACGGTTAGCCAAATATTTACTACCGGGCAACTTTAATTCGAAGGGCTTTATCGCACTTGAAATTATTATTCGATCAGTCAAAAGATATCATCACTCTTATCATTAATTTAATCTTGAGGTTGCAGCTCATCCAGCAGTTCAGATAACAGCTCAACATCACGATCAGCCAAACCATCCGCCTCTACAGCGTCTTCAACAAATAGTGCAAATTCAGCAAACCATTCATCGTCAGATAAATCATCGGCAGGTATCAAATCCACCATCGGAATCAGATACCCAACTAAAAACAATTTCTCTTCTTCAACCTGCTGTTCCATTTCCAGCAGTTGCTGTTTGACTGTTTCTGCTATCGACATAGTGTGAGCCTTTTTCAATTGATTCGGTCATGTTCAATTCATGACGCGCATTATGTGCCGTATTAGACATAGTCTGGGCATATTCTGCCACTAAATCTAACATTTTATCCGGCGTATTATAATGCTCATTGATCAAGTTAACTATGGCTGAACCGGTAATAATTCCATCCACACCAGCCTGAGCTGCCTTTAACACATGCTCAGGCCTGGAAATACCAAAGCCCTGCACTAACGGCGGCGCTCCTAACTGCTTTAAGCTTTCAATTAAATCAGTTCCTGTTTCCTGCTGATTGTTATCAGCTCCGGTAATCCCTTTGCGGCTTAACACATAGGTATAGCCCTGGCTATTTTCAGCAACCAGTTTCAGACTGGCAGGGCTCGCATCAGGAGGTGCAATATACACTGTATCGATACCCTTAGATTGCGCAGATCCGGAAAATAAGTCACGCTCCTCTACCGGACAATCAGCAATCAGTACCGAATCAATGCCTGCTTTTTGGGCATCATGATAAAACTGCTCAATGCCGGGAGCAAAGACCAGATTGGCATAAGTCAAAATCCCTATGGGTAAATCAGGGTATTTAGCGCGAATTTTAGCAACCAGAGCAAAACCTTTCTGTACACTGAAGCCATGAGCTAAAGGTCTTAGACTGGCAGTCTGAATCACTGGCCCATCGGCTACCGGATCGGAAAAGGCAAAACCCAGCTCCAGTGCATCAGCGCCACTCCCAACCAGTCTATCAATGAGTTGTAACGACAATTCTTCTGTAGGATCACCCAGCAGCACAAATGGAATATAAGCCAATTGATTGGAATCTTTGAGTCGTGCAAATAATTGTTGGTAACGCATAATTACTCTCTTTATCAGAATTTGGTATGTTAAACAGTCTCTTTCAGGAGACTCATGACATGAGCTAAATCTTTATCGCCGCGTCCGGACAGGTTGACCAGAATATTCAGTGGTTCACTGGATTCTGCAGCTAACTTTTTGGCATATGCCAATGCATGCGATGATTCAAGTGCAGGAATAATTCCCTCGGTTTTTGATAACTCCTGAAATGCCTCTAAGGCCTCTTCATCGGTCACCGAAACATATTCAGCACGACCGGCAGTCATTAAGTGGACATGCTCAGGTCCAATACCTGGATAATCGAGACCGGCAGAGACTGAATGCGACTCTTGAACCTGCCCTTCGCCGTCCTGTAGTACATAAGTTCTTGAGCCATGCAAAATGCCCTCACGTCCTTTTAATAAAGTCGCGCCATGGGCTTTGGTATCGAGCCCCTTGCCAGCTGGCTCAACACCAATTAATCGAACATCCTCATCTTTAATGAAATCTGCGAAAATACCAATCGCATTAGAGCCTCCGCCGACACAGGCCACAACAGCATCAGGCAACTTACCAATTAACTGCTTCATTTGCTGCTTGGCTTCTTCACCAATGATTTTCTGGAAAGTTCGCACCATTTTTGGAAACGGTGCTGGACCAGCTACTGTACCCAACAAATAGTGAGTGCTTTCGTAGCTCGATGCCCAATCCCGCAAAGCTTCATTGATGGCATCTTTTAAGCTGGCACTACCATTGTCTACAGGGATGACTTCTGCCCCCATCAACTGCATCCTGAAAACGTTAGGAGCCTGGCGGTCGCAATCCTTTTTGCCCATATAAATTGTCGCTTTTAAACCCAGTAAGGCACAAGCCAGTGCTGTCGCCACACCATGTTGACCAGCACCGGTTTCCGCAATGATGCGATGCTTACCCATTTTCTTGGCTAATAAAGCCTGAGCCAGAACCTGATTGGTTTTATGTGCACCGCCATGCAACAAATCTTCACGCTTGAGGAATATTCGCGACTGATTAATGCGTGCGTAAGATGTGCACTCGGTCACCGGCGTTGGGCGTCCTGCATACTCCTTGAGTAAACGGCTCAGCTCAGTTTGAAACTCATCATCAAGCAATGATGCCTCGAATGCCCGATCAAGTTGCTGCAATGCTGGCATTAATAACTGTGGGACAAACTGTCCGCCATATTGACCAATATAAGCACCATCAAACTCGAAGTTAGTAGGTGAGTTAACTTTTTGATTCATGATGAGATACCTCCAACAGCAACTCGGGTTAGATTACTTCCTAATACTGGTGCTGTAGATTTTGAATGATAACGTCCTGACTGTGGCCGACAATGACTAAAAAACTCTTCAAGCAAAGCTTCGCTCTTTATTCCTGGACTAGACTCAACTGAGCTGGATAAATCTACTTTGACTACACCCAGCTTTTTGAGCTGTTGAATGTTATCTGCACTGACCCCACCTGCTATACGAAGCTTTGTCGCACGAAGGTCTGAGTCCAACTGGCTAAGTAGCGACCAGTCGAAAGTGACACCGGTACCGCCCCGCTGACTTTGTGCTTTATTAGTCACTTCAGTATCCAGCAGCACCTCATCAAAAGTTTCGAGCAGAGCCTTCAATTCTGAGGTAAGATTTTCCACTGATAGCTGTTCTCCAACGTGGAAAACTTTTGACACCTTAACGGAGGGCAATTGTTGCTTAATCTCTTGAGCAAGCTGTATCGTTTCGTCACCATGCAATTGCACAATTTGCAACTTATAGTCTTGAGCAGAAGCTACAACCTCATTAATCGATTGGTCTTGGAAAACACCAACCAGAGGCTTAGTTGAACTAATCGCTTTATGGGTAACAAAACGCTTTGAGTTGGGCGCAAAAATAAGACCCACTGAGCTGACAGGAGAAGTTTGCAGAAAGTCGCAATCAGACTGTTGCGTAACACCACACACTTTAATATCGCCATACACCAGTTGCCGAGCTGCTAACTCCAGGTTAACTTCCTTCATAAGACTGGAACCGACCAGGCAGGCATCTGAAAACTGCGAAAGCTCTAATACATCTTGATGGGTATTGATACCGGACTCAGTAATAACTAATCGGTCGGCCGGTACTTTTTGTACGAGTGCTTTGGTGTGCTCAAAACTGGTCGACAGGTCTTTTAAGTTGCGATTATTAATGCCAATAATTTTAGCATCCAACTTAATGGCTCGCTCAAGCTCTACTTCGGTATGTACTTCGGTCAGCACATCCATATTTAAAGCCTCGGCCTGCTCCTCACAAACTTTATAATCTCTATCGTTAAGAACCGACAGCATTAACAGTACTGCATCAGCTCCAAAGTGACGAGCCTGGCGAATCTGTTTTGGTGATAAAATAAAGTCTTTGCACAATAACGGCTTATCAGTAAGCTCTCTTGCTTTCTGCAGGTTGGAAAAACTGCCACGAAAAAAGCGTTCTTCAGTTAACACCGAAATAGCATCTGCATATTGATCATAAACAGGAACAATGTCATCTAAATCAAACTCAGCGCGAATCAGCCCTTTGGAGGGCGACGCTTTTTTGCACTCCATGATAAACCCATAATGAGGCTTACTGAGCGCATCAAAAAAGCTTCGTTGACTTGCCTCTAATTCGGTATAGTCAGGCGTATTACCAATGACATTACGCTTATGTTCGAGGATGGTTTCTAGTACATTAAGCATGGGAAGCATCCTTAATCATTTGTAACTGCTGATAGGCTCGGCCACTCTTCAATAAATCTTTAGCAAGCTGTGTTGCTGCTTCAAAATCATCCGCAAGATTATTCAGAACCAATAAGGCCCCACAATTTACAGCCACCATATCAATATGCGCATCACTGCCCTGGCCTTTCAGCAATTGCTTGGCAGCAAGAACATTATCATCAACACTGCTTGCCTGAATGCTGGCAATGCTGTGTCGTTCAATGCCAAAATCTTCTGGCGAAAGAGTAAGCTCCTCAATGACACCATTATTGAGCGAAACGGCAAAGGTGCTGTCATGCACCGCGATTTCATCCAAACCTGAGCCATGCACCACCAGAGCTTTTTCTGCACCAAGAATTTTTAGGATCTCAGCAAAAGGACGACAATACTTCTTATCATAAACCCCAAGTAACTGGACTTCAGGTAACGCTGGGTTTGCCAATGGCCCAATCAGGTTAAAGATAGTCCGTGTTTTAAGTGACTGCCGAATTGGCATTACATGTTTAACGCCCGGATGATAGTCTGGCGCGAACAAAAATGAAAAGTTCACTTCATCTAAAAGCTGCTTGCTCTTTTCTGGACTGACATGAATATTCACACCAAGCTGCTCCATTAAGTCTGCAGAGCCACACTTTGATGAAACCGACCGATTACCGTGCTTCACTATTTTGATACCAGCAGTCGCCGCTAACAAGCTGACAATGGTTGAAACATTAATAGTATTCAAACCATCACCGCCAGTTCCACAGCAATCACTTACCGAATAATCATGACTCGGAAACCTCACTGCTTCTTGGCGCAACGCGTAAGCAGCGCCTGCAATTTCCTCAACTGACTCACCTTTGGTTTTTAATGCTGCCAACATGGCTGCAACCACAGGAGCTTCGACCTGACCTTGCAAAACAGCCTGGAACGATTCGGTTGCCTGCGAATAATTCAAGCTTTCGCCTTGATAAATGGATTCAAGCAACTGCATCATGACTAGCCTCCTTGGCAGCTTTACCCGAGTGCCTTTTAACAATATTTATGAAGTTACGCAGCAACTTATAACCAGCGAAACTCATAATGCTTTCAGGGTGAAACTGAACACCGAAGATTGGCAACTTACTGTGTTGAACCGCCATCACTTCACTCTGTTCTGACTCGGCTGTGATTAGTAGTGATTCAGGTACAGTTGTGGCGACCAGAGAGTGATAACGAGCTACCGCAATACAATCTGTGATATCAGAGAACAGTCCTGAACTTTTATTTAATTTAAGCAGCGAGACTTTTCCATGCACTACTTGCTGTGCTTTCTCAACCACTCCACCAAAAGCTTCAACTATAACTTGATGTCCTAAACAAACACCTAAGATTGGCTTTATGTTTTGAAAGTCCTGTAGCAGCTTCACACAGCAACCTGCATCTGATGGCTTGCCTGGGCCAGGCGAAAGCACAATACAATCTGCTTTATTGGCTAAATTAGAAACATAGCTATACTCAGCATCATTACGAACAACGCTGACTTCAAATCCAAGCAACTGCAATTCATAGTCGAGGTTGTAAATGAAGGAGTCGAAGTTATCGATCAATAATGCTTTCATGCTGCATCCTCCTTCAAACTCTGCTGCACAAGAAGGCAAGCATTAAGCACCGCTCTAGCTTTATGGAATGTTTCATTGGCTTCCAGCTCTGGCACCGAGTCATACACAATCCCAGCTCCTGCCGAAACATGAGCTATACCATTAGACACTTCCGCAGAGCGAATGATAATAGCGCTGTCAAACTCCTGATTGGCATTGTAGATACTGACAGCCCCACCATAATAACCGCGCGGCTTTTGCTCTAATTGACGAATGATTTCGACCGCTTTGATTTTTGGTGCGCCCGTTAAGGTTCCCATATTGGCGCAGGCTCGGTAGGCATGCATTGGATTAACATCATCGCGCAGTTCACCAATAACTTCTGAAACCATATGCATCACATTGGAGTACTTTACGATACGTTTCAACTGTGTGACCTGGCGACTTCCTGCCTTAACAACCTTTGCTAAATCATTACGGGCCAAGTCGACCAGCATCATATGCTCCGCCCCTTCCTTTTCATCACTGATAAGTTCAAATTCAGTTTTTGCGTCCAGCTCAAAGTTAATGGCACCGTTAGAGGCAATAGCACGCTTACGCGTTCCAGCAATGGGGTAAAGGGTTACTTTGTTAGTATCAAAAACTTTTAAGGCACTTTCAGGGCTCGAGCCAAATAACTGACTGTCATCAAAGTTAATGAAGTACATATATGGCCCAGGGTTAGACTTTCTCAGCACTTGGTAGGCATTAAAGGCATCATCACAATCAGTCGAAAATGTTCTCGACAACACCACCTGGAAAGCATCGCCTTCAATGATATGTTGCTTAACTTTATTCACATTGTCGGCAAACTGTTTATCACTGACGTCCAACTGGAAATCACTGCTCTGCAATGGACTAAATGTGGTATTAGCTGATGTTGCCGTTAAAGACGGTGCTTTTGATGAAGACTCCAACTTTGATTCTATCGAGTCTATGGCTACGCCTAGTCGAACAGTATTACCAGCATTGCCACCAAAACCTTTAACAATAATCTTAGCGGACTGTGAGTCATCTTCTTGAATGACTAACTGGTCAGCAAGATAAAATCTAAAGTCAGGTGTTGTCTTGTTAAGTTCAGGCAAAGACTCATACTGATCCACAAGGTCAAAACTCATGGCACCAATTAAACAGGAACTGACATTATCGACTTTTTGCTCACATTTGATCTGCTCGGTTATCAAAGTCAGTACATCTGAAATAGTTGGCTGAGTCAGACGTTGGTTTTCATTGAGCTCACTGCCACCATTTGTTTTTTCGAGTGTATAAGTGATAGTCTCTTTCGATGCTTGCTGGGAAAAACCAGCTAGAGCTTCATCAGCTTTTGCAAGTTCTGCTATAAAGCTTTTCCCATTATCGTTTAAGCTTTTGATGGTTACAGTGCCATCCAACCCTTCTATAATCGCTGCCGCTGAAACCATGCTAATACTACGCTTACTCTTCTGAGTGCCAGGCTCTGCCGTCTCCAACAGTGCGGTATGAGCCAAGTGACCATTCTCAGTTAAAAGACCAAACACTTCGCAGGGCAATAAAGACAACGGTAGCTTTTTGGTTAGCGTATTAACTTGCATACGCCACCTCTGCTAGTGTTCTGCCACTTGCTGTAACAAATGGAGCAAGCTGCTGCATCAAGTTATGAAAGTCTTGTGGCGATAATGCCTGAGCGGCATCAGAAACGGACTCTTTAGGGCTTCTATGACATTCAATAATGACACCGTCAGCTCCACAGGCTACTGCTGCTTTAGCCATTGGGGAGACCAATGTACGAACTCCAGTTCCATGGGATGGATCGACAATTACAGGAAGGTGGCTACGCTCTTTGATGAAGGCTACGGCATTCAAATCCAGCGTATTGCGAGTGGCGGTTTCAAAAGTCCTGATGCCACGCTCGCAAATCATTACATTAGGGTTGCCGCTAGCAACAATATATTCGGCGGCAAGCAATAACTCTTCAATTGTTGCTGATAATCCACGCTTGAGTAATACGGGCTTCTTGGTTTCACCCACTGCTTTAAGCAGCGTGTAATTTTGCATATTCCTAGCACCAATTTGAATCGCAGAAATATAACGCGCCACATCATCCAAATCTTTAACGTCCATCAGCTCGGTAATGGTGTCTAAACCGGTTTCCCTGCCAACGTTATGCATAATCTTTAGACCTTCAACGCCCAGCCCCTGAAAGGAATAAGGACTGGTGCGTGGTTTAAAGGCACCACCGCGTAGCACTGTAGCTCCAGCCTGCTTAACGTAACGCGCAGTTTCTAACAGTTGCTCCTCACTCTCAATGGCGCACGGCCCTGCCATGATCGTAAATTGCTCAGAACCCACCGGCGTATTGCCAACCTGCACGACAGTATCCTGTGCATAAATTTCGCGGCTAACCAACTTGTATTTGCTTAGTACAGGTTTGACTAAATCAACCTGTGGCAAGTTTTCCAGGTGAAGAGACTCAAGCACGCGCTCATCTCCTAGCGCACCAATTACAGTGCGCTCAACACCTGGCATGTGTAAAGGTTTTAAACCTGCCGCATCAATTTTTTGTAGGATTTCTTGCGCATCCTGCTCAGACGCATCAGGGCGTAGAATAATAATCATTGTGTGTTCCTCATTTTAAAATTAAATCTCAATAAACCTTGTGAAGTGCTTGCCCTAATTGGCAAGCAGAAATAAATTGCAGACATAAAAAAAGCCCGCACAACGGCGGGCTTTATCGTCTTTCCTCAAGACAATACCCCGCCCTACCGGAACCACCACCAGTTAGCCATTAGGGAAATGTCAGTTTTCAAATGTATTGTCATAGTTAAATTCTCAATCTGTGTTTAAGTTTTGTGGCCTTAGCTCAATCAATTCCAATTCTGTCAGGCATAAAAAAAGCCCGCTTTTGCGGGCTTTTAAAATCTTGATGTTATAAATATCTTACAAACAACAAAAGGCCCGCTACTTAAGTAACGTGCCACCACCAGATGTTTTGTATGATATTCATATTCATGCCGTTCAATCTAAATGATATTGTTTACAGGGTCAACTATTTTTGTCTATTTATATAATTAATTGCAATAAACAACTATTAATCGCTTTATTTTCCTTTAGCGAACTTTTCAACCTGACTCTCGGTCTTAAGCCTGGACTTCGGTAGCTGTGATATCAGTCTTTCAATATTAGAAGTCAGTGACCAGATCTCAAGTTTAGCCGCGGGGTCATGCCACTCCGCCACTGTAAGGCCTTCTGCAAAAGAATCTAGATAAGCTACACGATTGCCTAGCTTAGTTGGAAAGTCATCTATCGCCAGCTCCTGCTTAGCGTTTGCGACAACATTATCTGCAGAATTGGTACGTACGCGATAACGATTCCAACAGATTCTCGCTTCCAGATTAGGATTCAGTTGCTTGGCTTCATCCACTATTTCCGCAAGATGCTTGGTGGACCAAACCTCTATTGGTGATGGGCTCAAAGGGATAAGTGCTAGATCAGATAGCAGAACCACTGCTCTGGTTAGGTTGGTGATTCTTGGATGGCCGTCTATCAGAATATAATCGTATAGGTCAGTATTTTCTCGAACCTGTTTTTGTAGGTGAGCAAGATTCTTAGCAGAAATAACATCCATATTTTCAATGAGATACTGCTCATCACGTACCCGGTACCAGGTTTCTAGAGAACTTTGCGGATGATCAGTATCAATCATCAAAACTTTACTTTTATCGGATAAGGTGGAGGCGATATTGGCACATAGAGTGGTCTTGCCTGCCCCACCTTTCATCTGAACAAAACTAATGACTTTTGCGCGCACAGAAAATCCCCGTATCCTGTAGTTTTACATAATTCTACATGACACGGGGCAATTCGCAAGCCAGAGCTTTCATCTTTAATATCAAAGAGTTAGTCGTTTTTAACTTGCTCTAGCTCTTTTTTGGTTAATTCACGCCATTTGACAGTGTTTAATTCATTTAAGTAGTCACACTCAGCCCCGCTACAAATAACTTCAAGACCAACCAACTTAACGACATCTCCGGCTCCACCATTACCATCGTCAGGATAGACCACGGTAGGCTCAGGGGCGATACCCAAAAAGCCTAAATCAGTTGAGCGCACGTACTCAACAAATTCGCCATTTTGATTGTTTTTCTTGAAAAATATTGGCTTTCCATCCAACACACTCACAGTATATAGCTTGTTCTGTCCGGCAATTGCTTTACAGGTATTTTCTTCTTCGTTGTCCTCGTCAGAGCCTGGCTTATATGTTGTAAACAATACTCTGTAGTTAATGGTTGAAGCGTCTGCCAACACTTTTTCCCCATCTGCAAGTCGAAGATACCAGCCATTGTTAGTTGTTTCATGATCAAGAATATCAAAAATACCAACATACCGGCCTTTCGTTTCATCATTTGGATCAGTATCAACTTTATCCGTTACATCATAGAGAGTACTTTCAGTAAGTACCTGCTCAGGATATCCACCAGTGAGAATATGCTTGTCATAAAAGACATAGAAACGGTCATTAGTGTCCTCTGCAAGTGGATGTGCTCGGAAACCAGAACCCACCGCAATTAAAGCCATGGTCTTACCACGAAGTTTCACAAAGGAAACGTCTGGGCGGTTATAGAAACGTCGATTTCCTACAACTCCAGAGCCCGCAATATCCGCGAGCTTCACACCATAAATTTGAGTATTACTATTTTTATTTTCCTGTGTAATATCAAACCGGAATAGCTGACCACCCGTATCAGTAGCATAAATATGTTCAATGGTACCGCTACCTCGTAAATCTCCTGCGGAAAGATCTGATGCAAAACTGTTAGTTAGTTGGCTAGCAAAATCACCACCTCTTCGATCTATGGCATCATCTCTAGCATTCCATAACATTTGGCCCGAAACGGCATCAGCAATAAAAATATTGTGACCAACAGTATCAGGTGTATTTGCTTCGAGTGCATGGTTATCCTGATTTTTGGCGTCATATCCACCACCAAAAATCATGACCAATTTTTTTCCACCTTTCCACTTGATGTGACCGATGATCGGCTTAGACCAGGTCTGACCTAGTCCTTCGTAATAATGAACGCTATCCCAACTAAGTCCAGCAGTAATTTCTTCCGAAGTTGCTAAATCACCAGTGATAGTAAACATGAGTTGTGGTCTTGCCGAGTCAGAAATATCAATAGCATAGTAATTCTGCCCGCCCCGACGCATTCCGACATACAGATAGGCTTTTTCCCCATCATCCACTTTACCATTTCGGTTTTTATCCTGATGATAAACAGTAATATCACCATCTAGTCCATACATACGACTGGATACACTTGCCAGCGTATTATTTTCAAAAAGTTCAGCAGTATTTTTTAATAGCTGCCTTGGGATAAATGACCACTCTTCCTTTCCGCTATTGTCTGCGGTATTAATAGCGTGCAGATAACCTTCGTTGTCACCCATAAATAACAGACTTTTATCTGCATAGTCAATAACAACTGGCTTAGAGTGAAGAGGATCACCATATCGCTTAATGGTTCTATCAAGCTGGTCATCTCCATTACTATCGATTTCAACCGAACCATTAAATAACCACTCGATATGATTTGTTAATTGAGCATCGCTGGCCGTTGCAGGAAGGCCAAGTAATTGACGCGTAATTTTGTTGTTAGTTGTGGAAATCTTATTTTTCTGTGTCCAGAGGTTTTTTTCTAAAATGTTAGAGTAAACATTGCGAGGCATATCCATCGCCTGTGCGGCACCACCTAGTGCTAACTTGTTACCATCAAGCAAACTCCAGGCACTTGAAGCTGACTCCAGGAACTGCCCATTATCATCCACTGCAACTGCATCATTGCTATCAACAACCTGGCCGTCTTTCAAATAATACTTTTTTAAATTGCCATGCCAGAACTGTGTTTTAGCAGGCTGGAACATCGCAAGGAAAAGCTCATTGCTGCTGTTCAAACGGTTGCTTTGACTGAAGGGCACGCTTGGAGCAACCATCATACTTTGTTCAATGTCACTCTGGATTGATGTTTTAAAAGCCTCAACCAGACCCTCAGTACTATCGGCTGTAAATGCTTTACCCTTACCATTGTCAGCAACATTCTGTAAGAAATCTCTGGCGCCTTGATTTTCAAGGGCAAAAGCGATGGTATGTGTTTTTACCTGTGATGGGCTTATTTTTGCAACCTGATCGGTGCTTGATAAATAACTTGCAAGTTTTTCAGTACAATCCTTACCGTCATCACTTCTCTGACAACTTTTCCCTGTCATAGCCGTAATCTGATCGCGATAATGATAGCGATCATAAGACAAACTGTTCGGCTCACCATCAGTCAGGAAAACGATATTGCTGGCATTACCACAACCCGGAGTAATTGGGGAAGGGAAATTCCCATACTCTCCACGGTAGTAACTTGCAGCTTCATATAAAGCTCCGGCTGATAAAGTACCACCATTAGCCTCAAGCGAGTTAATCGTCGCTAATAATTCTGCTTTATGGTTATTAGCTGTCAGCTCTTTAACTTCATGTTGCAAATCAATATTATTGCCTGAAGAATAAGTAACCATTCCGACTTTTACATTATCTGGCAAGTCGTTTAAGAAAACTTCTAGAGCTTCCTTCATAATCTCCAAGCGAGACTTTTCTCCATTAGAAGGATAGCAGCTTGGGTATGGTTGCCCCCAGCGGTTTAATCGACAGGTATCAGTAGTCCATGCCATTGACCCAGAAACATCGAGAACCAGAAGCAAATTAACGTCTTGTGCTTCCCCAAAATAAACTTCAGTATCATCTGCATGCAATAAAACAGGCATTAAACCTGCAATTATCAATAGCGCTGTTATTAAACTTTTTTTAATAAACATAATCCCCTCACTTAAAGCGTTTTATTGCAACTACGCACAGCACTGACCCACTCTTCAATATGGGTATTCGCTTCGCCGACATCGGCAATATCGTTGTTATTAACATCCAGAGTTCCTTCGCCAATCAATTGAAAAGAATGGCAGCCTAACCCTGTGTTATCCCAAGAATTACCTAGACACTTTAATGCTGCAGTTTCACAGTCATGATAAAAAGCTTCTACCTTTGCTTTTAATAGTTTGTCTGACTCAAGTCGGACATCAGCATCACAGTCAACCAGATCACCCACCTCATTGGTGCACTGGACATAACCATTTTTTGGAGCTGGCAAGCTATCCCAATAGGCATCTTCGGCAGTAGTCACAATGTGTGAAGCATCATAATGATAAGTGCTAACATAAGAACTGTTAGCAGTCTGGGCAGCATGGAACACCATGGTGTCTTCCTGATTAACTACCGCGATCTTTTGCGATGAAATTCCCGAAGACATGATGGAAACGCCTAATAATGCCATGATGGCCAAAATAATCAGGCCCATGATTAACGAAAAACCATTTTGATTATTAATCATAGAACTACTCCGAAACCAATAATGAATCTGGTGGTTGGTGACCATTGTTATTTAAAACAATAGTGCTTGTGAAAACCTTGCGATAACGTCCGTCTGTGAACGTATATGGGCCTTCGTTTAAGACCCCATCTAAAGCCACATTTTTGTCAATAACATTTCGTTCGTCGGACGCAACGGAAAAGGCAATTTGCAAAGTTTGTAATAAGGAAATATCAGTGACCGAACCTGAAGTTACGTACTGCAAACCATTTGCTGTGAGTACGCCATATCTAATTTGAAAGCTTTCAACATTCTTAATTAAACTGGCACCATTACATTTCAACTCAGGCAAACCATCTGCAGTTGGCTCAAGCTGATATTGGTTTTGCACAATTCCATCTGATGGTTTATCACCAATACAGTTTTCTTCACCGTAATAGCGCACCGTTAAACCATCAGAAGCCTGCCCACCGCTTACGGCAACATTATCTTTCAACTGATCAAAAGGTGCGGCCAAACTGTGCCCATCAACGGTTTCAATGTCACTATCAACCCAACCTGCTTTACGCAAATCACTGACCAGATAATTCATAGCAAAACGTCCATTGTCATGAACATGTGTCATGGCAGTATTTAATCGATAGGTTTGCTTGCTCGAAACAAACAGCATGACGATGCCAGCGATGATGATAAGACCAATCAACATGGCAACCATCATTTCTATTAAAGTAAATGCTTTAACATTCACACTATTTATTGATCTCAGTAGAGACTTTTTTATTGTTTTTTTGTTCATGGGACAAGCTCCAATTGGACACAAGCATAATCACTGTCTAAATCTAGCTCAGTCTGACACCGAGTATTCTGCGCATACTTATCTTTTCCGCTGATGTCTTCCCGCTCCGTACCTCTCCAGGCTAAAAACAAAGACATACGTGAGCCGTAACTGCAGTTGTCAGAATCCGCTTCGCGATCAAAACAACTAGCACCGATCACGCCAGTGGGGATCTTGGTAGCAATTAAACTTGAACAAACCTCATAGATGTCCTGTTTAGCCAAGTCACTCATAGAGCAGCTTGAGTCGACGTCGCATATAGCTTCTGGGGTTATTCCATTCTCAATATTGCACCATTGGAATACTGATTTTGACTCCAAGTCACCAACATACACATTGGCCTCACCCATATCACTTTTGAGATACTCTGAGTTATTACGAATGCGGGCCGCGGCATCTTCCAGAATAATGCTCGCCTGAGAGCGTGAAAATGAATCAAGAGAGCTATTTAATGCGCCCATTTGTAGTGCTGCATAGCCTAGTAAGCCTATGCTCACCAGTAAAATAGTGATCAGCACTTCCATTAAAGAAAAGCCAGCCTGTTTATTCATTATGAAACCCCGCACCCTTGATTAATTTCTTTCACTTGCACTCGCCCCGATGCCAACATAGTGAGCTGACGCCCCTTACCATTAGCGTTACACAAAGTTAGTCCCGTCCTACCTAACGGTGACAAATTTGTAGTCATACCATTTGGATTGAATACTATTGTGAGCTGATCGTCACTGGATACACTGATAACCTCTTCTAGCTCAATCTGCTTAAGAAGAAGCTGTGATTGTTCAGATACTGCTTTCTGTCCTGAAATACTGCTTGACGGGATTGCATAGACTTCCCAACCCTTAGACCAGTTGTTTGCAACTGCTCTCACCATGACCTTTGAATTGCTTTCGATGGCGGCCTGACGGGCAAACTGAAAAGTATTTACGAATTTAGATGCAGACTGATCCAATAACTTTGATGAGAATAAATTAAGTAATAGGTGGCAGGCACTTAACAAAAAGCCCGCTAACAAAATGATACTGACAAAGGTTTCAATGAAACCAAAACCAGCAGGCTTCTGAAAACTCTTCTGTGTGGCTGATACTGTGCGTACCCTTGTTGTTACCTTACTACCCCTGACCATAACTCCCTCAACAGGTTAATTTTTCACCAATTGCCGGAGATATTTTAGAGATTCAAGAAGTGTGCACTATTTGTGATCTGTATTAGAAATGTAGTGTTTTGTATAAAAAACAACCCGTTCACAGAACGGGTTGGATACAATATAACGATTAGGAATTTAGGAGGTATGAAAGTTTCTTAATTTAGTCTGGCCAACCTGGATTACCCTTATAAGTTTTTTGGCCGGCATGATTAATGGTCAAATTGCCATCACCCGCCATTGAGCCAGTTGCAGTAGCAGTTATAGTATATTGTGTAGCGCTTGGCGTGTTAATAGATAAAGTATAATATGCTGTACCACCATCTGTGGGTACCGTAGTGTTAAATACGGTACTTAAATCATCAAGGCTATCATAAGTAAAGTTTGCTGCCTTATAACGCTCCACTGCTTCTGAAGCGGCCAATAAAGCCTGCATCGCATCGTTACGTTTACCTTTTTTCACCTGCTCGGTATACATTGGAACAGCAATAGCTGCCAAAATACCAACGATCGCGACAACGATCATGACTTCCATTAAGGTAAATGCTTTAATTTTATTTCTATTCAAGGTTAACACTCCCCAATATCAAGTTTTTTTACCGTTACATTACCGGCACCTGCGATATTAATCGAGCGTCCTGCGCCACGATCATCACAGAGAGTCAAGGTACCCCAGCCACCTAGATTACTCATAATACCTCTTGAGGTAAATACGATATTAGTGCCTGGAGAAGCATTTTCACTCATAGAGTTTGGATATGCTTCAATCTCTCTGACAATTTCTTCGCCTGCATCGAATGTACCACTATCATTGGCATCAACGAACACGCGCCAACCCTGAGACCAATCGCCACCATTTGGCTCAATACCAACCTGCTGACGTGAGCCAATGGCTTCATTCCGAGCTGCGGATACCGAGCTGACAATATCGTTACTGAAACCGACCAAGCGATTATTCAGTATCAGATTTCTCATACCCGGAACGGCAATTGCAGCCATAATGGCTACAATTGCAATCGTTGTCATCAGTTCGATGAGGGTAAATGCTTTAATCTCTTGCTTACTCATCATCAGGTTTCTTCCGCCAGTTAACACGAATAACACCATCATAACCCTTGGTTAGCGCCTCCGTAAAGGCATCATCTATGACCTCGTTACCAACTAGACCAATAAATGCTGCATCGTCGCCACCCGAAGTGTTTGCGCCACTTGTATACAACAACTGGAACATTGGAGGAATACCATCACTAATCAGGTTAATGGTTCTATTCTCTAAATCAAAGAATGATGTACCATCAATCAGGTTAACACCATACAACTTACCACTACCAACTACTGGTGAGCAGATAACAGTACCAAAATCATAAGTTGGTACGTAAGAGGTGAAAACAATTTTACCAAATAGAATACGAGCTTCTGATATAACCTTTTCACCCTGGTAATCCTTGTTGCTGACAGTGCCATCTGGGTTAGTAGTCGCAATCTGAAGACCGGTCATGCGAATGTACCAACCGTCTTTACTCTCTGCAGTTGGGTCAGCTGGTTCCTGAGCAGCAACGATATCGGGACTATTGTTTGGATTAACTTTGTCAGTCACATCCAACAAGTCTCCATCAGTTTCTCCTGATTTAAAGGTAATCAAATCGTAAGTAGGAGTTTCCTGAAGTACGCCTGTATCCCTTAGCATAAAGAAGTGGTCTTGAATCACAGTATTCAAAGGATGTGGTCGATAACCAGTTCCTACAGCAACTGCGACAAATGAATTACCATTCGGGCGAGGGATAAAGGCTACTGAAGGAGCATAGAAGAATCGAGCCTTATCTTTTTCTGTCAGTACACCATGATTTGCATCAAAAATTTGACCGCCAGTTATTTTAAAACCATCAGTTTCATCTTCAAAAATATCCAAGCGGAATATCTGCCCAGCTATATCACTGACATATAAATGATCAACAGTAGTGTCATTATTTAAAGAAATGGCACGGATATTTGCGGGTACTGCAGATAAGTCCGAGTAAATGGTTGGTAAGTTATCAGATAACTTCCACAATACAGACTTACTGTTGATATCATAGATAAAGACATCATTACCCTTCTCTACACTTCCATCATAAGGCGTGTCATCAACGTTGCCATTTTCATCAACAAAGTGAGTGCCTTTTAAGTCATGATCAATTGAACCATCTCCATCATGATCAAATAACTTATCAGCAGCGGTATCATAACCACCACCAAATATAACTACTGTCCGTACACCATTTGGCTGGCTGGCATCAACGATGTTTGTTACCAGAGGAGTAGACCAAGTTTGCCCTAGTGTCTCAAAACCAGAACTTCCACCCTCAATCTTAAACAGGTATTTAGGCTGGTTTGGTGTACTGATGTCCAGCACATAATAGTTATTACCACCACGACGCATACCAATAAACAGTAATGCTTTTTCAGCTGTTTCCACTGCCTCCGTAGCAGGGTTGTCCGCTAAGTCGATACGCGTGTTGCCATTAGAGTCAGCGTGAGCAATAAAAATCTCACCGTCTAGGCCATAGTTATGCAAGAAAGAATTACCATCAATTGGAATGTCCACAAGGAAATCTTTCATCTTTCCTAACAGTTCGTAGGGTATATAACTCCACAGCTCGGCACCGTCACTAATATCAAAGGCGTGTAGATAACCCAGGTTAGTGCCCATGAATACAACCGACTTATCATCAGTAGCATCGTCGTAATCATTGTATTGAACTACTTTAGGAACACTGTGTAATGGATCACCAACTAATCGCTCAGACTGGGCCACATCCTCAATCACATACTGTGTTTCAGCCACTAACACACCATCGGCATCGTATAATGGAGCATCCAATTGAATAGCCACATCTTTACGACTGAATCCTAAGGTTCTGTCCTTAATATCCTGGAACTCCTCATCGGTTTTCGCATCCATCAGAAAATCAGACTTGGTGGTTGAATCTTTAACAGAGCTAAGTGCACCATTGATATCTGTATAGAGCTTTCTTGTCCAATCAACATAAGTATTATACTGAGGGAAGTAAGGATCTTGCTTGCTTACCAAGAAACGATCCAACTCTGATGCTGCGCCACCCAGCTCTACTTGGTTGCCATCAGCGGCATCAGACCAGATACTCCACGATGTTGTTATTTGGTTAGTTAAATCATCTCTTTCCTCGTTAAACAAACCAGTGTCTGGATTAACTGCCAGATCACCAGGCTGGTCAACCAGGTTCCCGCTACTAATTTTGTATTTTTTCAGGTTGCCAGGCCAACGGGCAATGTTATCTGCCTGGAACTGCGCAAAGTATAAATGATTATCATGATTCAAACGGTTCTGTTGACTCACGGTAACACCCGCCTGAACGAAACTGGTGCCCTGAGCTGCTACCTGCTCAATAATGTCGCGTAGAATCTGACATAAACCACCTTCTGCTTCACAAGGAGTTGACGCATCATAATCGATCGCTTGCTGCGTACCGCCTTCTCTAGCCCAGTTATCTAAATTGGCAGCATTTTTACCAGTTGCGCCTGGGTCAATCGAGTAGGTTTGCACATTCAAAACTTCTCTCATATAGCGAACTAAATCTGAGTCATCACAGTCGCCGCCACAATAAGATTCAGGCACAATACTCGCGACATCACCTGGCCACTCGCTACCATTGATCTGACCTCGAGCAAGAACAACCATGGCATTAGTACAGCCAGGATCATTATTACCGGTATAGCGGCCATCAAAAATTGCTCTAGGGTGCGTTCCAGTAGTCTCATATTTAGGGACGCTGCCAGTAAAATAACGGGCAATTTCGGACATACCTTGAACAGTTGGAGTATTACCCGAAATAGTGCTGCTTAGACTCAAGGAATCAACAACCTCTTGAAAGGTTGGGCTAGTAGGAGCATCAAAAGCAATCGTAGGGTAAACAACAGCAGCTTCTGGTCCCTTATTTCCTGGTCCTTTGCCTATTAAGGTTAAACCTAAATCAACTTTTTCGCTGACGGTAGGGTCATTCGCTAACTTGTTCAAAGCTGACTTTAATTGGTCAAGTAAACCTCCACCATTCATGGCAGAAGAGTAATCCAGACCAATCATAATCTTTGGTTTGGGTAACGCTAACGAGTTACCATCAAGGAAGTAAACCTCAGTATCATCAGCCTGTACCGAGCTAAACATAAAAGGCGATGCTACATAAAGTCCAAGTAGCGCACCTTTAAGCAATTGCGATATAAACTTTTTCATAGCAACACCTTATAGAGTTAATTCTAAATCTTTGCCCGCTGTAAAGCAGCCACCTACTTTGGTGACCCAACTTTGAACAGCAACATTTGTTTTTTCAGCGACGGTTGCATCGCCAGTAATCTTCCAGGCATTACAACCAATGCTTGGCGACACGCCCAACTCAAAGTTAGGACAGGTTCCGCAACCAAGATATTCAACCCGAGAGTAAGCAATAACATTTGCATAACCTTCAAAGGCTGTCGCACAACTTGTACCATCATCAACCGCAGTTAAAATACCGCTTTCTCCTAAACAATATTCTTGTCCAACCTCTGTTTCAGAAGTGTCAGTGCCGTACAGAGCATTGCCTGCAATTTCATCCCAGTAGATAGTGGCACTCACCGCACTTTCGGCGACGTGAAATGCTTCATTTTCTAGATAAACATTGGTTGAGGATTTTTGTTGGATAACCGAGTCGGACATACTGGCAACGCCTAATACGGTTAGTATCAATAAAAAGATGAGAACCATTGCTAAGGTCACACCTTGATTTTTGGGTAATTGCTTTCTCATAATTCTTTCCATCACATTAAGTGGTAATTACGAATTCAGGCTTATTCGGGACCGATATAGTAGTCGAAAAAATCTTTCGAGCTTTCTTGTCACTCACATCATAAGTGTCATCATGTCCCATCACACTAAAACTTTGAGCATTCGTATCTGGGCGGATATCATTGCTTGAAGAAAGGATCAGTGTGACTTTCACCGCAGCAATTGACTCACGCTCATTAG
Organism: Kangiella sp.; assembly: GCF_014762745.1. Lineage (GTDB taxonomy): Bacteria > Pseudomonadota > Gammaproteobacteria > Enterobacterales > Kangiellaceae > Kangiella. The sequence goes on from NZ_JABURJ010000091.1 coordinate 131,682, forward strand.
TTGCTACCTGATCCGCTCTTACAAATTTGTTGGGGACAGTGTCACCATCAGTATCAATCCCGTAAAGGAAATGCAGAGCATCTACATTACTTATCAAAGGCTGGGCCGTACCACCACCACTTCCCTGACACATAAGTTGCCCATCCTGTACATAATAACGATTTTCAACAATGCCACCACTGGCATCACCAAGACAGTCCGTGGGAGCTTCATAGCGAATGGTAATCGAGTCACTTGTTGAGGCAGAACCACCATCGGTAGTTCCTCCTGCAAAATCAAAGGCTGGGGACGTGTAAAAGCCATAGCCTTTTTCTTCAACGTTAGCCCAACCTGCATATTGAATGTCATTGGTAAGGTAATACATGGCAAAACGTCCACTTTCTTGCATAGCAGCAATACTTGATTGAGTTTCATTGGAGCGCTTCATGCCAATAAATAAATAAGTGAGTCCACCCAGCAAAATGAGGCCCAAAACAATAGCAACCATATATTCAATCAAGGTGAATGCTTGTTGCTTATTATTTAGGGAGTTCATCATCTTAGAATTTATCATTGAGTAGCTCCTTAAGGCATTAAATCGATTACGGTACAGTCAAAATCATCACCTGGCGCCAAAGCATCACAACGAGCATTCCTAATGATTGCCTGGGTTTGCCCCACGTCTTCCCTTAATGCACCGGTTTGCCAATAGGTGAAAATACTAAATGTAGAACCCGGTGAACAAATGTCTCCATCCAAAGTATCTCTATCTTTACAAGAAACACGCACTTGACCACCAATCATTGGATCATTAGCGACAGTGCCAGCAGTAGATCCATCAAATCCGCTCAGTGTTGCGCATACTTTCCATACATCATACTCGGCTTGTTGTGTTGCAGTGCAGTTTGAGCCTGCAGTTCCACAAGCCTGAGGAGGTTCACTTGTACAAGTATTGTAAGCATCATTATTCAAATAGGGGTTTAATGTTCCGTCAGTATCATTGATAAACTTGCGGTTGCCTCGCATTGATGCTGCCAAATCCTGCCCTATCAATGTCGCCTGGGTACGCGCTAATCCTTCCTGATTAGAGTTGATTGACGCCAGTTGTAAAGAAAGGAAGCCTAGCAAGCCAATTGCGATGATAATCATTGCAATCAGGACTTCCATTAAACTGAAACCCTGCTGTTTCGAGAATGCAGGTTTCACTTTGGGGTGTCCGGATGTTTTGAATTTTTGCTTTAACATTATCTGGTCCAAAATAAGTTTTTCACCAGTATGTTATACGAAAACGCAGGAGCAAGAGCACGAACTAATAGACAAACGGTAAGATTTAGCCGATAAACGGTAAATTTATCGGCTAACGGAAGGGAAAATGTTAGGAATCAGTGAGTTAAGAGGGCTTTGAAACGGTTAATCGACTCGTAATTCAGCAGGAAGCACGAAGACGATATTCTCTTCCACACCTTCTGATTCAAGTGCGGTAGAACCGCCCTGAGATTCAAGATAGCGAATAACGTCCTGAACCAATATTTCAGGCGCAGAGGCACCGGCTGTGACGCCAACTTTCTTGACGTCTTCAAGCCAGCTCGCCTGAATTTCAGTAGCATTGTTGATTAAATAGGAGCGACAGCCCTGATTTTCTGCCAGTTCCTGCAAACGACTGGAATTGGAGCTGTTCTGCGCACCGACCACTAAAATCAGGTCACACTCCGCAGCCAATTGCTTGACTGCATCCTGTCTATTTTGCGTGGCATAGCAGATGTCGTCTTTTTTAGGGCCCTGAATATTGGGAAACTTAGCTTTTAGCGCATTAACCAATCGCTGGGTATCATCGACCGATAGAGTGGTTTGTGTCACATAAAACAAGGCGTCTGGGTTTTTGACCTCTAAATCCGCTACATCCTGCTCATCCTCAACCAGATAGATACCAGCATCTAAATTGTCATACTGCCCCATCGTACCTTCAACTTCCGGATGGCCCTTGTGGCCTATCAACACACATTCCTCATTACGACGGCTATGGCGAGAAACTTCCATGTGGACCTTGGTGACTAAAGGACAGGTTGCATCAAAAACCTTGAGATTACGCTCTTTTGCCTCATGGCGAACCTGTTGTGACACGCCATGAGCACTGAATATCAAAGTTGAATTTTCAGGAACGTCATTCAAGTCTTCGATAAAAATGGCGCCTTTTTCGCGCAGGCCGTCAACGACAAACTTATTGTGCACCACTTCGTGTTTAACATAAATTGGCGCACCAAAAATTTCAATCGCGCGATTAACGATCTCGATTGCGCGGTCTACACCGGCACAAAAACCGCGGGGGTTAGCTAAAACAATATCCATCTTTTATTCCTGGTGTCGAATATCGACAACTTCAACTTCAACGATAATGTCCTGATCAGCCAGCGGATGATTAAAGTCTACTTTGACCGAATGACCTTTTACTTCACGAACCATACCTGGAATCGCACCGCCACCCATCTGCTCAAAAGCGATAATGGCGCCCTCTTCCAGTTTCAAGTCTACCGGAAACTGATTAATGTCCATAAAATGAACGTTATCCGGACTAGCCGGCCCAAAGAAATCGGAGCCATGAATTTCCAGCTTTCTTGTTTCGCCTTTTTCCGCACCGAGCAGCTGTGACTCAACCTTATCAGTCAGGCTGCCATCACCGAAAATAAACCAAACTGGCTTACCACCAACGCGCGTACTGTCTGCCGCCGAGCCGTCCTTAAGCAAAATATTAAAATGCACTAAAGCCTTTGAATTTGCTTCAATTCTCATTATTTCTTCTCGTCTTTTTCTGGTTTGGACTTATGTTCTGGATTGACAAAAGAATCAATCAACAAGAGCCCTACACCTATCAGGATCACGCTATCAGCAATATTAAAAGTTGGCCAATGGTATCCATCTATGGACACATACCAATCAATAAAATCAATCACATAACCATAAACCATGCGATCTATCAGATTACCGATTGCACCACTCAGTACCAGTGCCATGGCAATATTGGGAAGCTTTTTGCTCGATTCGGTGCGCCACATCCAGAACAGCAATAACAGACTGATACCAATCGCAATGGCAGTAAAAAACCAACGCTGCCAACCACCGGCATCGCCCAGAAAACTGAAGGCGGCGCCATAGTTATAAGCCAGGTTTAAATTAAAATGCGGCATCACCTCAATAATGGGCCCACCATGAACCGGAGCCAAAGCTGAGTTGGCCCAAGTTTTAGTTGCCTGGTCGATAATCAATAAAATTAGTGTCAACCACAACCACACTAAACCAGACTGCTTAAATGGCAATTTTTTCATTGTCACTTCAGTCCTTACGCGTAATGGCGTGTTTCGCCAGTTCCAACCACATTCTCAACACAGCGAGTGCAGATGGTTGGGTGTTCTGGGTTTTGACCGACATCGTGTCTGTGATGCCAGCAACGCTCACATTTTTCGGCATCAGATTTAGAAATACTCAACTGCAGGCCTTTCATTTCTGTCGCTTCGCCACCCTCGCCCTTTTCAAGACGAGCCTGGGAAGTAATGAATACAAAACGCAACTCATCTTCCAATTTCGACAGCACGGCATACAGTTCATCATTCGCATAGAGTGTCACTTCAGCCGCTAACGAACCACCAATAGCCCCATCTTTACGCTTAGCTTCAAGTGCACGATTCACTTCATCTTTGACCTGTGAAATAAGTGCCCAGTCAGCCTGCGTAATATCAGCATTTTCCATTCGGAATAAGCCTTCATACCACTCAGCCACGAATACGTTAGACTCGCGCTTGCCTGGAATGAGCGGCCAAATTTCATAAGCTGTAAAACTCAATACCGGAGCCATCCAGCGTACCAAAGCTTCTATGATGTGATACATCGCGGTCTGACATGAACGCTGCGCACGCGAACCGGTTTTAGCTGTATATTGACGATCTTTAATGATATCCAGATAGAAGCTACCCATATCAATTGAGCAGAAGTGATGAATTTTTTGCGCCACTAACCAGAAATTATAATCATCATAAGCTTTAATGATTTCCTGTTGCGCCTGATATGCGCAATCCACTGCCCAACGGTCCAGTGGAAGCAAATCATCTTTAGCCACTAAGTCTTTTGCGGGTTCGAAACCTTCAAGATTCGATAACAGGAATCGCGAAGTATTACGCAAACGACGATAGGTATCGCCAGTGCGTTTCAAGATTTCTTCAGACACCGCCATCTCGCCACGATAGTCCGCAGAAGATACCCAGAGTCGCAATACATCTGCACCCAGCTTGTTGATGACATCGTTCGGCGCCATCACATTGCCTTTGGACTTAGACATTTTCTCGCCTTTACCATCGACCACGAAGCCGTGTGTCAAACAGTGTTTGTAAGGTGCATGACCGTACATTCCCGTTGCTGTAAGTAGCGAAGACTGGAACCAGCCACGATGCTGGTCCGAACCTTCTAAATATAAATCTGCTGGCTGACGTAAATAATCACGAGCTTCAAGCACACAGTAATGCGTGACACCCGAATCAAACCAGACGTCCAGGGTATCATCAATTTTTTCGTACTTATCGGCATCAACAAACTCAGAAGCATCCAGGTCGTACCAGGCCTGAATACCCTTTTCTTCGATATAAACCGAAACCTTTTCCATCAAGTCAGCCGAATCAGGGTGCGGCTCACCAGTTTGCTTATCAATGAACAGGCATAATGGTACGCCCCAGGTGCGCTGGCGCGAAATACACCAATCCGGACGCGAACCGACCATGCTTTCGATGCGAGCTTCGCCCCACTCAGGTACCCACTTCACTTTTTTGATTTCTTCCATGGCCTGCGCCTGCAAACCATTCTGACTCATGGAAATAAACCATTGTGGAGTAGCGCGATAAATCAACGGCGTTTTAGTACGCCAGCAATGCGGATAACTATGGCGTAGTTTATCCTGATGTAACAGACGACCTTTTTCGATTAAATGATCAACTACCGGCTGATCAACTTTATAGACATGTTGGCCCGCGAACACAGGCGTTTCATCCGAGAAGACACCATTTGCCATCACATAATTCAATAAACCAATGCCATACTTTTTGCCCACTACGAAGTCGTCAGGACCATGATCAGGCGCAGTATGCACTAGACCAGTACCGGCATCAGTCGTGACATGCTCACCCAGAATCACCGGCAGCGTTTTATCGTAGAAAGGATGGTTCAGTTCGAAATTTTCAAGCTTTGAGCCCTTAGTCGAAGCCAACACTGAATAGTTTTCAATTTCAGCCTCTTTCATGACGCTTTCCACTAACTCACGAGCCAGCACAAGGCGCTCTTTTTTGCCTTCTCGTTCAGCTTGAACCAAAACGTATTCCAAATCTTCGTGAACGGTTACCGCCTGACTCGATGGTAGCGTCCATGGTGTGGTAGTCCAGATGACAACTGAAACTTCACCTTCGCCCCGTTCGCCATTAAAGTCAAAAGCCTGTAAAAACTTCTGCTCATCACTTACTGGGTAGTTCACATAAATTGAAAACGAGGTCTTGTCCTGATACTCAACTTCAGCTTCAGCTAGCGAAGAGCCACCAACCACACTCCAATAAACAGGCTTTTCACCCTTGAATAAGTGACCATTTCGAACCAGCTTGGATAACGCACGAACAATGTTAGCTTCAAACTTAAAGTCCATGGTCAAATAAGGGTTATCCCATTCGCCTAAGACACCAAGGCGGATGAAGTCAGTCTTTTGCCCATCGACCTGTTTCGCTGCATAGTCACGGCATTTTTGACGAAACTCGGCGTGAGACACCTTGTCGCCAGCTTTACCGACTTTCTTCTCAACATTATTTTCGATCGGCAAACCGTGACAGTCCCAGCCCGGTACATAAGGGCTGTCGAAACCGCTCAAGGTTTTACTCTTAATCACGATATCTTTCAGAATTTTATTAACAGAGTGTCCAATGTGAATATTGCCATTCGCGTATGGAGGGCCGTCGTGCAAAATAAATTGTTCGCGACCTGCACGAGCTTTACGAATTTCGCCGTAAAGATCGTTTTTGCTCCATTCAGCCAACATTTTTGGCTCACGTTGCGGCAAATTTCCACGCATTTCAAAGCGTGTTTTCGGTAGATTTAATGTGTCTTTATAATCGCTCATTTAAGCTACTACTCTGTTTTGTTTAAATTAAAATGTTTAAGGCCAGACCAGAATGTATAATCTAGTCGGTCAAAGTTAACCGAGCCTTTTCAATATCACGGTTAATCTGTTCAATTAACTCGTCTTTACCACTGAATTTCTGTTCATCCCGAATTTTAGCGACAGGCTCAATCGTCAGCTGCTTACCATAAACATCGCCATCAAAGTCCAACAGGTGAACTTCAAGACGTTCTTTACGGGCATTTAAGGTTGGCTTAATCCCAACATTTGCCACACCATTGATGGACTCATCCTTAACACCATATACCTTTACCGCATATACACCTTGCAAAGGACTCTTTACCCGTTTCAGTGCAATATTAGCGGTCGGAATGCCTATCGTTCGCCCCTGTTTATCACCATGCGCTACCCTGCCTCGAAAACGATATGGTCGCCCCAGCAATTTCTTGGCATGATCAAAATCATTATCAACAATTGCCTGTCGCACCAGGCTACTGCTAATTCGGACGCTCTCACCATCAATGGTCTGTGTCACTGTCTGATTAGCTTCAACCGGAAACTTCGCGACTTCCTGCAATAAGGCAAAATCGCCTTTTCGCTTATAGCCAAACTTAAAATCATCGCCTATAAACAAGTGCTTTACGTGCAACGTCTCCACCAGCACCCGGCGAATGAAGTCTTCAGCGCTTAACTCAGCCAGCTCTCGATTAAAGCGCAAACACAACACGTAATCCACACCTAAATCTTTTAGGGCCAGTAGCTTGTCTGTCAGCTTAAAAAGCCGGGCTGGTGCAGCCTCTGGGCGGAAAAATTCTTGAGGATGTGGCTCAAAAACGATTACTACACTGGGCACGGATAGCGCTTTGGCCTTGTCCGTTAAGCGCCTGATAATCGCCTGATGTCCTAGGTGCACACCGTCAAAGTTACCAATAGTCGCAATACTGCCCTGCTTAAACAGGTTTTGAGGACAACTGTATAGACCACGAATTAGGCGCATGAACGCAATTTTCTCCAAGCAACAGACATTGATGCCGAGCCAATCAAAGCGGGCAATTATAGCGGACAATGGGTCAGGAATTAACCACCTTTCAATAAATTAGCCAATTTTCATTAGAATTGAATCCAACCTTAGAAACTGCCAAGATATCAATACTCAACAAACATCGACAGGAATCGTCTAACTCCATGAAAATACAGTTAAAATCAACAATCATCTTGGCATCAAGCCTGCTACTCGGTAGCTGTGCCTGTTTTTTCTCGCCAGATTATGACTTAACCGATGAAGAACTCGCTTTCTTTGATAACCTTTCCCGTATGTGCGGCAGCCAGTTTGTCGGTGAAACAGCCTACCCCGAGGATCCCAATCATGACTTTGCTGGCAAAAAGCTGGTTGCCACGATTGACGGCTGTGGTCCACGTTATGTATCCATTCCATTTCAGGTAGGTGAAGATAAGTCCAGAACCTGGCTCTTATTCAAAACTGATAACGGATTGCGATTACGTCATGACCATCGCCATGAAGACGGTTTGCCAGATGAACAAACTCTTTATGGCGGCTATTCAGCACCTTACAAAGGAGAGCAACCTACTCAGTATAAGCAGTTTTTTCATGCTGACGACTACACCTTTGAGATGATTCCAGAAGCCGAAAGTAACGTCTGGATGCTGGAGTACAACCCAGAAACACAGGAGCTGACCTATTATCTGGAGCGCCACCAACAACCGCGCTATAAAGCGGTGTTGAAATTAGTTGAATACAAGTAGTTACCAGAAGTTAGCAATTATAAAAGGGAGCCAAAGCTCCCTTTTTAACAATAATTACTCACTTTAACCTATCCTAAAATCCTTGCGTCTCAAACCCAATACTACCAACAGAATGGCATAAGACACGATAGTCACCGCAATAATGGCACTAATCATGCCAATGGCTTCCATTCGAGACCAGGCCTGCCATTGTTCGATACTGAAGTCGGTGTACCAAAGGCCTAGAAGCAGTAATCCACTGGCTAGCACCAGTTTACCAATCCACAGCTTGCTTTCTCTCGAGAGCTTTAAGTGGTTATCTTTACTTAGGAAACGATAGAGCAAAATAGCATTAATAAAGGCAGAAATACTGGTTGCGGCAGCTAAGCCCACATGACCAAAGGGCTTAAATAGTGCCAGATTCAGGACGATATTACTGACAACAGCAACAACGGCGATCTTGACCGGGGTTTTAGTATCCTGACGAGAATAGAAGCCAGTTAGAAACACCTTAACCATCATAAAGGCTATCAAAC
>NZ_JABURJ010000064.1 GCF_014762745.1 Kangiella sp.
ATACTCGCCCATCAGCTGATAACACCTTGTTTTTGCGCAATTTTCGCGACGGAGTGGCTCGAAACAGGCAATTAGTAAAACTTGCCATCGAAAGACTACATATTATGAGGGATAGCCGGTTTCTAAACAACCACAGAAAGTTTAGGGGAAATGACCTGGATCAAAAGGGTTGGGATGTTGTAAATGTGGTTTGTAGGGACAACTCATGAGTTGTCCGTACGAAAGGTAGACCCTTGTTCGTACGAATGGCAGGTCCTTGCCCTTACTTCATATTCGCCATCCTGCGGCTGTGACCGCGGGATCCAGTGACTTCAGGATCTGCTCTTCTTTGATAGGTTACGCTTGGCTAACCCATCCTATGGCACTTGCCGGTGGTTAGGTGAGGGGGCGCCTGGATCAAAAAGAGCGACCACATTGGGTCGCCCCCTACCGAGCTCGGATTTGATTCACCCGTTAAGCAGAGAAGTGTGCCAGGGCCACCTTACCGTAAGAATGGAGCTATTACTCGACGCGTATAACGCGGTAGCTTTTATTGCGGCCTTTGACGTTCATTTTATAGCTGCCCATAAAGCCTTTTTCGATGGTTACCGTCGGGTTGGTGATTTTATAGTAACCAGGGCGTAGGTCGGTGATTTCCCAGACTTGACCATTATCAAGTTGGACTTTCAGGCCTTTTTTCCATTCGGTGAACTCACCCAATGCGGTGGCGGTGATCTTGTCTAAGGTTTCTTCCTCTTCTTTAATTCGCTCACTGCCAAATTCATCGACTTTATCTTTTTTGCTGACAACTTCGGCTTTCGGTGCAGGCTGTTGAGCTTGCTCCGGCATGGCCGGCTTGGCTGGTTCTGCTGGTTTAGCGGGCTGTGCAGCCGGTTCTGGTTTTACTGGAGCTGCTCTATTTTTTAGGAATTGGTCATAGCAGGCGAGGCGTTTGGCGTCGTCTGTGATGGCTGCGCAATCTTCTGGTGTTGAGGCCGCTGTGGCGAAGTTGGCCCATGCGGTTATCCCAAATAAAATGC
>NZ_JABURJ010000055.1 GCF_014762745.1 Kangiella sp.
ACCAGAACATCTAAAAGTTTATGATTCATGCGTTATAGCCTTAATCTGTTCCATTAACGACTCTAAAAACTGTTTAGACAGTTTAGCGCTAACGGGTAAAAAATAAAAACGCTCATCAGCAAAAGACAAGCATTTCACAGCATCTTTTTCAGTCATGACGATATTGGTTTGAAATGACTCAAAATCCTGTTTTGAAAATTGATAATGATCCGGGAAAGACTGACGCTCGAATTGATAACCCAAGCCTTCAAGCGTGTTATAAAAACGTTCAGGATTCCCAATGGCTGCCACTGCGGTAAAAGGCTCTCTGAATTCAATATCATGGTCATTAATGGCCTGAATAGGCTCCGGCTCAAGCAGCATGTCTTTGCCATTGACGATGATATGGTCAGCCTGTTTAAGGCGTGATTTTGGCTCGCGCAATGGGCCAAACGGCATCAGCCAGCCATTGCCCAGTTTTCTATTAGCATCTATCACCACAATCTCAATATCACGCTGCAAGGCATAATGCTGCAAGCCGTCGTCGCAAATAATGATGTTGCAGCCTTGAGCTTCCAGCTGTTGTGCGCCACGTGCTCGAATAGGATCAACCACGACTGGCACTTGAGTTCTACGGCGAATTAAGAAAGGTTCGTCACCTGACTCCGAAGCTGGCGTTGATTCGGTTACCGTTAAAGGATAATGCTCAGACTTGCCGCCATAGCCGCGACTAATTAATCCCGGCTTATAGCCCTGGCTTTTGAGCAGTTCCAGAAGGTAAATCGCCAGAGGAGTTTTGCCAGTACCACCGACAGTGATATTGCCGATAACGATGACAGGAGTCTTGAGTTTAGTGGATTTAAAAAGGCCAATTCGATAAAAGAAACGGCGCAGCCAGACAATGATTCTCAGCAGCAAATGGAATGGCCAGAACAACCAGAGCCACCAGATAGTTTTGCGGTACCACAATGACTCAAAAAACTGTTGGCTTTTGGAAATGGCCATGCCCTATCCTGCTTATTCGCTAATTATTCGCGGCTTATTCGTTAAATTGCATTTGATATAAACGGGTGTACTCACCATTTTTATCAAGCAATTCCTGGTGACTTCCTGACTCGATAATCACACCGTCTTTTAGCACTAAGATTCTATCGGCGCTTTCAATAGTCGATAAACGGTGAGCAACCACAACGGTCGTTCTATCCTTCATCAACTCTTCGAGGGCTTCCTGAATATGACGCTCAGATTCAGTATCCAATGCCGAAGTGGCTTCATCAAGGATCAGAATCGGCGCATCTTTCAGCATGGCGCGAGCAATAGCGATACGCTGTCTTTGACCACCAGAAAGCATCACACCATTATCGCCGACTACCGTATCCAGGCCCTGTGGAAGTTTCTCGATAAATTCCCAAGCATGAGCATTTTTAGCTGCCTTGATAATATCCTCATCAGACACTTCATCCATGCGGCCATAAGCAATATTATGACGAATGGTATCGTTAAACAGCACTACACTTTGCGATACAGTAGCGATCTGTTTACGCAATGAATCAAGAGTCAGTTCTTGAATCGGAATTCCATCAATTAACAAGTCGCCCTGATTAATGTTATAAAGACGTTGCAGCAAACTGGCGATGGTACTTTTACCACTGCCTGACTTACCTACTAATGCAATCGACTGACCAGCGGGCACATTGAAAGAAATATCGTTAAGTACCTTTTCATCAGGTTTATAACCAAAGCTGACGTGCTTGAACTCAATGGAACCATCAGCCTTATCAATCACTTTGCTACCTTCATCTGGCTCATTAGGCAGGTCTAGAATATCAAACACACTCTGCGCACCGGCGATACCGCGCTGCAAATGGGTATTGACGTTGCTGACTTCTTTTAATGGGCGCAGAATCATCGCCATCAGCGTAATAAAGGAAATTAACTCACCTTCTGATATACGATCATTAAGCATTTCCTGGCTGCCAAAATACATAATGGCGGCAAAACCAATACCCGCAATAAACTGAATGACAGGCGATGCCAGCCCTTTGGTCGCAATCAGTTTCATATCCTGCTGACGATTACGATTAGCCTGTTTGTTGAAGTTCTCAATTTCGCGTTCTGTACCGCCAAAGATTTTAATAACTTGATTGGCCTTAATGGATTCTTCGGCTGCTCGAGTCACATCACCTACTACGTTCTGAATACTGCTACTGACTTTCTTCAAACGGCGTGCACTGACTTTAATCACCCAGCCAACGACTGGAACCAAAATGAATAAGAATAGTGTTAATCGCCAGCTGGTAATCGCCATGAAAGTGATAATAAAGACAATGGTGCCACCAGCACGCAGAGCTGATGTGATGGCGTCAGAACTAGCCACCGCAACTTGTTCAGTATTAAAGGTTAAGGTCGATAAAAGATTACCGGGAGCGCGCTTGGAGAAGAATTCAGTCGGCTGACGAACGAAATGCTCGTATAACTGTTCGCGTAGAGTCTGGACGACTTTACGCCCCACCCAGCCCATACAGTAAACCGAGACAAAATTGAAAATGCCGCGCAGGAAAATTGCGCCCATAATAAAGAGCGGCGTTTTGACCAATAGAAAGTAGCTGTCACGCGCTTTAATACCATCATCAATCAGGTATTTAATCGAGTTAACAAAATAGGTTTCTACCAGTGCAAAGAGAATGTTCGCGACCACACCAACGATAAATACCGCTTTGTATTTTTTGGTGAAGCCTAACAGGCGTTTGTAAATTTCCCAGCCTGTGTAGTTTTTTGGTTCAGTCATGAGTCGACTAGTCTTGAGTATCCGATTTCGGTTGTTGCGTAGCCAGTGTCAGATTATTAAAACCTACTTGCCCTGCTGCGTCCATAACGCTAATCACCGACTGATATGGCGCCTGAGCGTCTGCATTAATGACCAGCGGGGTTGCAGGATCATTGGCTACCTGCGTAATGGCGTCCTTTATAGTCTCTAGTTGGCGATTAATCAAGCCCTGACCATTAACAAACACCTCGCCATCCTTATTGATACTGATTTCAATAACTTCCGGCAGCTGCTCAGCAACTTCGCCATTGGCTTCCGGTAGATCCAGACTGATTTTGCTTTCTTTCTTAAAACTGGTCGAAACCATAAAGAAAATCAGCAACAAAACCACCACATCAATCAGTGGTGTCAGATTCAGCTGCAACTCTTCTCTTTTCTTGTTTTGCCACATATTCGTTACAAGGCCTGCTCGTTAGTCGGCTTAGTTACCAGTGAAAATTTCACGTTCGCCATGCAGAACATCCACCATCTTCAAGGCTTCCTGCTCCATTTCACTGACCAACTCTTCAACGCGACGGGTAAAGTGACGATGCATAACCAAGGTCGGAATTGCCACAGCCATACCGGCAGCCGTTGTGATCAAAGCTTCCGAGATACCGCCTGCCAGAGCATCAGCATTACCCACACCCTGCACACGAATCACCGTAAACACCCGAATCATACCGATTACAGTACCCAAAAGACCTAACAGCGGTGTCACCAAAGCAATCGAACCCAAAGTATTCAGGAAACGTTCCAGACGCACTACAACTGCACGCCCCGCCTCATTAATACTGGCTTTCATCGCCGCACGACCGTGCTGATGGTTTAACAGACCGGCCGTTAAAACTTCACCCAACGCCGAGCTATTTTTCAAGTCGCGCATCTTGGTCTTATCAAACTGACCATTCTTAATCCAGGTCCAAACCTGAGCAACCAGATGCTTCGGCAGAATACGGTTACGTTGCAGGCTCCAGAAGCGCTCAACGATAATACCCATAGCAATTAAAGAACACAGCGTAATTGGCACCATCGTCCAACCACCTGTTTTAAGCAGATCAAACAACATGCCGCTTGAGGTAGCAAATAAAGGCATATCTCCCCTCGTCATTGAAAAAGACTGATAAATCACCGGCTTATCATCATATTATTGCCAGCTTATAGTTTACTTTGGCCAAC
>NZ_JABURJ010000059.1 GCF_014762745.1 Kangiella sp.
AGCAACAATACTGGATTAACTATAAACCCGTGGCCAGTTTTACTTGACCACTACAGAGTGACTTATTTAGGAGGTATCCAAAGGATTAGTCCTTCAGGCCAATAATAACAAAGATGTAAACTCATATAGCACCTATATAGATATACCTTTCAAGTGTCTACACAACTAAGCGTGTAACCTTTCTGATATAAAAAAATGACCATGATCATAGTTTGCGTCAATAGTTGCGGATTAAGGTGAGAATGTCATTTTCATTGTGCTATAACAGGTAAGAGATTTTAGAGACTACTTAAACACAGCGCTTAGAAGTTGATGATTAAGAAGTAGTGGAACCTAGAGTAAATGGAGGTTGTTATGTCAGAAAAGAAATGTCCGGTGATGCATGGTAGCGTCACAAAAAGCAGCACATCGAATATGGATTGGTGGCCTAATGCGCTGAACCTCGATATTTTGCATCAGCACGATAGAAAGACCAACCCAATGGGTGAGGATTTTGATTATCGTAAAGAAGTTAAGAAGTTGGATTTTGAGGCTCTAAAAAAAGATTTACATGCATTGATGACAGATAGTCAGGAGTGGTGGCCAGCAGATTGGGGCCATTATGGTGGGCTTATGATTCGTTTGAGCTGGCATGCTGCAGGGACTTATCGAATTGCTGATGGCCGTGGTGGTGCGGCAACCGGTAATCAACGTTTTGCTCCTATCAATTCCTGGCCGGATAACGTTAATCTGGATAAGGCACGTCGCCTGCTATGGCCCATCAAGAAAAAATACGGTAACAAGCTCAGCTGGGCAGATTTAATCACTTACGCAGGTACTATTGCCTATGAGTCGATGGGTCTTAAAACCTACGGCTTTGCCTTTGGTCGCGAGGATATCTGGCATCCCGAGAAAGATACCTATTGGGGATCGGAGAAAGAATGGCTGGCGCCAAGCGATAATGAAAATAGTCGTTACTCAGGAGAGCGCGATCTGCAAAATCCTTTGGCTGCGGTGATGATGGGCTTGATTTATGTGAACCCAGAAGGTGTAGACGGTAATCCTGACCCTCTAAAGACTGCTAAAGATATTCGAGTGACGTTTGAGCGCATGGCCATGAACGACGAAGAAACGGTTGCGCTGACGGCAGGCGGTCACACAGTCGGTAAATGTCATGGCAATGGTGATGCTGAATTGCTTGGCCCGGATCCGGAAGCGGCAGATTTGGAAGAGCAGGGACTTGGCTGGATTAATAAAACCAAGCGAGGTATCGGTCGCGATACAGTGACCAGCGGTATTGAAGGTGCCTGGACTACGCATCCAACCAAATGGGACAACGGCTATTTTGAAATGCTACTCAATCATGAGTGGGAATTGAAGAAAAGCCCGGCGGGCGCATGGCAGTGGGAGCCGATTGATATCAAGGAAGAGGATAAACCGGTTGATGTAGAAGACCCTGGCATTCGAACAACTCCAATCATGACCGATGCGGATATGGCGATGAAAATGGATCCTGAATACCGCAAAATTTCAGAGAAGTTCTACAAGGATCCGGAATACTTTTCGGAAGTATTCGCGCGCGCCTGGTTCAAATTGACACACCGCGACATGGGGCCTAAATCGCGCTATATCGGCCCTGATGCGCCACGAGAAGATTTAATATGGCAAGATCCGGTGCCAGCGGGCAATAAGGATTATGACGTTGCAGTGGTAAAAGAGAAAATCAAAACCTGCGGACTGTCAGTTAGTGACATGGTAGCGACGGCTTGGGACAGCGCTAGAACCTTCCGCGGTTCGGATCTTCGCGGTGGTGCCAATGGAGCACGTATCCGCTTAGCGCCACAAAAAGATTGGCAGGCTAATGAGCCTGAACGGTTAGCTAAAGTACTGAAAGTTCTTGAACCGATTGCTAAAGACAGCGGTGCCAGTATTGCGGATGTCATTGTCTTAGCAGGTAACGTTGGTGTAGAGATAGCTGCTAAAAAGGCAGGGTTCAGTATTGAGGTTCCATTCACGCCAGGACGCGGTGATGCCACTGACGAAATGACGGATGTTAAGTCCTTCGAACCGCTGGAGCCTTTGCACGATGGTTATCGTAACTGGGTGAAGAAAGATTATGTGGTTAGCCCAGAGGAGATGTTATTGGATCGTACGCAACTGATGGGGCTGACAGCCCCTGAAATGACGGTACTGATTGGTGGTATGCGTATGTTAGGCGCCAACTATGGCAACAGTAAGCATGGTGTCTTTACCGATCAGGAAGGTGCTTTGACCAATGACTTCTTTGTGAACTTAACCGATATGAATTACACCTGGAAGCCAACCGGTAATAATCTGTACGAAGTGTGTGAGCGTAAAACCGGTAAGGCAAAGTGGACGGCAACACGTGTAGATCTGGTGTTTGGTTCAAACTCAATTCTTCGAGCACTGGCTGAAGTCTATGCTCAGGACGACAACAAGGAAAAGTTTGTTAAAGACTTTGTTGCCGCCTGGGGCAAGGTCATGAACGCCGATCGATTTGATCTAAAGTAACTCACTAACATGCCGCATCAGATTGCTGGTGCGGCATGTCTTTATAAATATCCGTAATATTTCCTAAAGAATAAGCATTGGCTAACGGAGTGGCGACGCGTGATGATTATAATAGGGGCTGATCCAGATAACTAACCCATTTCTTCTTTAACCCATTGTTTTAATTGCTTTAATTGAAACTTTGGGTCACTGTAATTAAATCGCCACTCACACTCCTTCAAATAGAGTGGAAACTGCTCTTTCGGAATACCATTAAACTGGCGTAAATGTCTCTTTGCCTGGTTCCAAAAATTCTCTATTCCATTGATGTGATTATGCTTATCTGCGAACAACTGACTATGGTTGATTCGATAGTGCTTAAATTCACTCACATCCAACGCGTTATAGCTGCGAAAAGTATCAGTATAAACAATGCTGTCTGGCTTCACTTTGTCACGAATAATAGGAAGCAAAGTCTGCTCTTTAGCATCGGGTATAATCACCGTAAAAACCTTGCCTCCACGCTTTAAAAGGCCAAACACTGGTATTTTACCTGCTGCGCCTCGACCTCGTTTTCCTTTGCGTTTACCACCGAAATAACTCTCGTCAACTTCAACCTCACCAAGTAGCTGCTCTGATGGTTCACTATACTTAAAAATCAACTGCCTTAAACGCTGATAATAGTAAATAGCTGTCTTAACATTTACGCCAATCAACTGGGCAGCACAACGAGCTGTTGTACCAGCCACAAAGTGCTCGATAAGGCGGTTTTGTTTGTATTGGCTTAGTCTACTTTTCTTCATTTCCAGATTTTACTAAATTCTAGTTATCTGGATCAGCCCCTTTATTTTTATATTCGGTTTGGTGACAAAATGGGATAAACATCGAATTTGTTGAGTAATGCTGCTAAATCTCCTTAACATGCGCTTATTATTGCTTTATTTCGCCTATTCTCGCTACTTTTCCATTTTGCTGACCGATTTGCAATTTCAGCTAAAATCAGCTTGCCGTTGCAACTTCCTCTATTTAAACAAACACATAGCCCACTTTCTTCAACACTACCAGGGCTTGGGCAAGGTTTCTTTCCTTTACCAGCACATAGTCGGTATCAAAAGTGGAAACGACAAAGATGGGTATTTCCGCTTTTGCCAGTTCCTGGCTAAGAGCTGCAATCACCCCCGTCATTTCAAAATCGAGCGGTCCTTCAACTTTTATTGAGCGCCAGTTGAGTTCGCTTTTCTGTACCGAGTCTTTTATCAGCTCTCGATTCAGGCTTTCACAAACTAGCGATAATTCTTCGTCGGTCGAGGATAAAAACCAGTTTCCTTGTAGATCTTCCAGTTGCATCACCGATGCCAGTTTATGCACATCGAGCTGTGCATCAAGTAATTTTAAACGGGGCTTTTGCTGCATACTCATCCCCTCTCAGTTACATTGACAATCACACTATCATCCATTGCCTGATAACGCTTAAACATCTGTTCAATGGTTTCAAGATCATCGCGGATGCCTTTTTCGGCCAGAAAATCCGGGTTCCACAGTTTTGAATAGGAACGCTCACCTGCATCACAGGCAAAGGTGACAATAATTTTTCCCGGGCCACTTTTGGCTGCGGCAAAGAGTGCGCCAGCCACGTTTAGCGCTGAGCTACTGCCCAGCACCAGCCCATCATTATTCCTGACTGCTCTCGATACTGTGACCAGATCCTGATCGGGCAAAGTTATGCCTTTATCGATTTTAGCCTGAGCAAAATTGGCCACCGTGCGCATGATGCCAATGCCTTCAGTGAATGAACTGCCCTGCGCCTTATATTCGCCGGTTTTTAAGTAGTGATAGATGCCCGAACCGTCAGGGTCCACCGACCACACGTCCAGCTCAGGGTTCTGTTCTTTTAAATATCGGGAATTACCACCAATGGTGCCACCGGTGCCAGATACAGACACCAGCGCATCAATCTTGCCTTTAGTCTGCTGCCAGATTTCCGGACCGGTATGTTGATAATGAGCTTTGGCATTACTGGTGTTCTCAAACTGATTGGCCCACCAGTAGTTCTCATTCTCTTCTGCCAGACGACACGCCGTGTGATAGAAGTGATTTGGATTGGCAAATGGGCAAGGATCTACCAGCATCAGTTCTGAACCATGCAAGGCAATCATCTTTTCCTTCTCTGGGGTCTGGCCTTTTGGCATCACGGTCAGCATCTTAAAGCCCAGCGCTTTGGCCACCACTGCCAGCCCAATGCCTGTATTACCCGCGGTTCCTTCGACGATGGTCATGCCCGGTTTCAGCTCACCTGACTCAATAGCATCTTGCACCATCTGTAGTGCAGCACGATCCTTTATTGAGCCCCCAGGATTCTGGAATTCGCACTTGACCAATATTTCGCAGCCGGTCAGCTCTGACAGTGACGGAATTTTCAATAAATCCGTATTTCCAATTAATTCAGCGACATCTTGCTTATAGCTCATTGAAATTAGCTCAATCTACAGGTTAATGCCATTAAGTCTAAATCAGCTGGGACTGAAATGCGACTGAGCCCATACCCAACAGTTCTTTGTGTATAATTTTTGTTCACAAAGCCCTCATTTTGGAGTATAAAGCGCGCATAGTATTCTTGAGGTTTGACTGCATTGAACCAAGCATTAAAGTCCGTTTCTTCCAGTTCGACTGGCTTTTTTGACAACGATATCTTTAGTCGTATCTGTGATGCTATCACCGACAAGGGTTATATCGTTCTGCAAAATGCCTTACCACTTGATACCCTGAATCATTTATTCACGGGGCTAATCGACAGCAACCCGCATCAGTTTGATCTGGCTGGAATTGGCCGTGAGCAGGATTTTCATACCAATGAATTTGTGCGTACGGATCAGATCCAATGGCTTGAGCCCAATCAATCCTTTGCACAAGACTATTTTAGCTGGATTGAAGAACTAAGGTTGCGCCTTAATCGCCACCTGTTTCTTGGTTTATTTGATTATGAGTGTATGTTTGCTCATTATCCGGAAGGTGCATTCTATAAGCGCCATCTTGATGCTTTCCGCGGTAGCACTAATCGTCGTTTGACCACGGTTCTGTATCTTAATCCACAATGGAATGCAGAAGATGGCGGTGAACTTTTGATCTATCGCAAACGTGAAAAAACACCAATTGAAACGGTGATTCCCGAATTTGGTACTTTAGTGGTGTTCTTAAGTGAAGTGTTTCCGCATGAAGTGTTACCTGCCAGCAAGTCTCGTTTCAGCCTTACAGGCTGGTATAGAGTTAATGAGGGGTTAGTGATCTAACCCCTCATTTTTAACAATTTCTAAATCACATATTCAACCCGATTACGACCATTTTCTTTGGCCTGATAAAGCGCCTCATCAACACGGTGCAACAACTGATCCATATTTTCACCAGGCTTAAATTCGGTTACCCCAACGCTGATAGTCGCGTTTAAATCGCTTTCAATATCCGTGTATTGTTTGAGGTCAACCTCGCGCTGCAATCGCTTAGCAACCTGGATCGCCTGATCCAGATTGGCGTTCGGTAGAATAGCCAGGAATTCTTCCCCGCCGGTTCTGCCCAGCACATCATTATCACGCAGCAAGTCCTTGCTGAAGTTCGATAGGTTTGTCAGCACAATATCGCCTACCGAGTGACCATGACGATCATTAATGATTTTGAAGTGGTCAATGTCATACATCAGGATGCTCAACGGCTTTTCTGATTCGTTGGCATTTTCCATGGCCTTTTTTAAAGCACGCTCAATCTGACGACGGTTAGCAAGCCCGGTCAGACTATCGGTATAGGCCAACTGTTTAAATTTACGTGAATTGGCGACCTGTCGCATCGAGAACCAGATCAGAACTACCGTTAGTAAACCACCCAGTATTATGGCCAGTATTTGCCACTTGCGTGCCGCTTCCAGCGACTTCAACTGCTCATCTTTAAGCTTCTGCTCTTTTTGCAGCTGCTCATTTTCAAGCTCAGTCTTTTCACTGTCATACTCAAATCGCAGAACTTGTGTTTGCTGATCGGAACGTTGGCGTTCAAGCTCTTTTTGCAGCTCCATGAATTTCTGATATTTATCCAAAGCCTGTTGATCTTTTCCTGCACGCTGGTAACTTTCAGCCCAGGCTTCATAAAGCAAAGCCAGATAACGCTTATTGTTGTCCCTGAGCATCTGATTTTCCGCTTCCACAAAAAATTTTTCAGCCTGTTGTGGTTGCTCAATATTACTTAGCGCTATACCGTATTGCATGGCAGCCATTCCATCGTAATTTATGTTGCCTAGTTGCTCTCTGGCTTCCTCCGCCAGCTCAAGCTCTTTAATGGCTTTGCCGTGCTCTCCTTGCAAATTATAACCACCCGCCAATGCAATCCTTATTGGCACCATCTGTGTTTCAATTTCCGCCTCCTGTGCAACTTTCAAAGCTGCCTGGTACTTTTCTATAGCCAGATCCAAATTGTTACGCTGTTCTTCCATAAAACCTTGTTGCAAGTACACTTGAATTTTGCCAAATTTTAAGTCGTCCTGCTCTACGATTTCTTGTGCGCGATTAAGATACTTTTCTGCACGCTCAAAAAAACCCAAGCGTCTATAAATTATCCCTATGTCAAATATCAAGCCATCAGCACCTTCCAGTAAATCTTCCTCCCGATATAACTGCTCTGCTTTAACACAGTCCTGCAACGCGAAATCATTTTCGCCAATTAGCGAACGCATTCCACAACGGCTCACGTAAGCGTCAGCCATCAATTCGTTATCGTCTAGCTCTATGCCAACATCCAGTGCTTTTTCGATAGTCTGCATCGACTGAGAAATTTCACCAGAGCGCGCTTCATAATTAGACAAGCACAAATAGAGAACACCTTCTTCAAGACGATCAGCTCTTGTTTTGGCATTGCTTATCATGTCATTAGCAATATTGATTCCTTTACGAGGATCAAACATGCTGCCAAGTATGCATTGATAATAAACATAAGATAAGCGTCTATCTTCATCCCCTTCTGGCACCAGTTTTGCCATTTTCTCAACTTGCTGATCAAAATCCTGTTGCGTTTTCAGCTTTATTTCCCCTGACTCGATCTTATCGACGAAATCATCAAATGCCTGCTGCTCAGGCGTTAACTGCTTTGATTTTTCCCCTTGGATTTCAACGGTCTGATTCTCTAACTGATCATCAAAACTCCCTTTGATATTTAAAGGCTTATGTCCGGCAAATGCTAAGGTGCTACTGATTAAATACAGCAGGATTCCCGCCCACAAAGGCGAGTATAGATAATAAAACAGGGAAAGTTGCCTCGCTTGGCACGTGGAGTTCCTTTCACAATTTACAATCGAGGCAGCCGCCTGAGTAACTCGATTACTATGAGCCATAGGGTTTCCTCATGTCTGACCTCTTTACACTCTAGCAGAGAATCATAATGAGAAACAGATCACAGTGTCAGTATTTTTTACATCTTTTGGTCTAATGTGTAATTTTTACTCTAATCACTCTTTTTTAGTTTTACAAATCAATAGGTTATTAAATGTTGCAATTAGCATCTATTTGGTTGATAGAATGTAGCAATGCGACCTGCTTCAAGTTAATTTTGACTTGTTTACTGACAATTTTTGTCAATTCTGACTTGTTTTAGTGGCTTTCAGGCTCATCATCAATGATTAGCCCCCTTTTTTGTGCCCGCTTTCGCCATTGCTGGCGAGCCAGCAGCTGCATATCTTTAACTTCATCCATCTCGTCCATGATCTCCAGACCAAGCAAAGTTTCCACTAAATCTTCGAGCGTCACCAGACCGGATGTCTGGCCATATTCGTCCACCACCAGAGCAATATGCTGTCGCTCATTGAGCAACACTTCCATCAAGTCCGGCAATGGCATTTCGGCCAACACCACCATTAACTTGCGTTTCAGATGTCCCAGCGTTCTTGCACCATGCTCCTTGGCCTGAGTCATTAAAATATCGTCTTTAAGCACAAAGTCGGTAATGTCGTCATTATCTTCACTATAGATAGGAAGCCTTGAGAATCGGGTATTCAACACCTGCTGAAACACATCCTCCACTTTTGCGCTGGCGGGGAGAGATACCATTACGGTACGAGGCGTCATAATATCCTTAGCTCGTAACTGCCTGAAGCGAAACAGGTTTCTGACCACCCTGAATTCATGTTTATCAATTTCACCCGTTCTTTCTCCCAGCCCAGCCATTGCCAGAAACTCATCACGGCTGAAAATATGCTGCTTCTTACCATGCGATATCCATTTGGTGATCATTTCAGATAGCCAGATCAGAGGATAAAGGATCTTGATCAGCCACTGCACATAAATCGCTGTAATCGAGGCCAGTTGCTTCCAGTACACCGCCCCAATGGTCTTTGGCACAATCTCAGAAAAGAACAGAATTGCCAAAGTCATAATCACTGAGAAAAGGCCAATCCAGGCACTACCAAATACAATGGTTGCCTGTGCGCCTGCCGCAATAGCACCCACCGTATGGGCAATGGTATTGAGCGTTAAAATAGCAGCCAGCGATCGATCAACACTGGTAATGCGCAAGGTACGCAACACCTTGGCACGCTTTGGGTTCTTTTCCTGTAAGTGCTCAATATAAGATGGTGTGATACTAAGCAGTACCGCTTCAGCAATTGAACATAAGAATGAGAATAATATTGCTATCAGGATATAAATCGCCAATAAGGCCCAGTCAAAACTGCTAACAGCATCCAGCTCGGAGTTTGCCTCTACCGCCTGGGCAGGCATCACCACTAACAGACTAACTATTATGAGTAGTAAAGCTGATATTAATTTATAGGTACGTAACATCTTTTTTCTGCTCTATATTTGATTCGTTTGCAGCAAGAATTAATGGCTTAGCTTAACACAAGCTTGATGCCTATCAGGATCAATATCACACCACCCAGCAGCTCCGCTTTGCTTTCCAGCCAGGTGCCACTGCGTTTTCCGATAAAGACCCCAAGTGTACTCATCACCATGGTAATGACACCAATAATGACACAGGCAATGAAAGGGTTAGCTTGTAACAGGTTCAGGGCAAAACCAGCGGCCATGGCATCAATGCTGGTAGCAATCGCCAGGGTCAACATCACTCTTTGAGTAATCTGACAAACATCTTCTTCAATGCCCTCCGCAAAGGCTTCAAAGATCATTTTTCCGCCAACGAAGAGTAATAGCAGGAAAGCGATCCAGGGCGCATAAACGTCTATCCAGCCAAGCAGCCCCTTGCCGCCGAGATAACCAATCAGCGGCATCAGACCCTGAAACAGACCAAAATAAACTGCGGCCCAGATGGCGAGCTTCTTATGACTTTCAACAGGTTTCGAGCCAAGACCAATGGACACCGCAAAGGCGTCCATACTTAAGGCGAGCGCCAGAATAATAACTTCTAACATGACTTCTGTGTGTTATTACTAATGGCGCTCATTGTAAGGTTTTCTAGTTTACTGTGCGACTATTGAAGTTGTTATCCCAGCAAAGCAGGGTTCATTTTCCAGACAGCATAGTTGAGTATTGCTGCAAATAGCACCCATAGTAAATAGGGGGCCAGCAGCAATGCGGCCCATTTATTGACTCGTAAAAACCCTACCAGGGTAAAGCCAATGAAGATCCACAAGAGTACGATATCTACAAAAGCCCAGCCACCCACATGCCAGCCAAAAAATAACCAGCTCCACATGGCATTCAGAATAAGCTGTAACACGAACACGGTTAATGCCGCATGAATTCTTTTCAGCGATGCATTCAAGTTATAACGCTCTCGCCAAACCAGCCAGGCAGCAATACCCATGAAAGAATAAAGAACCGTCCATACCGGACCAAACAACCAGCCCGGCGGAGCCCATGAAGGCTGATCCAACTGGCTATAAAACTGACCTGCATCAATTGATGCAATGGCGCCGATGGTTGCTGTAGCAAATGCCAAAATAAGCCATGCCAGCAGTCCTAGCAGATCTTTTGTTTTCGTTAAGTTGCTCATGATTTCCCCCAGTCTCATTTTTATCATTCGATACTATGCGTATCTTCGTTTAATTACTACACCACGCAAACTCCAAAGTATTTATTCTTATATTTTATTCGAATTATTGTGACGCTTATCATCATACATGGCCCTGTCAGCATTTCGCAGCAGGGCTTCACTATCCTCACCACTGCTGGGGTAGATGGCAATCCCGATACTGATCCCAATCGCCACCTCGGCTCCATCCAACACAAAAGGTTCTATAAATGCCTGCCGGATTTTATCGACAATCAGCTCAGTGTCACCCTCAGCATGCAGTTCCGTCAGCAACACGGTAAATTCATCTCCGCCCATTCTTGCCACAGTATCTGACTCACGAACGCAGGCCTGTATCCTGATCGCTACCTTGCTTAATAAGAGATCCCCCTTGGAGTGACCGAAAGTGTCATTCACTTCTTTGAAACCATCAAGATCCATATACAGCAGAGCCAACTGTTCATTCACACGCTTAGCGCGCTTAATTGCCACATCAAGTCGGTCATTAAACAGCAAGCGGTTGGGCAATCCGGTCAGCCAGTCATGACTGGCTAAATGATGAAGTTTCTGCTCATACTCTTTGCGTTCGATTGTCGCAGTAATCTGCTCTGCAACGAACTCCATCAGCTTGATATCTTTTTTTGAATAGCTGTCCTTTTCTGTTGCACAAATAATGATAGCGCCAACAATAGTCTCCTGTGCGATCAGTGGCACCGCTAACCAGTTACCCTTACCTTGCACACCGACGCTATTTCTTTTTGCAATCAAAGCTGCGTCGTTATTCTGTTTAATAGCCACCACTGTTTTGCCATTGATTAACACATCCTCTAACGCAGTGTTTTGTATTAACTGATAGTTCGTATCTTCAGTTCTCGCTCCATCACTGCAATACGCCAGCTTAATACTGCTTTTCTCATTGTGTTTTAAAGCAACTATAAAAGTATCCGCCGCAATGAAGCCTTTAATGATTTGATGTGACTGCTGAAATAATTCAGTAAGGTCGCTGGCCTGATGGGCAATCTGCGATAACTTATAAATGGAGTTTTGAGTTCTCTCGAACCGTTTGTACTCCGTCACATCTCTTGCAACGGCCACTCTGACCTTATCGTTTTCTGACCAGCGGGCAGACCACATGATATACACGGTCTTCCCATCTTTCCGTACGTATCGATTCTCAAAATAAGGCTGCTCTTCTCCTCGCATTATTTCGCCAGCAACAGCCAGTGTTTTTTCCCGATCATCCGGATGGATATAGTTGATCATATTGGTGCCAATCATTTCTTCCTGTTTGTAGCCGAAGACTTTCTCGCAGGTTGAACTGATGTATACAAAATTCCCTTCCTGATCGACAACGCAAACCACGTCCATCAGCAGGTCAACAACTCGTGTTGCTATTTCATTAAAGCGTGTGTTCACGATGTTTTCTCTTATTTCTTTTTATGGCCAGTCGTATCTGCTTTTCCGTTTCAGCTAATGCAAATAACGCAATGCCAATAAACACAATAATAATTCCATCTTTAATTGCTACTGCTTCAGTTAAAAACACCGACTGCATCCAAGGTAGATAAGTGATGGCCAACTGACCAACAGTAACCAATATTACCGCATACCAGATTACCTTAGTCCCCTTAATTGCCTGCAAGGTCAAAGAAGTTCCGTACATGTTTCTAATAAAGAACAGATGGAAAATTTCCATAATCACTAAAGTATTCATGGCCATAGTTCTGGCCAGCTCAATCGAGTAACCCTGTTCTATGGCATACCGATAAATTCCAAACACACCTAGCCCGAACAAGATTGTGATAAAGATAATATGCCATAACAACGTTCCAGTTAGCAGTGGTTGGTTTCTCGGACGTGGCGATTGCTTCATGGTGTTATTCTCAGTTGGCTCAAAAGCCAGTGCAATACCTAATGTTACTGCTGTAATCATATTGACCCACAATATCTGCACTGCCGTGATTGGTAAGGCCATGCTTAACATCAGTGCCACAATGATAGTAAAGGCTTCACCGGTACTGGTCGGCAGTGACCAGCTGATAACTTTTTTGGTATTGTCGTAAACGGTTCGTCCTTCCCTGATGGCCGCCACAATCGACACGAAGTTATCATCAGCTAGCACTATCGACGAGGCTTCCTTGGCGGCCTCGCTTCCCTTAACCCCCATCGCAATTCCAGCATCTGCACGCTTCAAGGCTGGTGCGTCGTTAACGCCATCACCAGTCATTGCCACTACCAGTCCATCGGCCTGCAACGCTGACACCAAACGTAACTTATGCTCCGGACTTGTTCGTGCGAAAATATTTACCTCATTAACAGCCTTCGCCAGCTGACTATCATTTAACTCATCCAGATCCGCGCCTGTTAATACTTTTTCTGTATCTTTCAGCCCAATCTTTTTGCCAATCGCTGATGCAGTTAGCGCATGATCTCCGGTGATCATCTTGACTTCAATGCCAGCTCGATAACATTCGGCTACCGCTTCAATCACTTCACTACGCGGCGGATCCATCAATCCTACCAACCCTATAAGCACCAGATCCTCTTCAACATCTTTGTGGCTTAACTCGCGCTGATTTGATTCACTTTTTTTCATAGCCAGCGCCAGAACTCGTTGGCCCTGACTTGCTAAGGTATCTGCCTTTTGCTGCCATAGTTCCCTTTCGATTTTTTCCGTCGCTCCAGATTCAACTTGCTGTAACCCACATAGCTGTATAATTTTCTCCGGCGCACCTTTAACAAAGATGGTCGCTTCATCATCAGTATTGTAGTTCAGTGTTGCCATATATCTATGGTTGGCATCAAAAGGAATCACATCAGTTCTTGACCATTGTTTTCTTTCACGCTCAAGGTCAAGTCCTAATTTTGCAACGAACGCCAGTAGCGCCGCTTCCATCGGGTCACCCTCAGCCAGCCACTGCCCTTCTTCCTGTTTTAATTCTGAATCATTACACAGCAAGGCAGTCAATCCCATCATAGTCAACGCCTGTTGCTGTTCCTTTGTGATTTTTATTTTGTTTTCGGTTATCTCACCTTCCGGCGCATAACCATCACCGCCAATATCATAATCGGATTGATACGTCGCTAAGTTCACAACGCTCATTTCGTTACGCGTCAGCGTACCCGTTTTATCGGTACAGATAACCGAAATGGAGCCCAGTGTTTCAATTGCCGGTAACTGCCTGACGATGGCGTTTCGTTTTGCCATGGCCTGCACACCAACTGCCAATGTAATGGTCAGAACAGCAGGTAAGCCTTCAGGAATCGCAGCTACTGTTAATCCGACAACGGCCATGAATAGCTCACTGAACTCGTAATCAAGCAGCCAATAACCGGTAACAAAAATGGTCAAGGCAATAACCACAATAACCAGACTTAGCCATTTTGCAAAAGTATCCATCTGCTCGACCAATGGCGTGGTTAAAGTTTTAACCTGCGCCAACATGCCGCTAATTCGTCCAATCTCTGTTTTTGAGGCCGTTGCAATTACGATGCCCTGTCCCTGGCCGCTGGTCACCGTCGTACCGCTAAAAGCCATGCAGCTTCTATCTCCTAATGCTACATTAACTTCCACTGGTTCAATCTGCTTATCTACTGGCATTGACTCACCTGTCAGGATCGCCTCCTGGGCACTCAGATTGTGAGCTTTTATTAGCCGCACATCAGCCGGGACTTTATCGCCTGCTTCCAGCAGCACCAGATCGCCAGGAACCAACTCTTCAGCACTGAGGGTGCTGCGTTTACCTTCACGAATCACTGTTGCCTGCAAAGCCAGCATTTTTCTAATAGCATCCAATGCGCGTTCTGCCTTACCCTCCTGCAATACCCCAACCAAAGCATTAATCACCACCACTGCGACAATCACTGATGTATCCACCCAGTGATTGAGCAATGCGGTGATCGCTGCAGCAATCAGCAACACATAAATTAAAACGTTATGAAATTGTTTAAGAAAACGCACTAACCAGCCCTGGCGAGCCGGCTGTGGTAATTGGTTAATGCCGTAACGTTTTTGTCTGTCGGCAACTTGTTGCTTATTAAGCCCTTTATGATCGGTTTCTTGTTGCTTTAATGTTTCGACCACATCCAGTGTGTGCCAGTCAATTCTATCTGAATTTCGCTCCATGATATTAGTTTACTCGCCTCTTGGCCCTTCAATCCTGGTTAATTCTACCCAGGCCTTTTTTTCAGCTTGCAGCAGATCTTTGCTTATTTCTTTTTTGTCTGCATCCTCATCGATTTTGGTCACGCAAGTCGCACGATTTCGTCCGCCCGATTTTGACAAGTAAGCGGCCATATCCGCTAAAAGTAAAGCATCCTCCCAGCTTTGATCTTCATAAGCTGGCCAGGTCACACAACCTGCCGAGATAGTGATTTTTAACAGTTGTCCTTCGAAGTTAAAGGTTTCACTACCAATTTTTTTAATAACTCGATCCGCGACATTACACAGAGCACCATTGATGTTAGGCAACAAGAGTACAAATTCCTCGCCCCCCCAACGCACCACCATATCCCGTTCACGCAATAGGCTTTTAAAACGTTTGGTGATTTCAACTAATACTGCATCGCCAACTGCATGTCCGTAGGTGTCGTTCACTTTCTTAAAGAAGTCCACATCCAGCAAAATAATTCCCATGATGTCATCAGCACGGCCTGGACGATCCAGACTTTTCAATTTTTGATCAAGACCCTGCATGGTTTTTTGTAGAAAACGACGATTGTAGGCACCAGTTAATGGATCACGATCAGTTTGCATCGTCAACTGAGCATTATCGCTTCTTAAACCTCTGTTCCTTTTGCGACTGGCTCTTAGCCATTGCACCAATATTATTGCTATTAGCAAAAATACAATAGCCAATGCAATCCATAATTTCTGCCGAGTTTCCTTCTCCGCAATTTCAGCATCTGCCGTCTGCTTTTCTAATGACAAACGTTCAATTTTGCGATTCTTTTTTTCAGTTTCGTACTGCTCCTGTAAAGCCTGCACGGCATCTTCGCGTTCTGATTTTATAACCTCAGCTTCCAGCTCGATAATTTTCTTGTACGACTCAACAGCACTTTCATGATCATCAAACTCTTCATACAACTTTGCCAAAGAACGGTACATATCCAGGGCATAGGACTTTGATTGTTGTTCCTCTGCTAATGCTATCGCTTCCTTTAACAGTTTAATACCAACGTCCTTATCAATGGATAATGCTATTGCCGCGGCCTTATTATGCATGGCAACGGCACGCCCAACCTTATGATCAATTTCATCTGCCAGCTTTATTGCCTGATTCGCGAATTCAATAGCCTGACCGAATTTTTCCTGCTCAAGATAATTATGTGACAGATTGACTCTTACCGTTAATGCCTGAAGTTTGTCGCTGGTATTTTTCTCCGTCAGTTCCAGCACTTCTTCAAGACATTCAGCCTGCCTGGCATAATCACCCTGTAGTGCATATACCCAACCCTGATTGCTTCGCGTATTGATCATCTGTTCAATATCATTGATCTCTTTTGCCTTGTCGTAAGCTTCTTCTGCCAGGCTCATGGCTCGCTCAAGATCGCGACGATGGATATTAGCCAACACTAAATAGTTAAGCGCACGAATATGGTCGGAAGGACGGTTCAGGTTTTCTGCCAATTCCGCTGCCTCAAGCGCAACTTCGATAGTCTCCGGAATCTTTGTCTGTGAATTAAAGGCATAAGCTTTCAGCTCAAGATATTGCAGATAAATTAGCGGGCTATCCTGCGATGGGCTCAACTGACTCACAACCAGCTCGAGTTCTGGAATATTATTGCTTCTAGCAGCCGCATAGCCCCTGACTATTAACGCTCCAGCGCGGCATACCTCGCAACTTTGCTGTTCGGCAAAAGTTTCTAATTTCTTCTGTGAGTTTCGGGCTTTTTCGATTTGGGATGAGAGGGCTGCAAACTTGCCTAGCCACATGTGGTATTTTGCCCTTTCTTCCAGCGGTGAAAGCTCATCAGGTATTGCATCGGCCCACTCTAGTCGATCCAGCACTATCTGAGGTGATACGCGACCTTTAAGACCAATATCCCGAATAATGTCCTGATAGGTCTCTGCCTTGGCGTGTGGCGCTATGATAACAAACATCAGACAAATGCTTGCCAATAATAGATAAGTTAATTTCTCAATGCACTGATTTGTCATGAGCCAGGACTGCTTTATAAAACTATTTTTTCTATCCTGACTTTTGCCAGATTCCGCTGGCTGAAACACAAATGTCCGAATAACCGGATTTGCCATAGAGCCCCCATTGTTTACAAATAGTTTTTATTCGTAATCGAATTCCCTATTGGCTATCATTTTTTCCGTTTTCAATCGACTTTATTACCCTTCTGGATAGTTATACCATCAAGTTGATTACTTTTCATGCAGTCTTTTTATATCATCTTCTATGGTTTAAGGTGCATTGCGTTGCGATGGATCTTTCTTAAAGGCCCGTATAACCTGATCAGGATTTATTTCTTCGCGGTGCTGTCGAGTCGCCTGCGCCCACCACTCCAGCTGTAAAAATCCGCGGGCAAGATAGTTATGCCAGCGCTCAATGTTTTGACCTTCCTGAAAACTACCATCCTCATTGAACACTTCCTGTGCCTTTGGAATATTAGTCATGGCTGAGACTGGTAGACAACCTAGTTCAGACAGTATTCCACGCATGGACATGGCCGCTCGAACGCCGCCCCATTGTCCGGCAGAATAGGTCACGATAACGCTTGGCTTATATGAAAAAAGCGAGCTGCCGAAATAATTCAAAAGATGCGATAAGGCTGGGCTCATGGTGTGATTGTATTCAGGACTGACCATGATATAGGCGTCCGCCTGTTTAATCTTTTCTGCCAGTTCGTCCAGCTGCTTTGGCGCCTGACCATTTGCATAAGAAAAGTGTGGCTTAAAAGGGGCGCTCAGATCATAGTCCATCGGATCAATAAGCTCGACCTCATGTTCTGACTGGAATGCTTCCAGATGCATCAGGCAGGCTCTGGCGACTCGCAGACCCAGCCGCGCAGGTTTCGGCGGTGTGCTCTCGCGCACGGTTCCAAGAAAGAGTAAATATTTCATAAAGTTTCTAGCATGAGTTATTGATCCAGAAGACCATCATCATCGCTGTCTTCATCAATATGATCAACATCATCACCACCGTCATCCACTTTCTTGACGGTATCGGCTAATGCTTTGCCTGCCTTGAATTTAGCACCGCCTTTTTGATTCGTGCCAGGCTCTACCGGAGCATTACCATCATCACAATCCGAACCGGCCTCACAAACGCTATGGCCCTGATTCACCGTGATATCGATACCTGGAATCGGATCGCCAGCTTGCTGGGCTTGTGGCTTTTTGATATCCATGCCGCGTTTAATGTCAGACTTTTCAATACCACGTGCATTTTCCTGAGTGTTAGTTTGTTCCTGAGTCGCTTTTTCTTTAGTGCTATCGGCCAAAGCCACTCCACCCATTAATGTTAAATAAATCCCCACAACAACCGCTGTTACTTTATTCATAATCTTCATTACCAACTCCTTTGTTCAGTTTTTTTACCAGTTCATGATGAACTGACCTAGACCAGCATACGCCCACTTTTCTGAACTTAACCTAAATGCTAATCTGACCTTGCAAATACAAAACTGCCTTCCCTGACACATGCACCCTATCACCCACCAGTCGACAATAGACCACACCACCACGCTTCGATGCCTGATAAGCCTTGAACTCAGACTTATTCATCTGCTCCGCCCAATAAGGCGCTAGCCCGGCATGAATCGAACCCGTCACCGGATCTTCCTCACCACCATTGGCTGGCCAGAAATAACGCGATACAAAGTCAAACTCCCGGCCTGGCGCTGAAACTACCACATCATAAGGCGCTAACAGTTTGAGCTGTTCACTGTCATACTCAAGCTCTCGTACACTCGCTTCGTCATCATATATCGCAAAGTAAGCCTGCTGACTTCTTAAAACTGCGCTTGGCTTCTTGGACAAACCTTTCACTAATACCTCAGGAATCTCAGCTACAGCCTGCGGCTTGCGATTAGGGAAACTCATATTGATCATACCATCGGCTTGTCGAGTAACTGTCAATTCGCCAACGGCAGGCGCACTGAAAGTCACCTCAGTTAACTCATCATTTTTTAGAAACACCACAAACGCCGAAGCCATGGTCGCATGACCACAAAAATCAATCTCAGTTAAAGGTGAAAACCAACGAATCTGGTAATGATAATTTTGGACAGGTTTTAAAAAGGCAGTCTCGGAAAGATTATTCTCAGCAGCAATCGACAACATCAAATCATCATCAAGCCACTCATCAGTCATAACAACCGCCGCAGCATTGCCCTTAAACAACTCATCAGTAAAGGCATCAACCACATGCATCTCGATCGTCATATTTGTCCCTCTATTTTTAGGATAAACTTTTTAGAATACGCATTAATTACAACTTATAGTTTGTGTCTCTAAAACTTTAAAGCTCTTTATAAGATGGGTTAGGCGATAACCGTAACCCATCATTCACTGAAGCGATGGGTTACGCATAAATGCTAACCCATCCTATATCCAGAATTCACCTAACTAACGTAAGGAGCGTCGTGACGCACCGATTTTGCAGAAACCTCGAAGTCACTACCGCTCCTTCGGGGCTACGCTTGTTGCTTGACTACTTTGTTTAACTGTCTCTCTATACACACAAACATAAGGCATTACATAGATTAAAAACAATGCCATATATAAAATTGATATACCACTACCCAGAACAGCTAATAGTATTATTAGAATAATGTGCCCTAACAAAGCAACGGCTTTATGTTTGAACGTTAGATAATTTAGCCCGATAAAAGTTATGAAATACACATAGCTCCAATCTCCTAAAGATAATTGATGAACTATTGCATCCATTACTAGCATAATATGCGGCACAAAAAATGATAGTAGCGCAACTAAAACTGAAAATCCGAAAATGCCACCGGAAATGAAGTCAGAAATTTCAAACATATTTGCACAGCGTTTAGACATATTCACCTGATAAGATAACCTTAAACCACCACCCGATTTCTTCCCTCTCGCTTTCCAACATATAACTTGTCGTCGGCTCGCGTTATCAGTGTATCCAGGTCATCTTCGTCATTAGCCACGGCTACTCCAATAGTGACGCTCAGGCGCTCGTCGCTCATATCACCTTCTAACTTTATCGCAGTGACACTTTCTTTTAAGCGTTCTGCGATGGCTTGCGCCTCTTTTGCATTGGTGTTCGGCAACCCCACCACAAATTCCTCTCCACCAAAGCGTCCAATAATATCGTTGGGTCGCAGTGACTGCTGACACACCTCGACAATTTTGATCAAAATCAGATCGCCGAAGGTGTGACCCCAGTTGTCATTAACTCGCTTAAAATGATCAACATCAATCATGAACAGACTGAAGGGTGCTTTTTCAAATTGAGAGCGTTGCAACAGGGATCTGGCCCGTTTCATAAAATGCCCTCGGTTATCGACACCTGTTAGCGCATCACTTTCAGCAGCCGTTCGCAATCGTTCTTCCAGGGATTTTCGATGTGCTATTTCTTTTTCCAGATGTCTGTTTTGCTCACGCTCCTCGTTAAGCAGCGCAAATTGCTTGCGTTGCAGAAACTCTATCCTCAACAAAGCGGTGTAACCAACAATATTCGCCACCATTATCAACAGCCCGATAGTTACCGTTGCCACTGGTGATAATTCCGCAAAAACCACTGCTGCTGCTAAAAAGCTGATACTTAAATATAAGCTCGCTAACGCTGACACGGTGAGCAGGTTGGGAATAAGCAGGTAAAATGCCATTATCGCCACCACTATCGCAGTAACCTGGGTAGAGAGGCTTTCCGGGCGCAATGGAACAATTAAAACAATACCGGTCGCGACTATCCACAGCGGCAAAGCATGCAACCACACGTTTCGAGATAAACCGCCACTACGCCCAATCACAAATGCCAAAATCAAACATGAGCTAACCACTACAATACGCATGGTTAGCAATAAATAATACTCATGGGTTAATCCGAGCAGGTTGTAGTCGGTTATGCCAAACATGGCAAACAACACCGCTACCACAATCAATGCAAAGCGTGACTCAAAACGTACACTTTTCTCGATAGAATCGCGGTATTTCAACTCATGGCTACGGTCACGAAACTGCCCCGTTAACCAATGAATGTCATTATTTTTATGCTCTGCCAAATACTTTTCCTATCATTGAGCCAGTGACTTTATTAACGCCTTTTGAGATTTGGTATCTCTTATTCCGGCTTATAAAAAACCTCGAAGTCCCTGTTGTTCCTTCGAGGCTACTCACTTAATGACCAATCTCATCTTCTGTAAACAAATAATCTTTGAGTTCCTGATCGAATGTTGGGTCACGTCGTCGAATCCACTCCAGAACCATGGCAGCATGCTCTTTTTCCTCGTCCCGATTGTGCTTCAGAATTTTCTTCAAATCGTCATCTTTACAGCAATCAATGCGCTGGTTATACCAATCGACTGCTTCGAGTTCTTCCATCAATGAAATGATGGCGCGATGCATATCCTTAGTCTCATCAGATAATTCTTCATAAGGTTCATGGTAACCTTCATTCGACATAACGGACTCCTTTTATTTCATGCTACTGCTTGCTTAAGTTTCAATAATTAATTGGCCATTACTCTCTACCTATAGCTCTTTATCTATAAAAAAGGCCTTCTCTTTCTGGCTGATATACGATCTTATCAATGTGTACTGTTAAGCTGCCGCCACCCGGTTTGGGCCATTCAATTTCACCCCCTTCTTTCAAGCCTAACATAGCGCTTCCCACTGGGGCCAAAATTGATATCTTGTGTTTAGAACCGTCGGCATCTTTGGGATAGACCAGGGTATATTCAAATTCTTCGTTTGATGACGCAACTTTAAAGCGAACAGTTGAATTCATGGTAACAACATTAGCAGGAATTTCTTCTGGCTCTACAATTTCCGCCCTTTCCAGCTCGACTTCCAATTCTTCTTTACCCACGGTGCCGTGTGGCAGGGCTTCTAATATCTTTTCCAGTCTTTCTACATCAAGCGAAGAAATAATAATATTTGGTTTTGTTGACATAACTCTGCTCACTTACAGCTCAATAGTTTTATGAAATAAATAACCATAGATTAGCCTTTTCTGACCGAATACTAAAGCTTATTCAGGCTTATTCTTCGCTTTGCGGGAAATAGCGGTAATGGCCGGTGATGTCATAGTCGAACAGCATATTTTCGAGCTTTGGGCCAGCTCCAATATTGTGCACAATCAGCGGGTTACCAGTTTCTACATCTTTCTGATCAGTTACGATACCGATATGCGGTAGATTACCCGGTAACATCCAGCTTACGATATCTCCGGGCTGATACTGCTGCGGATCATTACTTATTGGCAGACTTTTACCATGACGGCTAAAGAAGGCTTGCAGGTTAGGGACGCGGCGATGATCGATATTCCTGTCGGTTGAGGTTAAGCCCCAGATTCTTTTCGACGGATACAATTCAAAATTATCGCGCATATCTTCATGCACCAACTGCTGCAAATCTATTCCTAGCTTTCTATAGGAACGGATAATGACATCGGTACAGACGCCTATCTCAGGCGGCACATCCCCATTGGGATAGTCGATGGTCATGTATCGACCATCATACTTTATCTCAAATTGCGTTCTCTCCAGCGCTGCTTCTACTAATTGGTCACTTGCAGTTTTTGCCAGTACCGGTGCGCTAAGCATTACTAAGCTGATCACTAATAATATGTTCTTCATTGTTTCTCTAACAGCCACTTAAATCCAATTAGTTCACAGCCTCATCTTGTCGTAAATCTGCAAAGTCCTTTACTCCCTGCAATAATTTATTAATTGCATTTGGGTCTAAATAGTCTCCATTTGTAATGACTCCGCTAATATTCCTGGTATTTGATATATCAATTAATGGATTTGAGTTCAGAATGATAAGTTCCGCCAACTTACCTTCTTCTACACTACCAAGCTTGTTCGCTTTATTAAATGCTTCAGCAGCATACAGCGTAGCCCCTCTTAGTACATCTATCTCCGACAACCCAGCATTGACCATAAGACTCATTTCGTCATGAATTGCAAACCCCCAGACAATCCATGGATATCCCGCATCGGTTCCGACCAATAATCTAACTCCATTTTTGTAGGCATCTTGCGTTCTTAATTTGACCCAATTTACGTATTCTCGTTCTTCTTCACTACTGGCATATCTATCTTTATCTTCTTGAAGTTTACTCATTAACTCTCTTTCTTCTTTTGGCAAATAATCTTCTTGTGCCCCGGTACCTCTGCTTACCATAATTTCTTCTGGTAATCTTTGCGCCATAAGAGTCGGCGTAATCCATGTTCTGTTATTTACCAACACCCTATAAGCTTCTTTACACTTTTCTTCACTAAAACTTTCCACCAACTCTTGCATTAAGTCTGCTACATCAGGATTATCAGAATTAATTGCTGCTATAATTTTTGGTCGTATTTCTTCTTCTTTTGATGAGCATGCCTCTAAAAGATTTCCTGCTCCAAGGTGTGCTATTCCAACCTGACCTGACTTTGACGCTTCTGACACCTTTACTTCTACCGGAACATGCCCTACGACAAACATTCCTTGTTTCTTTGCTTCATCCATTATTGCAAAATACACCTCTTTAGGCGTTTTATCATAGATTTTAATGAAATCTGCTCCCCGCTTATTTGCCAGCCGCACAAATTCTCTTCCATCTTCTGGAGTGCCGGGTGTCCGCTTACTTGACTTTCCATTTGCGCTGACACCATTGGAAAAGGCACTAGACCCAATTTCAATTGGTCCTGTTAACGTTCCTGCTTTAATGTCCTCCTGCCTTTTCTTTAAAGCTTTAATATTGGTGTCTAACTTACCGCATTTATTTCCGCCTTTATCAAAGCAATCGCCTCGCATGTTAACAACGACAAGCACACCATTAGCAATGAGTAATGGATATATTGTCTTTCTTGTAATGTCATCGGAAGAGGTATGAATGTGTGTATCCCAAAGACCTGGCATCAAATACTTGCCCTGCCCGTTAATAATAACGACACCTTTACTATTAATATCTTCACTTGATGGTTTTATACTTTTTATGACTCCATCATTGATCATTACCGTCTGCTCTGTTTTTATTTTTCCACTCTTCACATCAACAATATTCACATTATAGATCACTATATCCTGCTTATCATTAGCACCTACGGCCTTAATACTACATACGATCATCACGACCAAGGCTATGCCGTATATCTTCATTTCTAAACTTCCTTTTTATTCCACATAAGAAATATTCACTTTTAATACTTCACCCTTCCAAACCAGCTCAAACCTGCCATCCAGCCACCATCCTACTTCGCCGTACTTAGGAACTTTGACACCTTCGATTTCATGATAATTTCTGAAGTGCCCTTCCCAGGATCGTTTTTGATAACCTCCATCAAATTGTCCATAGCGGCCTTCGGCATAGACTGATTCCACTTCATTGTTATCATTAAATCTGAACTCTAACTCTACCGTTAGTTCCTTAACCGTTAAACTGGCCAATGCTCTTCTATCATCAATCGCAGTCCAGGTTACGCCCGATTCTGGTAATAATGCCGTTGGAAACCAGACCGCTTCTGCCAGGTACCGATGAAGTGCGCCAGAATTGAGTGGTTTATGGTTTTTGTCGCTTGCAATGGGAATGATACTGAACAATTTCACCTTGCCGGAACCCATGCCATCTTCCAGCCTATCTTCTACTGAGATGAACATGCCCGGAAAAAACTTTATTTTTGCGTTCCAGGTGAAATTTTTAGTTAGCGGGGTAACTGATTGAATAGCCTCAAAGGTGAGCCATTTATTGCTGTCCGTTCTTATCCTTAAGGCACCTGACTGAGCAATATCAATCGCACGAATCATTGGCTGACCGTTGGTCAGCACATGTTCGAAATATCGCTGAACAGGCTCAGGCAGTCTTTCGAAATGACTAAAGTCGACTCTTGCTTCGTACTTTTCTTTACTATTTACCTTAGTCATTTTCACTTCCCTGAACTTTTCGGTGAAACTAATCTAGCTTTGCTTTGCCGGGCTTATTTTATGTAGCAGCCAAAGTATTAAACCAAACACTGCTACCCATATACCAAAGTCAATTAATAAGCCAACCCAAAACGTATTGTGTTCAAACGGGTTGTACCCTAATAAGTAATAACTTAGGCGAGTAATAAAGTATGAAATGATAAATGCTATAAGACTTTTAACGTTTTTGGTCATAATTACTCCTTGTTACCTGCCAACGTTTGTTTTATTGCTTTATAAGCTGCAATTGAGGAGTAATTTACTAACCTCTCAACATCTTCTTTATTTAATTCTGTCGTACTAGATAAATTCCTATAAGCTTCTTTAAAATTGTCATTAGTCATAAACGTATCACCAACTAATTCTCCTGTTACCCCATCAAATATACTTGCTACGTACGCTGGCGTAAATCCTTCTATAAAGCTTAATCTTGTAGTAATACTACTCCCTGGGCACCCTCTGCTCTCTAATTTCGGTATCCCATCCTTTGCTATTAGGACATAATCTAAGTTCCTCTCTTTGCTTACATTTCTTATTTTCTCTTTTCCTTGCGCATTGAGTTTTATACTTCCATCCCATGACGATTCAATCATATAATTTGTCCAGTCAATGGACGAAGTTATTACAACTGGTGTATTGCCTGTTTCCCTAATACCTTTTACATAGCCCTCAGAAATTATTTTGCTGAGATTTTTTTTAACCGGATACTTCTTTTGCTCATTATTAAAAACTGTCACCCCTATATAGTTATGACATAAATCTCTATCTCCATTCAGCCTATAATCGACTCCAATTCTTTTATTATCAATATTCAAATTTGTTCTTGTAGTTGAACAACCTGAAATCAACCAGGTTGCAACAATCAGTACTATAATTTTCATAATAACACCCCTTTCTTATTTTATTTTCCCCACATACGCGGCATGACATTGTTAGTTGTTTTTGACTTTTTGTGCCAGTAGCTCATTATGACGTGGCCAATGGTTAAGGCCAGTAACAGCCAGCCTAACTCTCCGTGCAGTAATCCGCCCAGATCGAGAGTCCACTGTATTTTCTCACTTTCAAAGCCACTGAAGACCGTTATACCAAAGACTTCAAAAGATCGTCCCGAACCATATTGACGTAATAGCCCGAGACTTGGAATTGCCAGCATCAGTACATAAAGTGTTATATGGCCCAGTCTTGCAAGCCAGTTAATGGAAGGTGGGCGATTCGATACGTTCATTAACGCCCAGATGATTCGAATAATAATTAAGACAAACAGCAGTAAGCCCATTGGTTTATGGGTTGGCCAAAAAAAGGCTTCAATAGCGGTATCATCAAAGAAGAAGTGTGAGGCTGCGCTTAAAAACTGCCATAGCAACAATAATGCCATGCCCCAGTGTAACACTCGGCTTACTCGCCCATAACTTTGTTTATTATCTTTTATACTCATTGTTATTCCCCATTATTTTATGCTGTAAAGAATATATCACAGCTTTGATTATTTTATAGATTCATCATCTTTTGGATGTTTTCTGTAATATGCTGGATCACTTTTTTGTCCTGCCAGTATTGCCCATGACTTAATGGGTTCCATGATTTGAACAACTTAGTAAAGAATCCTCTTCCGGCATTAATTTCTATATCCTCAACCCTTTGCTCATAAGAATGACTTAACGGTTTTAAAGGCCAGCCAAGCACATCGTCCTTGTCATAAAAGTTATACCATTTAAAATTCGGCGTTGGTGGTTTTATCGCTTTAATATTTTTATGACCGGCAACAAAGATTGGGATATTACAACCGAGCGTATAAAATCGGTGCAGACTTTTCATTCTTCTGAACTGATCCTGAGATGAGCCCTCATGCACCTCATCATCTCGCTGCATACTCCAGACGCCCACCGAAGCATCAATCCGCTGCGCATCCCAGATGTAGCTTGAAATCACCTGACCACCCAGTGAGTTTGCAACAATTACTACAGGAATCTGGCGGTTGCCAGCTTCTCCAAATACATCATCCATAGCCTTCAAGATCATTTTTTGCGTCAGATAATAGGGACTGTTCTTTACCCGTTTCTTATATTCAAGACTCGCCGCATCGGAAAAGCCGTACAGCAAAAATCGTCTCAGTTTGATCCAGTCTACCTGGTCACGCATTCGCCCCAGAATTTCTTCCTGCTGTCCTTGCAGGATATCCTGATAGTAAAGCGATTTAAAAATTACTTTAGACCAAACTTGTTCACCTAAAGATTTCTGTATCTGATCGTAAAAGCCGGTGTAATAATCCCTTTCGGTATCTCCCATCCCGTGTATAGTTATCAACGCTATTTTTTTATCCATGGCTTCCTCCTTTGTTTAGCCTATTTATTATAAGGGGCTGATCCAGATAACTAGAATTTAGTAAAATCTGGAAATGAAGAAAAGTAGACTAAGCCAATACAAACAAAACCGCCTTATCGAGCACTTTGTGGCTGGTACAACAGCTCGTTGTGCTGCCCAGTTGATTGGCGTAAATGTTAAGACAGCTATTTACTATTATCAGCGTTTAAGGCAGTTGATTTTTAAGTATAGTGAACCATCAGAGCAGCTACTTGGTGAGGTTGAAGTTGACGAGAGTTATTTCGGTGGTAAACGCAAAGGAAAACGAGGTCGAGGCGCAGCAGGTAAAATACCAGTGTTTGGCCTTTTAAAGCGTGGAGGCAAGGTTTTTACGGTGATTATACCCGATGCTAAAGAGCAGACTTTGCTTCCTATTATTCGTGACAAAGTGAAGCCAGACAGCATTGTTTATACTGATACTTTTCGCAGCTATAACGCGTTGGATGTGAGTGAATTTAAGCACTATCGAATCAACCATAGTCAGTTGTTCGCAGATAAGCATAATCACATCAATGGAATAGAGAATTTTTGGAACCAGGCAAAGAGACATTTACGCCAGTTTAATGGTATTCCGAAAGAGCAGTTTCCACTCTATTTGAAGGAGTGTGAGTGGCGATTTAATTACAGTGACCCAAAGTTTCAATTAAAGCAATTAAAACAATGGGTTAAAGAAGAAATGGGTTAGTTATCTGGATCAGCCCCTATTATAATCATCACGCGTCGCCACTCCGTTAGCCAATGCTTATTCTTTAGGAAATATTACGGATATTTATAAAGACATGCCGCACCAGCAATCTGATGCGGCATGTTAGTGAGTTACTTTAGATCAAATCGATCGGCGTTCATGACCTTGCCCCAGGCGGCAACAAAGTCTTTAACAAACTTTTCCTTGTTGTCGTCCTGAGCATAGACTTCAGCCAGTGCTCGAAGAATTGAGTTTGAAC
Source organism: Kangiella sp. (assembly GCF_014762745.1). Lineage (GTDB taxonomy): Bacteria > Pseudomonadota > Gammaproteobacteria > Enterobacterales > Kangiellaceae > Kangiella. Next base: position 27,895 of record NZ_JABURJ010000059.1, read on the forward strand.
CAAACACCAGATCTACACGTGTTGCCGTCCACTTTGCCTTACCGGTTTTACGCTCACACACTTCGTACAGATTATTACCGGTTGGCTTCCAGGTGTAATTCATATCGGTTAAGTTCACAAAGAAGTCATTGGTCAAAGCACCTTCCTGATCGGTAAAGACACCATGCTTACTGTTGCCATAGTTGGCGCCTAACATACGCATACCACCAATCAGTACCGTCATTTCAGGGGCTGTCAGCCCCATCAGTTGCGTACGATCCAATAACATCTCCTCTGGGCTAACCACATAATCTTTCTTCACCCAGTTACGATAACCATCGTGCAAAGGCTCCAGCGGTTCGAAGGACTTAACATCCGTCATTTCGTCAGTGGCATCACCGCGTCCTGGCGTGAATGGAACCTCAATACTGAACCCTGCCTTTTTAGCAGCTATCTCTACACCAACGTTACCTGCTAAGACAATGACATCCGCAATACTGGCACCGCTGTCTTTAGCAATCGGTTCAAGAACTTTCAGTACTTTAGCTAACCGTTCAGGCTCATTAGCCTGCCAATCTTTTTGTGGCGCTAAGCGGATACGTGCTCCATTGGCACCACCGCGAAGATCCGAACCGCGGAAGGTTCTAGCGCTGTCCCAAGCCGTCGCTACCATGTCACTAACTGACAGTCCGCAGGTTTTGATTTTCTCTTTTACCACTGCAACGTCATAATCCTTATTGCCCGCTGGCACCGGATCTTGCCATATTAAATCTTCTCGTGGCGCATCAGGGCCGATATAGCGCGATTTAGGCCCCATGTCGCGGTGTGTCAATTTGAACCAGGCGCGCGCGAATACTTCCGAAAAGTATTCCGGATCCTTGTAGAACTTCTCTGAAATTTTGCGGTATTCAGGATCCATTTTCATCGCCATATCCGCATCGGTCATGATTGGAGTTGTTCGAATGCCAGGGTCTTCTACATCAACCGGTTTATCCTCTTCCTTGATATCAATCGGCTCCCACTGCCATGCGCCCGCCGGGCTTTTCTTCAATTCCCACTCATGATTGAGTAGCATTTCAAAATAGCCGTTGTCCCATTTGGTTGGATGCGTAGTCCAGGCACCTTCAATACCGCTGGTCACTGTATCGCGACCGATACCTCGCTTGGTTTTATTAATCCAGCCAAGTCCCTGCTCTTCCAAATCTGCCGCTTCCGGATCCGGGCCAAGCAATTCAGCATCACCATTGCCATGACATTTACCGACTGTGTGACCGCCTGCCGTCAGCGCAACCGTTTCTTCGTCGTTCATGGCCATGCGCTCAAACGTCACTCGAATATCTTTAGCAGTCTTTAGAGGGTCAGGATTACCGTCTACACCTTCTGGGTTCACATAAATCAAGCCCATCATCACCGCAGCCAAAGGATTTTGCAGATCGCGCTCTCCTGAGTAACGACTATTTTCATTATCGCTTGGCGCCAGCCATTCTTTCTCCGATCCCCAATAGGTATCTTTCTCGGGATGCCAGATATCCTCGCGACCAAAGGCAAAGCCGTAGGTTTTAAGACCCATCGACTCATAGGCAATAGTACCTGCGTAAGTGATTAAATCTGCCCAGCTGAGCTTGTTACCGTATTTTTTCTTGATGGGCCATAGCAGGCGACGTGCCTTATCCAGATTAACGTTATCCGGCCAGGAATTGATAGGAGCAAAACGTTGATTACCGGTTGCCGCACCACCACGGCCATCAGCAATTCGATAAGTCCCTGCAGCATGCCAGCTCAAACGAATCATAAGCCCACCATAATGGCCCCAATCTGCTGGCCACCACTCCTGACTATCTGTCATCAATGCATGTAAATCTTTTTTTAGAGCCTCAAAATCCAACTTCTTAACTTCTTTACGATAATCAAAATCCTCACCCATTGGGTTGGTCTTTCTATCGTGCTGATGCAAAATATCGAGGTTCAGCGCATTAGGCCACCAATCCATATTCGATGTGCTGCTTTTTGTGACGCTACCATGCATCACCGGACATTTCTTTTCTGACATAACAACCTCCATTTACTCTAGGTTCCACTACTTCTTAATCATCAACTTCTAAGCGCTGTGTTTAAGTAGTCTCTAAAATCTCTTACCTGTTATAGCACAATGAAAATGACATTCTCACCTTAATCCGCAACTATTGACGCAAACTATGATCATGGTCATTTTTTTATATCAGAAAGGTTACACGCTTAGTTGTGTAGACACTTGAAAGGTATATCTATATAGGTGCTATATGAGTTTACATCTTTGTTATTATTGGCCTGAAGGACTAATCCTTTGGATACCTCCTAAATAAGTCACTCTGTAGTGGTCAAGTAAAACTGGCCACGGGTTTATAGTTAATCCAGTATTGTTGCT
>NZ_JABURJ010000032.1 GCF_014762745.1 Kangiella sp.
TGATGGTGCCCAGGGCCGGAGTCGAACCGGCACGGTGTTGCCACCGAGGGATTTTAAGTCCCTTGCGTCTACCAATTTCGCCACCTGGGCAGATGACTTGTCTCGCACCTTGCTTATAGCTTAGGTCTGATTATGGAGGCTGAGGCCGGAGTCGAACCGACGTCCACGGATTTGCAATCCGCTGTATAGCCACTCTACCACTCAGCCATAATTCAGTTTTACTGGTGCTGATATAAAAAACCTCGGCCTAGAAGCACCGAGGTTTTGAATTTGGAGCGGGAAACGAGATTCGAACTCGCGACCCCAACCTTGGCAAGGTTGTGCTCTACCAGCTGAGCTATTCCCGCGTCATTTGATGGCGTGCATTTTACTGTGAAATCTTTATGTGTCAACACAAAAAATCAATTTTTTTAGCTCGCTTCCTGATGCTGATTAAGGCTTAAACAAAGTGCTGTTTTTTTAGCCTGAAATCCTGGTGCCGCGTCAGGAGCTGGTTATTATGCGTCATTCTCCGAGCTTGTCAAGTATGGCCAGGCAGCTTTTAAATAGCTGTACATAGACCACAATGTTAGTAGCGCAGCAATCCAGATAAAGACGAAACCAAAGGTCTTCGGCAGACCAAAGACACTCTGTGGCGATAACAGGAACAGGAATATGGCGAACATCTGGCTCAAAGTTTTCAGTTTACCTATCATGGAAACCCCGACCACTGCGCGACTACCCACTTCAGCCATCCATTCGCGTAATGCGGAAATGGTAATTTCCCGACCAATAATAACCATCGCCGGAATCGCCAACCACAGACTCCCCTCACGCTCAACCAGCAGGATCAGTGTGATGGCCACCATCAACTTATCAGCGACAGGGTCAAGGAAAGCCCCGAATGGTGACTCAATATTCATGCGTCGCGCCAAAAAGCCATCCAACCAATCAGTAGCAGCGGCAAAACAGAAAATGCCTAGCGTAATCCAGCGTGCAACGGGATCATCAATATAAAAGAAAATAACGAACAGCGGCACCAGCACAATACGAAATGCGGTAAGTACGTTGGGTAAATTCCACATGGTTAGCTCAAGATTCCTGATTGGTTGTTATTGACGGACTCATTGTAGCGGATTGCATTTAAGAAATACCGCTAACTATGCAAATAATCGTAAATTTTTTGTGCCAGCGACAAACTGATCCCCGGTGCTCCAGCTATTTCCTTAACACTGGCTTTTTCTACTTCCTGCCAGCCTCCAAAATGCCTTAGCAACGCTTGTCGTCTCTTAGCACCCACCCCGGGAATTTCTTCCAGCATAGATTTAGTTGCTGACTTTTTACGCTGATGCCGATGCTTAGTAATAGCGAAGCGATGCGACTCATCGCGAATGTGCTGAATAAAGTGTAGCGCTTTCGAGTCATCATCCAGCAGCAATGGTTGGTGCTGCCCCGGAAACCAGATCTGCTCCATGCCTACCTTACGATCGCTACCTTTGGAAACGCCAATCAAATAAACTGACTGTAAGTCCAGCTCATTAAAGACTTCTTCAGCCTTTGCCAGCTGCCCTTTACCGCCATCAACAATCACCAGGTCAGGCAAAGCCTGCTGCTCGTCTTTTAGACGCTTGTAGCGACGGGTCAGGGCTTGCTGCATGGCAGCGTAATCATCACCACCGGTAATTCCCGAAATGTTAAAAATACGATAGTCGGCTTTTTTAGGGCCATTCTCATCAAACACTACGCAGGAAGCCACCGTCTGCTTACCTTGAGTATGACTGATATCGAAGCACTCCACATGCTTGGGCATCTGCTCCATTTGCAATGCTTTTTGCAGGTCGAGCAAACGTTGCGTGAAATTGGATTTGCTGTTGAGCTTGGCTCGTAAGGAGTGCTCAGCATTTTTATTAGCAAAAGTCTGCCACTCTTTGACCTGGCCGCGACTAGCCTGACGAATGGTGACTTTAGAACCTCGCTGCTCAGTAAAAGCCTCCTGTAGTGCCTCAATATCTTCCGGCAAGTCTTCAATCACCACCTGCTTGGGGATTTCCGCACCGGACAAATAATAAAAGCCAAGAAAAGTCGATACAATTTCCTGCAGATCACTATGCTTTGGCACTTTCGGGAAATAGGTCTTGTTGCCAACAATCATGCCCTGACGAATAAAGACTAACAAGATGCAACACACACCCGAGGCATAAGTCACGCCAATCACATCCAGATCCGATGCTGTACCGCTTATCACGGACTGCTGCATGACATGACGCATCTGCTTAATCTGATCGCGATAGCGCGCTGCTACTTCAAATTCAAGATTCTGGCTGGCCACATCCATCTTCTTTTGTAAACGCTTAATGACCTGCTCGCTTTTGCCCTGATAGAAGAGTTTTACGTTCTCAACATCCTTGGCATATTCCTCTTTTGAAATATAACCCACACAAGGTGCGGTGCAGCGCTTGATCTGGTATTGCAGACAAGGACGGGAACGATTAGCAAAGTAGCTATCTTCGCATTGGCGGATCTGGAACGTTTTCTGGATCAGCGACAAGCTCTGGCGCACCGCGCTGGAGCTCGGGAAAGGCCCGAAATAATCGCCCTTCTCTTTTTTGGCTCCACGATGATAAGCCAGCCGCGGATAATCACCCGCCGACAAAAATACAAAAGGATAGGATTTATCATCACGGAAAATCACGTTAAAGCGTGGCTTATATTTCTTAATCAGATTATTTTCGAGCAGTAGCGCTTCGGTTTCGGTTTCCGTCACCGTGGTGTGGATATCTTCGATATAGGTGACCAGCAGTTCAGTCTTGGGCGACTGATGCTGTTTAACGAAATAACTTTTAACGCGATTGGAGAGGTTCTTGGCTTTACCGACGTATAGGGTTTCGCCATCTTTGCCCAGCATCTGATAGACACCGGGCTTTTTGCTCAGATGAGCAAGGATTTTCTTGATTTGGGGTTTAATTGAAGAGGTATTCTCGTCCGCAGGACTCATGTGGCTCTCTATTACTGACCAGCTATTGAGCTTCAATCACTTTATAACGAAGCGCCATATGCGTCAGGCTCACATCATTCTCAACACCCAGCTTCTCAAATAAACGATAACGATAGCTGTTCACTGTTTTAGGGCTTAAATGCAACTTGTCTGAAATAGCCTGAACTTTTTCACCACGCGTAATCATCAACATGATCTGCATCTCGCGTTCGGACAGAGTGCTGAAAGGATTGTCTTCGGTCTTGCTAAACTGGCTCAATGCCATCTGTTGCGCAACTTCCGCTGCCAGGTAAAGCTTTCCGCGATTGACCGAATGAATGGCCTTAACCATCTCATCAATGTCAGTCCCCTTGGTTAAGTAGCCCATAGCACCCGCAGCGATAAACTGACTGGGATAAGGCTCAGAACCATGCACCGTTAACGCAATCACCTTCAAATCAGGCTCAAAACGTAACATACGTCGGGTAGCTTCCAGACCACCGATGCCCGGCATATTAGCATCCATCATCACCACATGAGGGTTTAACTCCTTGACCTTTTTTATTGCCTCTTCCCCAGACTCAGCTTCGCCAACGACCTCAATTCCATCAGCATCGGAGAGTAAACGGCCCAATCCCATGCGAACCAAATCGTGATCATCAACCAGCAAAACTTTTATCATGTAAACCTCAGTAACACTTTTATATTTTTGATTAAAATAGCGGTTCAATTATTATGAAATTGCTTTAATATAGCAAGCACAGTTAGAACAGGAATGAGAACTAATATGAATATAAAGCACATCTGCATTTTATTTGGGATAACCGCATGGGCCAACTTCGCCACAGCGGCCTCAACACC
>NZ_JABURJ010000090.1 GCF_014762745.1 Kangiella sp.
CTAATAATATGAATCTCAGTTTAAAAATTCTGATCTATATGGTCGCAGGCGCTATTGTTGGCGTACTGTTCCTACAATTTGGCGACTATCAATGCGCAAAGGGTATTTCTAAAGAAGCTTGTTCAGCGATTCAAGACGACAGCTGGGCCTATACTTATTTCGTTAATGGCATTTTTGAAGTTGGCGGTAGCTGGTTCATCAATGCCTTAAAAATGTTAATGGTACCTCTAGTACTGGTATCTTTGGTGTGTGGTGTCAGCTCTCTTGCAGATCCATCTAAACTGGGAAAATTGAGCTTAAAGTCGATAGGTCTTTATCTATTAACTACAGCCATAGCCCTCACAGGTGCTTTGACCCTTGCCTCAATATTTAAGCCCGGCGTTGGTATGCCAGTTGGCGATGCCACCTTTGATGCCAGCGACAAACCTCCACTAACCAAAGTTTTGATCGATATAATTCCAACCAATCCATTTGAAGCGATGGTTGCTGCGAATATGCTTCAAATCATTGTTTTTGCGATTTTGATTGGTCTTGCCATTACCATGTCCGGTGAAAAAGGCAAGCGAATTGGTAACTGGTTCAGCGATGTTAATAAGGTAGTGATGGAGCTGGTCAATATCATTATGCGCTTTGCACCTTATGGGGTCTTCTTCCTGATTGCTAAAACCTTTGCCACATTCCCATTCTCGGATTTAGCAGGCTCTTTAGGTTACTACTTCTTATTGGTGATAGGCGCGCTTATTCTCCATGCTCTTGTAACCTATGGTGCATTAATCGCATTACTGGCTCGTCTCAACCCAGTAAATTTCTTCAAAGGAATGTGGCCTGCAATGCTCACTGCATTTGGTACTTCAAGCAGTAATGCAACATTGCCAGTTACCATGCGTTGTGCAGAAAAGAACCTTGGTGTACACCGCAATACCTATTCCTTTACCTTGCCTCTTGGTGCAACAATCAATATGGATGGCACTGCAATCATGCAGGGTATCGCAACACTATTTATTGCTCAGGCCTATAGCGTTGATTTGAGCATGGCGCAGTTATTGACAGTTGTTCTTACAGCAACTCTTGCCTCAATCGGCACTGCCGGTGTTCCTAGTGTTGGCTTGATTCTATTGGCAGGCGTACTGACGCAGGTTAACCTGCCGGTCGAAGCAATTGGTATGATTCTAGGTATTGATCGACTGCTGGATATGACCCGTACCGCAGTGAATATTACCGGTGATGCAGCGGTTAGTGTAATTGTTGCCAAAAGTGAAAATGAACTGGATAAAGATGTCTATGATCACGAAAAAGTTCATACCGAGTTTGATGATTAATTGACGGTTCATTGATAATTAACCAACAATATTTATAATTCAGAGGTGGCTTATGCCACCTCTTTTTTTATCAGGATATATTACTAGCATCACCACAAGGAATTATAATGATGAAATCATTTACCTCTATAATCCAAACTCTAGTTTTACTTATTCTTTTGCAAGGCTGTTCCAGCATGCCATTATCCACCATGCTTAAGATGTCCAGTTTTGATGAAACAGACTTTGTTAATCTTAAGGCTGAGGATATTAGAGTTAAGGTACGAAATAACACCCAGGAAAATGTTCTCAGGAATAATGTCTTACGTTATCAATATAGAGGTCCAGAAGGTGCAATTGATGAAAGCTTCTCAATGGAATTGATAAATGAAAATGTTGAAACCATAGAACATTGGTTTACGGATAACAGTGTTCAGCATAGCGGCTGGTATAAATTGGATTCCGAAGGAATTAAACTTTTTAAGGAGCTACAAAAAGATCCCTTATTAGCAATGAGAAAAAAGGAAGGTGACTTCACATTTTCTGTAACATTTAAATTATCTAAGAATGCACCCGAACGATTTATGATGAGCATCGATCTACTTTTGAACCCTGAAGACGGATACTTTACATTATTCGATCAGCACGAGCTTGACCTTAAAGAAGCACAAAATGATTAAGGCTATGGGCACTATCTTAGTTGCTTTTTTTCTCCTACAGGCATGTTCAAACATACCTATATCAACCATGATTAAGATGTCGAGCTTCGATGAAGATGATTTTATTCAACTTAATCCTGAAGAGCTTCGAGTCAGAGTTCGTAGCAATACCGAAACGAACGTTATAGCCTCCAACCAACTCACTTATAGCTATAAAGACACTGAAACTTACATTGACCGATACTTGTCTCTTGAGAAGCTTGAAGAAGAAAAGGTCAGAACTGTCAAACACTGGCTCAAGGATGACACTGTGGAGCATATTAGTTGGTATAAGCTGGATGAAGAAGGAGTGGAGCAATTCAGGGCGTTGCAACAACACCCTGTCTTACAGGATAAAGATCGGGAGGGGACTTTTGAGTTATCCGTGCAAACCGTCTACACCGAAGACTCGCCGATGCAATTTCTTTTAAGCGCTGACCTGCTACTTGATCCTGAAGATGGCTACTTTACACTATTCTACGATCTTGAAATTGATCAAACCCCTTCAAATCCTCAAGATAGTCAGTAATCACTTTGCAATTAAATATCAAAGCAAATACTTCTGATAGAACTCAAGCTCTGCGGTAAATGCTTTAATAATTGTTTCCGGTTTCCGGAAGCCATGCCCTTCCCCTTCAAAGGTGATGTATTCATAAGGCAGCCCCTTTTCCTTGAGTGCCTCAACCATAGCTTCAGCCTGATTGGGCGGAACCACCTTATCTTCGAGTCCCTGCAATATCAAAATCGGACATGAAAGCAATTCTGTATGGTTCACTGGTGAGCGCTCATGATAGAGATCTGCACGCTCAGGATAAGGTCCTACGACAGAGTCCAGATAACGAATTTCAAACTTATGACTGTCCTGTGATAACGAAACCAGCTCAGCAACGCCGTAGCGACTCATCCCAGCCTTAAAGACATCATGGAAGGTTAGCGCACATAAAGTTGTGTAACCGCCCGCAGAACCGCCTCTGATGGCCATTCTGGTACCGTCAACCAAGCCTTCTTGCGCAAGGTATTGCCCCATGGCAATGCAGTCGTCCACATCGAGGATGCCCCACTGACCTTTTAGACTATCGCGATAGGCACGACCATAACCTGTGCTTCCTCGATAATTAACATCCGCAACTGCAAAGCCACGACTGGTCCAATACTGGATTGTCAGGTTTAAGCCATTATCCGTCATGCCCGTTGGCCCACCGTGGCTCAGGACAATTAATGGCGGCTTTTCATCTATTGGCCCTTCAAACTCTGGGTTCTTGGGCGGGTAAAAGTAACCATAGGCTTTTTGATTGCCTGAGGTTGGAAATTCAATATGCTGGGGTACAGAAATATAATCCTCCAGCTGATCTTTATCACTTTCCGTTAATTGACGAGTTTGTTTGCTTTTCAGATTAACCTGATAAACAGCTTCACCAGTCTTCGGATTGGCTGCCATGAAATACAGCTCACTCTTGTCGGTTACCATCTGCCCATTAAAGGCTGTCCAGTTGTTGCTAAATAGTTCGACAGCGCCTGTTTCAAGACTGATGTGATAAAGCGCCTGTTGCCCCTGCCTGGTGCCGATGGCAACCAGATTCTTATCATCCAGCCATTGGACAGTTCGACAACCAAAAACCCACTGTGGTAGGCCAAACTCGATTTCGAGCGAGTCATGAACCGGCTGATCTGCACCTAAACGATGGATATGCCACCAGCCGTCAGGATCAGCCACATAAAATAGCTGGTTATCTGCTGACCAGAAAGGGTGATATACCGAAACCTGATCACCTCCCGCTACTTTACGCGGATTAGAAATGTCGCCTGACTCAGAAATATCAGCCAGCCAGAGCTCAGTCTCATCCCAGGGCATATTTGGATGATTCCAACAAACCCAGCATAGCTGCTTTCCATCTGGGCTAATGCGCGGATTTGAATAAAAATCATAACCCTGTGCAATCATTTTCTTGGTAAATGGGGCTGACAGTGAGATCACTATCAATTCATTGATAACCTCATCGGCCTCATGTCGCTCATGCACACAAACGGTGTACGCCATATTCGGAGCAACCTCACCATCGCAATAGCGCAAGCTACGCTTAACAGGTGGCTCAGGCGTAATGATTTCGACACTGTTAGTATTTAGGTTTTGCAGACAAAGCTGCTGATTCTTATCACCAGCAAAGAGTAAATACTCACCTCTCCCCCAGAAATCACCACCTGCATACTCATGAACACGAGTACGCACGTTATAACCTTCTGGAGTGATGTCCTCACGCTGACCATCTCTGACGCGCACAATGACACCACGCCCCTGCTCATGTGGCCGTGACTCTAGCCAGTAAATGGCATCTTCGATGAATTGCATCTGACCGTAGCGAGTTGATTTACTGGCCAGCATTTCGGGAGAAATTGGCGACTGCCAAAGACCATAAGGAGTAGTTTGTTTATTCATAATTAAAACGTAATTTTGTATAAGACTTCATCAAGACGACTAAGCTGTAGCTCTTTCCAGCGCGGATGACTCTCCAGCAGGCTGCAACGACACAATTCCTCAACTTGTCCTTCAGGAAACTGCTGCTTGATTTCTTCAAGAGTAATATGAAACGGAGGGCCTGACATTTCGCCAGGATCATAATCCATAGTAACTAGCAGTATGGTTGCATTTTCATCGAGAAGTGACTTCAGGTGCCTGGCGTAGTCTTGACGCATTGACTCTGGAAGGGCTATGAAAGCTGCACGGTCATAGACCTGATTGAACTTACCGACATGCTCACAGGTGATATCAAAGAAATCCGCCAGCCACACCGCCATTGAGTCATTCTGGTAGCAAATCAGTTGATTACCACTTTCTGCTAGCAGCTCTTTCGACGTAAATTGTAACTTATTCTCATCAATAAATTTATGAACGGCCTTGGGATTAAACTCAACTCCCACAGGATAGAACCCTTTCTCTGCGAGAAAGAGCAAATCCAGTGATTTACCGGATAAGGGAACAAAGACTTTATGCTCAGTTGAAAACAGCTCTTGAACGTATTTCACAAGAAAAGTGTGCGCCTCAGCCAAATGAAAAGGCTGAGACTCTCGATTCCAGCAATTATCCCAGAACTCAAAATCCATAATGTACCGATGACTTACTTAAAGATATTGGTCTGTGAAGAGCGCTGAATCCAGCGCAGAACAAACTTGTCCATTGCCTGATAGAGGTTGACCGACAAGCGCTCAGTTAATGGCTTACGAATTTCGTACTTAATCGAATACACATCTTTAGAGTTGAGGGCATCCAGAATAACGTCATCGCTAGTCAAAATCTTATCGACCAGACCTAGCTCAAGTGCCTGCCGCCCATACCAATGCTCACCGGTAGCGACTTTATCTAAGTCAAGATTAGGTCGATTCTCATGGATAAACGTTTTGAAGAGCTGATGCGTTTCCTCAAGTTCCTGCTTAAACTTCTCACGAGCAACTGTCGTATTCTGTCCAAACATGGTCAAGGTACGCTTATATTGACCTGCGGTATGCTGCTCATAATCAATATTGGCTTTTTGCAGTAAACGGTTAAAATTCGGAATTTCCGCCACCACCCCGATCGAACCTAACACTGCAAAAGGTGCTGACACCAATTCATCTGCTACACAGGCCATCATGTAACCACCACTGGCGGCCACTTCATCGACCGAAATCGTTAATTTAAGCCCGGCATCACGGATTCGTTTTAACTGAGAAGCTGCTAACCCATAGCTATGAACCAGACCACCCGGGCTTTCAAGCCTTACCAGCACTTGGTCGTCTTTGTTGGCTGTGGCCAAGATGGCTGTCACCTCTTCACGCAATGACTCGACACCAGAAGCATGGATATCACCTTCAAAATCGATAACATACATTCGTTTTGGACTTTCAGTCGCGTTATCAAGAACCTCTGAATCCGTTTGGCTGCTTGCCAGCTGGGTGGCTTCATTGCTCTCTGGTGCCTCACCAGCGGCTGATTTGTCCGATGATTTTTTGGCTTGTTTTAGCTTTTGTTTTGCTTCCTTTTCCTGCTGCTTCTCACGTTCTTTTTCTTCTTTAATGAGCTGCTTATATTCCGCATTGGTCAATATTTCATTTTTAATGGACTGACTATTATCTTTAATAGACTCGCCAATATTCACCACCTTAATATCACCTTTGCTGGACGAGCGCTGTTTCTGGCCAGCGCTAATCAGCAAGCTGATGATTAGGATGATCACCACTGCAATGGTGGCTGTTTTTAATAAAAATAAACCGTATTCGCTTAAAAATTCCAAGGCATTCTCCGAATGTCAGTGTGTAACACTTTGATGTTGCTCAGTTTTGAGTAAACTAAGCACAAAATAGCTGGATATTTTAACACCGACTTACTCAAAGGCATAACAGATAACGACTGATAGCCTTTTAACCTATCAATTTTATTTTGGACATAAAAAAAGCCCTCATGAGAGGGCTTTTAAAGGTTTTGCAATAGAGCGCTTATGGCTCAACCAAGCTTGGATCATTTACCACAACCTGTGTACCACCTGATGCAATGAAGTTAGCAATAGCAGTTTGCATAGAAACTGTTACCGCTGCATCAGCTGAAGGACTTAATGGTGAAGCATGATCACCTGAAACATACTTCAAGAAAGCTCTATCCGTAGCGGTTGTTTCAGTCAGGGTTGGTAAAGCATAAAGTGCTGCATGAGGTACGCTACCTGCTAACGGTGCATTTGCAACAGTATTGGGAACAACCTGATCATTTCTCACTTGTAAGGCCAGTGTAGGAATATCAGATGAAGTAGCCAGTGTGGCATAGTTTACAGGGTCACCTGAGTCTACTGCAGTTTGCGCTGCAAATAAGAATGGCGTAAGCACCTCAGGTACAAAGTTAGGGTCGTCCACTGGAACACCCGCTGCTGCTGCTAGGCCAGCTCTAATACGAGGCCCAAATGTTGGTGAGCCGTTTGCCAACTGAGCTAAGCTGCCACCTGTGGTTGCCAGCACACCTTGCTGGGCAAAATCAGATAGTGACATGTAACTTGAACCAACCAATCCACCCCAAGAATGGCCCATGAAGCTTACCTTGGTCGCATCAAAGTCAGGATTAGTGTCGCCATCGACATCCATCGCTGGAATTGCTTTTTCAAGAGCTAGCAGGTCAAGAGCTGCCTGTCTTAAGTTATCGCGCGTTACTAGAAGGTTAGTTAGGTTTATAGTGTGTGCACCAGAAGGGTCTGGTAAACCATCTGGACCTGGAGCTGAAGTAGCATTGTCTATGTAATCAACACCAAATGTACGTTCACGTACGTCACCTGCCGAGTAACCTTCGAAGATACCTATGGCCCCGCCACTAGCGAGCTGTAGCCCTTGGTGAACTTGATTATCTGCAGCAATGCCGTGTAAAGGTAAGTCCATAGAAATAACCGCGGTACAGGTATTGGCCATGGTATCGGCAATGCCTAGCATTGCAGTGCGGTTACTGGTGATGCCATGCTGGAAAATCATGACTGGGTATGGCTTCGGGCAGTTGATGTTTTTAGGTAGCGATACCAATAAAGGAACCGTTTCATCACCTGTCTTTTGAGGTAGCTTATTAGCATAAGTAATGAAGCCGCCAGCCAAAGGATTAGGCACCATACCGCCTTGACCGTCAGGGACCATATCTGCGCCTACCCAGAAATTATCAAGTACAGCTGTGGGGTTACCCGCTGTTGGTGCTGTTAACAAATAAGGAAGAGTCACTTCGCCCTTATACAAGTTGGCTGCACCAATACCAGTAAACGGTGTCGTGTCAGTAAATAAACTTGAGAAGCTTGATGCTGGCGGCGCACCTAATGAAAATGGGTAATCAATATAAAACTGCTTTGCCGCAATTGTTGCATCCGAAATAGACTGCACAGTAAATTGATAGGTTAGGACCACATCATCTCTATCAATACCTGCACTCGTAGATGCCGCAAGCATAGCTTGAGTTAGTTGACGAAGAGGCTCCAATCCAGCTGTAGCACTACCAGGATCAATCGGGTCTGGAGACTTAACTATCGCGAATTGGGCATCAGGAATGACCGGGTTGCCGTTTGCATCGCTAATTCCATTAGTTACAACGACCATATAGCTAGCTTGAGCTTCAAGAGGTCTTAATGGGATAACTCCAACGGAAGTTGCACTAGCTTGAACTGCAACAAAATCCACTCCAGCTGTTAACTCTGTTTCTACGCCGGTAACAGGGCCGGTAGGAGCAGGAATACCTGTTCCTGGAATTGCTTCGGGACGGTCAACGGATACTTTAAAAATACGTACCGTTTGACCTGGTGCAACAGTGGAACCATCGATAGCACCACGGAACTCAATACTAAAAGGTGCATGAGTCGACCAACCGTCTAAACCACTCAGAGCATTTTGTGGGTCAGACATATCGGTTGGGTCAGCGGTAGGAATATTAAGAGTTAAATCAGCTGTTCCGCTAAAAAGGACATCATTAGGCACTGGTATTTCACCATTACCCGGCGCAAATACAGGCGCGACGAGTTTGGTACTACCATCACCTACGCCTGGAATTTTCGGTTCTTCTGGACCGTCAGTACAAGCCGTCAAAATCATGCTGCTTAACAGCGCGACTCCGTAAAAAGCTTTTTTCATCTCTTAACTCCCATTCGGTATAAACGACTTAAAAGCCGTTATTCGTTTTGTTTATATGCAGAATTACCCCAATCCTACTCTTTAACAGTGGTTTTATGCAAGTGGACTTACCAGTATTTTATGCACCTAACTCACTAAAACTTTTTAGCTCGGATTTGGCCTTGTTCCAGAGCTCACCGCTTTCATGGCCGTAATCCCAAAGGATTTTAACTACTTGATCAGCATCACCCTTGCCAATAGCGACTTCTAAATCTTTGTAGTATTGATAAGCAAGCTTGCGCGTCTGCTCCCAACCGAAATAAAAGCGGCCAAGCTTATAATATATCGCTTCGAAACCATTAAGCATCAAGGTATAGATTGGATTTCCCGAAGCTCGGGTAGCGGTATGATGGAAATGCCAGTCAAAGTTGATATAGCCATCTGCATCGTTACTGACATCATCAAGCTCTTTCAAGACCTCCAATAATCTTTCAGGATTATTCTTAACTGCCTGACGCAAGAAAATGCTGGCGATAGAAGTTCTGGCCTGTAACAGGTCATCCGCCAGCTTCATGGAGCCTTCGTCATCTAAGGTGATTAAGGTATCTAAAACATTAAGAGTGGCGGACTGCCAGATATCATTTACTTTAGTTGGCTTACCGTGTTGAATGGTTAGCCAGCCATCACGCGCCAGACGCTGTAGTACTTCTCTTAATGTGGTGCGGGTTACCCCGATAATTTCCGCCAACTCACGCTCAGCTGGCAAAATGGTTCCTGCGGCAAATTTGCCGTTCCAAATTGATTCAACGATATATTGTTCTGCAAATGCAGCTGGCGTTAGCGCCTTAGCTGTTGAAACCATCAGCTATCCCCGTAATTTAAGAATTCTTTGTAACTGGTAAGAGGTCGATTGTCACAGACTTTTTAGCATATAGTCAAAGTGTTTTCCATACAAAAGCTAATAAAAGCCCCTGTAAAGAATTAGGTTTAATGTTATCAAGGCTGGAAAACAAAACAGCACCCATGAATTCTCATAGGCGCTGTATTGAAGTTGTAGCTTGCTACCAGAAACTCAAAATCAGGTAAGTAGCCAGCAAGATAGTCACCCAGATGACCATGCTGCCAGAAAGCTGGGTGCGCGACAGAATACCATCCGGAGCATGGCGGGATATTAACCCTAGAGCACCATTGAGACGGTTCATGAACCAGCTTCTGAAAGCTGCATCCAGGCGCCATAAACCATTAAACAATGGCTTCAGAGTCGCCGGGAATAGGCGACGATAGAGCCAGTCCACATCCAGATTAACCGATGGCAGCTCTGGTGGATACATATTGCGCAAATTCAACCAGATAAACGCCAATGCCGAGAAGAAGAGTAGCTGCAACTGGGTTAGCACGTGAGTCGCGTCATAAGGGTTATAGCCCGTATCAAACGGCAACAACTGATATAGCGCATTCGGATAGGCACCAATAGCAATACACAGGACTGCTGAAATGGTCATCGCCATCAACATATTCTTCGGTGGCTCTGTGGTTCGAATTCCTGAGTCATGGGCGAAGAAGGCGAAATATGGAATCTTGATACCGGCATGGTGGAATACGCCTGCTGCTGAGAACAGTAATAATAGCCAAGCCCAGCCATATCCGTTTTCAATGGCCGCCGACATCACCATCGACTTACTCACGAAGCCACTAAACAATGGGAAGGCTGAAATCGAGGCTGCACCGACCATACAAAGTATGGCGGTCTTTGGCATACTTTTGTATAACCCCCCTAGCCGCGAGCCGTCTATTTTGCCGGTCATGTGCAACACAGCGCCCATCGACATGAAAAGCAGCCCCTTAAACAGAATATCATTAAAGGCATGCGATACAGCGCCATTTACGGCCAATGCGCTACCAATTCCGATCCCCACAACCATGAAGCCAATCTGGTTGATCATGCTGTAGGAAAGTACCCGGCGCAGATCGTTCTCGATAACTGCAAAGAAAATTGGGAAGCAGGCCATGGTCACGCCAATATAAACCAGTAGCTCAGTGCCCGGATAAGCACGAGCCAGAGCATAGACTGCAACCTTAGTGGTAAAGGCACTCAAGAACACCGTACCGGTCGGGGTTGCCTCTGGATAGGCATCGGTTAACCAATTATGCAGCATTGGGAAGGCACACTTGATGCCAAAGGCAATGAAGATCAACCAGCCAGCGGTTCCTTCAAGGCCAATCAGACTGAAACTGATGCTTTGCTTGTGGTAGGCGTAGAAAATAATGCCAACCAGTAAAATCACGCCTGACAGCACCTGAATAATCAGGTAACGCATGCCAGCAACATAGGCTCGCTCAGTGCCTCTGGCCCAGATCAGGAACACTGATGTAATAGCCAGCAATTCCCAAAAGACAAACAAGGTAATCAAGTCACCCGCAAATACGGCACCTATCGCGCTGCCGGCATAAAGCAGTCCACTGATTTGTTGCAATGTATCTTTAACGTGAATCGAAAACAGAATCGCCAGAAAAGCAGCAATATGAAAAATGTAGCCGAATAACAGGCTCAATTTATCAACACGATAGACTTCCAGTGAAAACCCGACCAGCTCAAAACCTAAACTGGTACCCACTGGCACAGTAAGTAAATGGATACCGCTGATAACGGGTGTAATTAGCAGGATCGCCTGTCTTAATTTGCCCGTTGTTAGCAGCGCAATCAGCGCACCGATGAAGAAAGGAGCAAAGGCTGGCATTTCATTAATCCACATGCTTGCCTCCTGCCTGCTCTTCTGCTTTCTGCTCAGTAGCTTGTTCGGAAATCTGCTGTTGCTTTAATTCTATTCGATCGTAGTAATCTTCATCGCGCATCAGGAATGTCCGCATCCACTTAGCAATTAAAACCAACACCACACAACCCACGAACCCATAAATCGCATAGAAGCCAAACAACGATTCCCACGAATGATAGATGTGGCGATGAATCACAAAATCCAACAACACCAATAGAATACAGCATGCATAAACGATGTATAAAAGGCGCTTAATGTTTTTCGGGTTATCAAATAAATACTGCTTCTCAGTATTATTTTGCTTAGCCATTAACACCTCCGGACAAACCTGCTAACGAAGCAGCAAGTTCATAAAAAATATGGGGCCAGAAAAAGAATACTATTGTCATCAAGGCTGTGATTGACAGAGCTATTAATGAAGGCAATGGCGCTTCTTTGATGGAAGTTCTTTCAACTTTGACCACCTGCCCATTTCCTGGGAAGAAAGCTCGCATAGGGATTGGTAGCAGATAGGCAATATTCAGAAGTGAACTTAACATTAATACTGACATCACAATCCATTGATGGGTATCTAAAGTTCCCATCAATAAATACCACTTACTCCAGACACCTGCTGCAGGCGGCAAACCAATAATGCTCAAGCTACCAATAAAGAAGGCAATCATGGTGATCGGCATGGCTTTACCGAGGCCACGCATGTCGCTGATCTCTGTTTTATGAGCCGCTACCATAATGGCACCGGCGCAGAAGAATAAGGTGATCTTGCCGAATGCATGGGCAACAATATGCAAAGCGCCACCGAGAATACCGGCCTGCGAAGCAAGCAAGGCACCAATCGTAATATAACCCAGCTGGCTTACCGTTGAGTAAGCCAATCGTTTCTTGAGATTATCCTGACGCATGGCCACTAATGACGCCAACAGCACTGAAGCGGCTGCTAGATATAGTAGCCACTGGGTAGCAGGAATATCGCGTAGCAAATCAATGCCAAAAATATAAACACAGACTTTTAATACAGTGAAGACACCCGCTTTGACCACTGCAACAGCATGAAGCAGAGCGCTCACCGGAGTGGGCGCAACCATGGCTGCCGGTAGCCAACGATGGAACGGCATAATGGCCGCCTTACCGATACCGAAGATAAAGAGCACCAGCAATACACTGGCTGCGACTTTAGAGGTGCTGTCGTCGAATACACCACCTTGGGTAAAGGTTAATGTGCCCGCCTGCCACCAGGTTCCTACAACAGCCAGTAACAGAAAGCCAATCGAAGTCGCCAGCAATATGGATAAATAGGTGCGGCCGCCCTGCTTTGCCTTGTCTGTTCCTGCATGAGTTACCAGCGGGTAAGTAGACAATGTCAGGACTTCATAAAATACGAATAGCGTAAACAGGTTATCGGCAAAAGCCAGCCCCATAACCGCTGAAATTGCCACAGCAAAGCAGGCATAAAAGCGTGTTTGATTGACTTCACCATGGCCACGCATATAGCCAATGGCATATATGGATGTCACCACCCACAAGGAACCCGCAACCAGTGAGAAAAGAACCCCTAGCGGTTCAGCTCTGAAAGCGATATCCAGGCTAGGCAATAACTCAAGCCAATGTACATAAGCAGCCTGTCCCGCATCAAAACCCTGATAAAAAACGATAACAGCAATCAGCAGTAAAGTTCCAGCGGTTAAGGTCACTGCCTCACGCAAATTGGGCCATTTGCCAAATGCAATAATTCCTGGAATTGCCAGTAGTGGCAAAATGATGATGAGTTGCATCAATAAATTCTGCTCAATCATTTAGCCACCCCGAATAAGCTACCTGAAATTTGCTCAGACAGACCAACCGTAAAGCTGGTGTCGATACCAAAGTAAATATTTGCCAGCACCAGAATCCAGGTTGGTATCAGTATCATTAACGGTGCTTCCTTATAGGGAGCACTGTCCTGCATGGCTGGGCGGAAATACGCCACTTCAACTAGACGCCAGACATAAATCACAGCCAACAGAGAGCCGAGCAGAACCAGAATGGCAATCGGCCACCAGTTAGACTCAAGCAGCGCCAGTACCAGGTACCACTTACTGACAAAGCCAACGGTTAGCGGAACACCGATTAAACTCAAGCCACCCACAACAATTGCCGCCATAGTCCACGGCATTTGTTTGCCCAGGCCAGCAAAAGCTTTGAGATTGACACTACCGACTCGATAAACCACTCCAGCCAGTGCCAGGAAAATGGCGCCTTTCATTAAGGCATGGTTGAAAAGATGAAGCAGAGTTGCCACCAGACCCGTTTTAGATCCGATGCCCAACCCTAAAATCATGTAGCCAATTTGCGCAACACTGGAATAAGCAAAGAGACGCTTAACGTTATTCTGGTAAATAGCCACGATTGAAGCAGCGAAAATTCCCATTAGCCCAAGCGCTACGAGTATTTCCTGTAATGGTAGATGCGAGAATGAAAACTCAAAGCCATAAACGCTGAAAATAAACCTTAGCAGCACATAGATGGCAACTTTTGTTGCTGTGGCAGCCAGAAAAACAGTAGCGATGGATGGTGCATAAGCGTAGGCATTTGGTAACCATAAGTGAAGTGGGAACAGTGCCAGTTTCAAGCAGACACCGACCATGAAAAAGGCAAATGCTGTGAACACCGTTTTTGTTTGCTGCACTTCCGGTAAACGCTCAGCCAGATCATACATATTGAGTGTACCGGTCATTATATACATCATACCGATACCGATAAGAATAAAGGTTGCACCTATGGTTCCCATGATCAGATATTGATAGGACGCCCACAGTGCACGGCGATCACGTCCCATTGCAATCATGGTATAAGAAGCCAGCGAGGAGATCTCCAGAAATACGAAGACGTTAAATGCATCTCCTGTAGTCAATATCCCCAACAAACCCGCCAGACACAGCAGGTAGGCAACATAAAAATAGGTTTCTTTTCGCTCAGTTAATTCTTTATGCAGGCTAGTTCCTGCAGCCAATAAGGCAACAGAGCTGATCGAAGTGACCAGAATCAAAAGATAGGCATTAAGCTGATCGATCCGGTATTCAATACCAATCGGTGCTTCCCAGCCGCCCAATGAATATATCAAAGTGCCATGGGCCTGGACCTGTTGCAATAAAAGCACACTGATAACAAAGGCAAGCACACTGGCAATTAAAGTAAACCATCGTACCAGTTGGGCTTCACGTAAAATTAAACAGATAGGAGCTGCAAGTAACGGGACAATCACTTGCAGTATGGGTAGATGATCAATCACTCTTGAGAACCCTCTTGCTGCAAGTCTTTTTCTTGAATGACATCCTCTTCGACGGAGCCATAGGCTTCTTTAATCCGCACCGCCAAGGCAAGGCCTAGCGCAGTAGTGGCAACACCGACCACAATCGCAGTAAGAATCAAAACATGTGGTAATGGATTGCTGTATACCTCGTAAGCTTCATTAAGAATAGGCGCGGTACCACCAATCACCTTACTCATGCTGATATACATAATAAAAACTGATGTCTGAAAGATACTCAGACCAATCAACTTCTTAATCAGATTACCGTGAGCAATGACGATATAAAAGCCGCTCATCATCAGCACAATCACAATCCAGTAGTTATATTGTTCCAGGAAATTCATGCAGTCTCTCCGTTGGCTTTACCCACACGACGAGCAAACGTCAGGAAAATCACCATCATCGCAGTTGCTACTGTAATGCCAACACCCAGCTCAATAACGATAATGCCAACATGTTGCCCGGTAATGTCGTTTTCGGCCAGAGCATTATAGTCAAGGAAGTTGCCACCATTGAGCATGGCCACAATTCCAACGCTGCCATAAATCAGCACACCCAATGCCGCTAATATTTTTACAATCGGTAATGAGATTGCTTTTTGTGTTTTTTCAACGCCAAACAGAATGGCATGCAGAATGATTGCCGCTGAAAAAATCACCCCAGCCTGGAAACCGCCACCTGGTCCATATTCACCATGGAACTGAACGTACAAGGCAAACAACATAATTGGCGGAATGAGAATTTTACCGACGATACGCAAGATCTTGTGTTGGTACATTGGCGCTGGAGCTAATTCATTGCTGGCTTCACCAGACTTCATTTCCAACAATGCCAACACACCAATCACGGCAGCAAAAACCACCACCACTTCACCAAAGGTATCAAAGCCACGATAACTGGCCAGCACAGAAGTTACGATATTCGGGATGTCAATTTCATCAGCGGACTGCTGAATGTAATGTGGAGCAACGTGTGTTTGCACCGGTGCATTGGCATCGCCAAAAGCAGGCATATCAAAAGTACCATAGACCAGCATGATGCCAGTGCCAATAACCACAAATAATGCAATGCGCGGATGATGTAATGCGCGGTTTTCAAAGCGCCCCGCCATCGCCAACACAGTCAGCATCAATATGGTGGAAATCCCCGCACCGACCGCAGCTTCAGTAAAAGCAACATCGACAGCATCCATCAGCACAAAGAAGCTTGCTGATAACAGGCTATAAACACCCATCAGCATCACTGACGCAAACAGATCCTTGGTGAAAGCCAGGGACAGAGCAGTTAGCGTTAACAGTGCTAACAGGATGACATTAATGGTAATCTCGATGACTAGCTCCTTAATGACTTACAATTGATTATTGACTGATTCAGAACGAGGCTTGCCAAACTTTTCAGGAATCTCATCGCTGACTTCCGGCTTACCTAACTTGGGTCGCAAACCACCATGCAAAGCAGCTTTTGCCAACGCATGACTGGCTGTCGGACTGGTCAATAAAATAAACAGGAAAATTAAAGCCAGCTTAACCAGCACAGTGGCTTGCCAACCGGTTTGTAGCATAAGACCAATAAGAATTAACGAGCTACCCAATGTATCGGTCACACCGGCAGCGTGCATACGACTAAAGAAATCGGGGAATCTGTGGATACCGACCGCTCCAGAAAAACACATGAAGCCGCCAAGAATTAGTAGCGCCCAGCTAACCACATCAAGAAAAATCGCCATTACGCCTCCTCCTTCGAATCGTCAACTGTACGTTTGTATTCAAAAAAGCGAAGCACACCAATTACCGTAATAAAATTAATCAGTGCATATACTAAAGCAATATCAAGGAATTCGGGACGTCCCATCAAGTATCCCAGGACAGCAATGAATAATACGGTTTTGGTACCGAACAAATTCACCGCCAGAATTCTGTCATACAGAGTCGGCCCCATAAAGGCACGTAAAATCGCTAGCATCATGGCAACCATGAGTGCAATTGCAGCAGCTAAAAACATTAGTCCTCCAGTCGCTTAACTCTTCGATCCATTTCTCCGCCTTGCAGATATTGAATCGAATCATAGCTCAGTGCATAGACCGTCATCACATCATCTTCAATATCGAGCGTGACGGTGCCCGGGGTTAGCGTGACCGAGTTTCCATAAATGGTTTTTCCCATATCGGTTTGCTGGCTCATCTTGAGCTGCATAACGACCGGACTGATCGACTTTGGACCTAACCAGATCCGTTTTATAACTTGAATATTGGACTGAACGATTTCTTTAAGTAGCCACATCCAGAAAGCAAAAATTCTGCGACCAAGCTGTAGAGGTTGAGACTCTTCATCAACGATCTCTAAACGATGGGCAACAAACACAACGAATAGCACTGACACAGCTCCGAAGGACAACAGCATGGCATTATAAAAACCAGAGTTGCCGATCCAGATCAATGACAGCACAACAATTAAACTTATAGTGTAGCGAGAACTCTTTATCGTCATTAACAATCCACTTAATAGAGCTTGCACGAAGTTTTAAACCAAAGCTCTTGCCGAACCAATGTCGACTCAAGTCATAAAATCCAATCGATTGTAGCAACCCCC
Organism: Kangiella sp.; assembly: GCF_014762745.1. GTDB lineage: Bacteria > Pseudomonadota > Gammaproteobacteria > Enterobacterales > Kangiellaceae > Kangiella. The sequence continues at coordinate 17,239 of NZ_JABURJ010000090.1, forward strand.
AAAAACCCGCGCAAGCTAAGCTCATGCGAGGTATTAGCTAAAATTATCGTTCAATAAACTACATAAATAAGTAGTAAGAAAAGTCGGTTTTTTTACACTTTTTAACAAATTGGATAAAAAACAATCAGCTTAAAAAACAAAAGACGCGCCAGCTGGCGCGTCTTTACGAATGCACAATTGCTCAAGGATTATTCAAGCCCGAAACCAAAATCACCTTCCATCTGTGCAACAATGTAAGCAAATACAACGTAAGCCGCTGTATTCTGATCGAGCGCTTCTTTATCAACCTTGTCGAAAGTGTCATCCGGAGTGTGGTGATAATCGAAATAGTCAGTACCATCCTGACGCAAAGAGAACACCGAGATACCATAGCCACGCAATGGGATCAGATCAGGGCCGCCGCCAGCACGGTTATTGCCATAAGAAATACCTAACGGCTCCATGACCTTTGCCATCTTCTCTACCACTGGAATTGCTTCCTGTTTAACACGTGAATCAAGGCGCCAGATTTTACCTGCACCAAAGTCAGACTCAGCTGCGGTAATAATTCTGTTCAACTCATCTTTATGTGCTTCAGCGTAGAACTTGCCGCCAACCAGCCCCTGCTCTTCATTGGCAAACATGATAACGCGAATCGAACGTTTTGGACGTTCAGGCAGGCGAGCAATCAACTCTGCTGCTGCAACAGTGATACCAATACCGGCACCATCATCTAAAGCACCTGTTCCCAAATCCCAGGAGTCCAAATGAGCAGCAAGGATGACATACTCATCAGGTTTTTCTGAGCCACGAATTTCACCAATCACATTATGAGACGTGTAGTCTGGGCCATCTTCTGCATCGACATCGAGTTTCACAGTAATGGGCTTCCCCCGACGAACCATATTCTCCAGCAGATCCGCATCTGGCGCAGACAATGCCACTGCAGGAATTCGCTTAACGCCCTCCTCATAACGCATCATGCCGGTATGAGCCATACGATGGCTGTCAGTACCTATCGAGCGGATCATAATCGCAACCGCGCCCTTCCTGGCAGCTTCAACCGCACCTTGGCCACGCGCCGACACCGCAGGACCATAACCGGAACCATCTCGAGCACGCTTCATGCGGTTCTTGATGAAAACGATTTTTCCCTCGGCTGCGCCTTCCGGAGCATTCACCAAATCTTCAAGGGTATCAAACTCCACAATTTCCGCAGTCAGGCCACCTTCTGGCGTGCCGACACTGAAACCCAGTGCCGTGATTACTAGCGGTTGCGGATAGGGAGCGATAACTTCAGCTTTCTCAGTACCGCGCTTCCAGGTCGGAAAAGTCACCGGTTCTGTCCATACTTTGTCGAAACCGAGCTCCTCAAGTTTCGCAACGCCCCACTTGACCGCTGCGGCATCGCCTGGTGTCCCCGCCATACGTGGGCCGACTTCAGTAGTTAATGACTCAACTACCTCGTAACCAATGGAACTTTTCAGAGCTTCATCGCGCAATTCAGCCGCAATTTTCAAATGCTTATCATCGATAGAAGGCACCTGTGCAAATGCAGATGCGCCAACTAACAAGCAAGCCGACAAACCAATTAATGCTTTCATCTTGTTACCTATGCGTCGTGTTAACGGTTTCGATTGACAGAGCAGACCAGTCATAGCTAGAGTGTTTTAAAAGAGTCTTTAGAGCGCCAAGGCTCAACAAAACTCAGCCAATCGAGGACAAAAGATGAATACCATATACGAATACTCTGCTGTTTTGAATAATGGGCAAGAGGTTTCATTGGAAGAGTACAAAGGAAAAGTGTTACTGATTGTAAATACCGCCAGTGCCTGCGGTTTTACGCCACAGTACGAGGGCTTACAAAAGCTCTATCAAGAACACAAAGAACAGGGCTTTGAAGTTCTCGCCTTTCCCTGCAATCAGTTTAACAATCAGGAAAAAGGCAGCGACGAAGAGATTAAAGACTTCTGCGATCTTAATTTTAATATAAGCTTTCCATTGTTTAAAAAAGTTGATGTCAACGGTGACCATGCTCATCCACTTTTTAACTATCTTAAAACCGAAGCACCGGGCTTGTTAGGAAGCAAAGCCATTAAGTGGAATTTTACTAAGTTCCTGGTCGGCAAGGACGGTAAAGTCATCACCCGATTTGCCACCGCAACCAAACCCGAAGCATTAGAAAAACCTATCAAGGAAGCACTCAATGCCTAGCCTGAAAGATAAAGTCATTATCATTACCGGTGCCAGTCGCGGTATTGGCCGCGCCATGGCCATTCGCTTTGCTCAAGAAGGCGCAACTATCGTCATTGCAGCCAAGTCGGATAAGCCACACCCCAAGCTGCCTGGCACCATCCATACAGTTGCTAAAGAAGTTGAAGAAGCAGGTGGCAAAGCTATTCCAGTGCAGCTGGATGTGCGCAAGGAACTGGCCATTAAGAGGCTATGCGATCAGATTGGTAAGCAGTTTGGACGTATCGACGCGGTCGTTAACAATGCCGGCGCGATTAGCTTAACTAATGTTGAAGACACCTCTCCCAAACGCTATGACCTGATGCAGCAAGTCAATTCACGAGCTGTTTATTGCTTTGCTCATTATGCACTACCCTACTTAAAAAAGTCAGGCAATCCACACATTTTAAGCCTGTCACCACCTGTTAATTTAGACGTGAAGTGGCTAAAAGATTATAGCCCTTACAGTTTATCTAAATACGGCATGAGTATTTTGAGCCGCGGTATAGCCGAAGAATTTAAGCCTTACGGCATTGCCGTCAATACCCTCTGGCCAGAAACCTATATCGCCACCGCAGCCATAGAATTTGCGGTCGGCAATAAAGAAACGCTTAATTATGCGCGTAAGCCAGAGATCATGGCAGATGCGGCTCACGTAGTGCTCACCCATCCAAGTAAGAATTACACGGGGCTTTGGCTGATTGACGAGCAGGTATTAAAAGCCGCCAAAGTGACCGACTTCAGTCAGTATGCCTATAACCCTGAGTTTGAAGAGCAAATACAGAAAGACTTGTTCTTAGATTAAAAAAATTTTGGAGCAAAAGAATCAGGCACAAAAAAGCGAGCACGAAGCTCGCTTTTTTAATTTTCAAAGAGTAGAAATAAAGTTTAGAACTTAAATTTAAAGCCTACTCCGATACCATCAATTTCACCACCATCTTTGTCAAGATAGCGCATATACTCAACGGTAAAGTCAACATCATTAGTAATGGCCATGTCTGCACCTACTCCATAAGAGAAGTCAGACTCAGAATCACTGCCGCCACCTGATACACTAACTTTAGTGTTTGTATAACCAGCAATTGCATAAGGGTAGAAGCCGTCAGTAACTGGAGCACCAAATCTTACATAGGCGCCGTAGTAATTATCAACTTCGATATCTGCACCAAACACTGTGTCGTCCTGAACACCAACACCTAGACGTAATTCACCGGAAAAGTTTTCATTGAAGTAAGTACCGACTTTACCGTCTAAGGTCATCACATCTGCGTCGTAAAAACCGCCATCTATGCTATGCTGGCTTAAGCCGAAACCTACGTAGTTACCTTCTTTAGCTTCTACAGCAGTCGCTAAACTTAATGATGCAATAATTGCACCGGCTATCATTGTTTTTTTCATCACAAATTTCCTTCTGTTATTTGTTAATAAAGGTTCTTTCAGGCGCTAGTAAAGCACTCTGAAACTGAACACAATCTGAATTGTATGGCTGATGTTTGAATAATTGCAATGATGTGCTATCAAGGATGTGACTCAGCAATGGCAAAAGCTATAGCATGCTTCTTTTCATCAGAAATGGATAGATGAATTTTTGTAATCTTATTTTGTTGTGACCAGGCAAGAGCCTTACCTTCAAGAGTAACTTGCGGCTTGCCAATCTCATCATTGCTGATAACCAGCTGCACAAAGTCGATTCCTTGCCGCATACCTGTGCCTAGCGCTTTGCTGACCGCTTCCTTTGCGGCAAAACGCTTGGCTAGATAATTGATTTTATTCTTAGTCTTCTGATAAACCGTTATTTCCGCAGGAGCAAGAATCCGTTCGGCAAACTTATCACCGTGTCGCTCCAATGACCGCTCAATGCGTTCAATATCAACAATATCTGTCCCCAACCCAAATATCATTAGCTGTCCTTATGAGTTAAAAGGCCACTGACGAGCTTCAGTCATCAGTTTTTTCATGTCGGCAACAGCTTTGTCTAAGCCACTAAACACCGCTCGGCCAATAATCGCATGACCAATATTCAGCTCGACAATTTCAGGAATAGCAGCTATTGGTTGCACATTGTGGTATTGAAGACCATGCCCTGCATTGACCTGCAAACCTTCTGAAACGGCATGCTCAACGCCATGTTTAACCTTAACCAGTTCAATTTCCTGTTGCTCTTGGCTTGTGGCATCCGCATAGGCGCCAGTATGAATTTCAATTAAAGGTGCGCCAGTTCTGGCCGCTGCGTTTATCTGTTCTTCATCAGCATCGATAAACAGCGAGACCTGAATGCCCGCTTCTGCCATACGATAACAGGCATCCTTAATTTTGCTTTCCTGGCCTTTAACATCAAGACCACCTTCTGTAGTCAGCTCTTCACGCTTTTCCGGAACCAGGCACACATAATGCGGCTTAATGCGCTCGGCAATAGATAACATTTCTGCTGTAACCGCCATTTCAAGGTTCATGCGTGTCTGTATGGTACGGGCCAGAACTTCTACATCGCGATCAGTAATATGTCGTCGATCTTCTCGCAAATGAACGGTAATGCCATCGGCACCGTTTTGTTCAGCAACAAAGGCTGCCTGCACCGGATCGGGATAGTCAGTGCCTCTAGCATTACGAACGGTTGCTATATGGTCGATATTGACGCCTAGGAGAATTGGATTTTTCATAATAGTGCCATTGAGTTAATACAATTGAAAAGTGAGCTAAGCTGAGCCAATTGTAAAGGTGGTTAAAGCTAACAACAATGAATTAAAGGTTATGACCGTTATGCTATGAAAGCTAGGACTGCATAGCAAGCGTTTGCTGCAATAGCTTACGACTATTCAGCTCTTTGCCATTTAGCAATTGATCTATGTTCAGACGACAAACTTTACGTGCCAGGGCTGGCGCACCATTAATGTGCCACTGATGATCTGCCACTGCCAAAATAATCGCTCCCTCGGCTAGCCAGCTATCCGCCGAGGTCTGTAATCGAGGAATAAAACCCTGTTCGGGCACAAACCCGTAAGTCATACCTGCTTCTATTGCATCTCCATAGATATCATGTTGCCAATCAATGGCATACCCCATAACATCCAGCAGCTCTAATTCAAACTCCCGCAGGATCAGGTTTGGCTTATCTTCAAGCTGCAAATGGTGCAGGCTGGTTTTATAGAGATGAAAAATATCAGGATGTGGATCCCATTGAATAAAAAGCCGAAGCAACAATTCGTTAAGATATAGCGCTGAGAGGCTGGCAATGCCCTGCAGACGATACGCAAAACCGTCTGGCTCAAGCTGCTTGAGTGTTTTTAACTCACCACGCCCCAGCCAGCTGACTTTAAGCGGTTGGAAAGCTTGTAGTAATGCACGGTTCGAGTTTTTGCGATTTCCGCGAACGCCTTTTGCCAGAACATTAACCCGACCATGATCTTCAGTAAATAATTCGACTATCAGGCTGGTTTCTTTAAAGGGCCTGGTATGTAAGACAAAAGCTGAAGTGAGTTCGGTATCGGCCATTAAATGTCATCGTAACCCAAAGAGCGAAGCGCCCGTTCGTCATCCGCCCACCCGTCTTTAACCTTAACCCACAACTGTAGGAAAACCTTGGTACCAAACAGCTCTTCCATATCAATACGAGCATCCTGACCAATCTGCTTTAAACGCTGGCCCTGCTTGCCAATGATAATGGCCTTCTGACCTGAGCGCTCAACCAGTATCAGACCATTGATATGTAAAATTCCTTTCTCGTCTGTTTTAAACTGTTCAATTTCAACGGTTGAAGAATAAGGTATTTCCTCGCCAAGTGAACGCATCAACTTCTCACGGATGAGTTCAGCAGCCATAAAGCGTTGGCTGCGGTCAGTCACATAATCTTCGGGGAAGAATAAATCACCTTTCGGCAACCATTTTTTTATCTGGCTAACTAGCGGCTCAAGGTTATCACCGCGCAAAGCGGAGCCTGGGAAAACAGCATCAAATTCAAAGCGCTCAGCGATTTTGGCAAGGTGCGGTAGCAATTGTTCCTTATCCTGGATTTTATCGACTTTATTAACGAAGAGGATAGTTTTGCATTTGGTCTGCTGTAACTTTTCCAGCACCAACTCATCGTCCTCGGTCCATTGAGTGCCGTCAACCACAAAGATAATGACATCCACATCAACCATCGAGCTGCTTGCAGCGCGATTCATATAGCGGTTAATCGAGCGCGCTTCTTTTTTATGAATACCGGGTGTATCCACAAACAGAATCTGCGCGTCATCATCAGTATAAATACCTAAAATTCGATGGCGTGTGGTTTGTGGTTTGCGTGAGGTGATACTCACTTTCTGCCCAAGAATATGGTTCATCAAAGTCGATTTACCCACATTCGGGCGTCCTAGAACCGCGACATAACCACAACGAAAATCTTCATGCATAACTAATTACCATCTAATATTATCGCTAACGCCTTTTCAGCTGCCTGCTGTTCTGCGTTACGTCGGCTCGAGCCCGAGCCATGTGTTTTGACTTTCTTTTCAGCTAATATGCAGGCCACATCAAAAGTCTGCTTATGCGGCTCACCCGTCACCTTCAGCAATTCATACTCAGGCAAAGGGAGCTTGCGCGATTGAAGCCATTCCTGAAGTTGTGTTTTAGGATCTTTCTGTACTGACTTAAGATCGACGCTCTCTAAACGTTTTTGATAAAGCCCCAGTATCACTTTTCGGGTAAGTTCAAACCCAGCGTCCTTATAAATGGCTCCAATGATCGCTTCCAATGCATCAGCAAGGATTGAGGCGCGGCGGAAACCACCACTCTTTAGCTCACCTTCACCGAGATACAAACACTCGCCCAACTCTAGCTCTTTAGCAATCTCGGCTAAAGTTTTGCCTTTAACCAGACTGGCGCGTAAACGGGTCAGTTGACCCTCATCAGCTTTTTTAAGGTGGGTAAATAAATGTTCGGCAATCACCATCCCAAGAATGGAATCACCGAGAAATTCAAGCCGTTCATTATGCTTATTAGCACCGCTACGATGGGTTAACGCTAACTTTAACAGAGAGGGATCATTGAATTGGTAGCCAAGACGATTACACAATCGTTCGATTAACAGTTTTTTGTGACTCATCTTGGCGATAGAAACCTTACTTTCAAATAGCCTCTAATTGAGAGGCACTTCATTTTCAAATTCAAGCAATGCACTGATATTACCAAACAGAGGAATGCGGCGCTCATACTTGATATAAAGAGCACGGCCACCGGTAATGTCTTTAATTTTAGCATCAGAAGCTTTTACCGATTTAACCTCATTGATATTAAAACGGCCCTCTAGCAATCGTCGGATTTCACCGGTTGAACTATTACCTACGTTTTGCTCGGCAACAGAAGCCATTGAGCTTTTAATACTGAAATACTCAAGATAAGCCGGTGTTAACTTAATCAACATGAACATAAAAAACAGGACGATGCCTAATACGATTACCCAGCCTGCGCCTGTCATACCATCTTGATATTTTCTGTTTAGCATTTCCCCATACTCCTTTGTCCTTTCTGCCAATTATTTCTAACTTGGCAGAAAACGCATTTACGCACTGATATTACTTATTGGATAGAACCTACTCTACCAAAAGATACGCCCTTTGGTAACTTTTTGCCAAATATTACCGGCTCTTCTGTGAACTCTAAAAACAACCACTTATAGGCAGCACGGCCAATCAGGGCATCTTCGTCAACAAACTCCCAGAAGCGAGAGTCCATGCTGGAGTCACGGTTATCACCCATCACAAAATATTTGTCTTCCGGAACAACCGTAGACCAGGATTGCTGCAAACTTTGTCGAGCACGAGCACGCGGATCTAGATACAGCACCTGATAGCTGTTTTCGCCCAGGGTTTCATCATACAAGTCAAAAACCTCTGCCTGTGGCACCAGCTCAGGAACTTCATCAGAAACGAACTCAGGGCGAATCACAATAGGTTCGCAGGCTGCTTCACCTTCGCACTTAGGCGTAATGGTAAGAACACCACGGTTCCACTCCAGACGATCGCCAGGTTCGCCAATAACACGCTTAATGTAGGCTGTTTGCGGCTCATGCGGTGGATGAAATACTGCAACCTCACCACGCTTCGGAGAGCCTGTTGGGATAATGGTCGTATTGAATCCTGGTATACGAATGCCATAAGAAAACTTATTGACCACAATGAAATCGCCGTCATACAGACCTGGATTCATACTGCCCGATGGAATCCGGTAGGGCTCAAATAGAAAAGACCTAAGCAGGAAAACAACTAAAATGATTGGAAAGAAAGAGCGGCAAATATCAATCAACAAAGGCATTTTTTCATTGCCTTTTTCGTCATACTCGATGCCCTTAGCTTCACGCTCCTTACGCCACTTCAGTTTATCGATTAAAACCACAACACCTGTAATTACAGTCGCCAGCAGCAAATAGAATCCAAAATCGTAATAAATCATCAGGCCCTTCTTTTGTTATTTATTGTCTTTACCGACATGCAGTACCGCAAGGAAAGCTTCCTGTGGAATTTCCACTTTACCAACCTGCTTCATACGCTTTTTACCGGCTTTCTGTTTTTCTAACAGTTTACGCTTACGCGAAACGTCACCGCCATAACACTTTGCTAATACATTTTTACGCAAGGCTTTTACCGTTGAGCGCGCGATAATATGATTGCCAATAGCTGCCTGAATAGCAACTTCAAACATCTGACGAGGAATAATTTCCTTCATCTTTTCGACCAGCTCGCGGCCTTTGTATGGCGCCTGATCCTTATGCACGATCAAGGCCAGAGCATCAACGGTTTCGCCATTAATCAAGATATCCAGACGCACCAGCTTATCAGTCTGGAATCGCTTGAAACTATAATCCAGGGACGCGTAACCACGACTGACCGACTTTAGCCTGTCAAAAAAGTCGAGCACCACCTCATTCATTGGCATTTCATAGGTCAGCGCAACCTGATTACCAGCATAATGCATTTTGGTCTGCACACCACGCTTTTCAACGCATAAGGTTATCACCGCGCCCAAGTGCTCCTGCGGCACCAGAATATTGGCTTCACAGATTGGTTCGCGAATCTCGTCAATATTTGATAGCGGTGGTAACTTGGACGGATTATCGACATATAAAGTTTCACCATCAGTAGTTGAAACTTCATAAACCACCGTTGGCGCAGTCGTGATAAGGTCCAGATTATACTCACGCTCAAGACGCTCCTGAATGATTTCCATGTGCAACATACCAAGGAACCCACAACGGAAACCAAAACCAAGCGCTGTCGAGTTTTCCGGCTCATAAAACAGCGAGGCGTCATTCAGACTCAATTTCGCCAGTGCATCACGGAAAGACTCATAATCATCAGAGCTGACCGGGAACAAACCGGCATAAACCTGTGGCTTAACTTTCTTAAAACCTGGTAGCGGCTTCTCAGCAGGCGACTTAGCCAAAGTAATGGTATCACCCACTGGTGCACCCTGAATTTCTTTAATACCGGCAATAATGAAGCCCACTTCGCCAGCTCGTAAAATCTCAGTATCATTACGTTTAGGAGTGAAAATACCCACATGGTCAACTACATGCGCTTTACCGGTCGACATCACCTGCATCTTATCGCCACTGCGAATGGTACCCTGCATCACTCGCACCAAAGATACAACGCCAAGGTAGTTATCGAACCATGAGTCCACAATCAATGCCTGTAGCGGTGCGTCAGGATCGCCTTTTGCCGGCGGAATATCTCGAACAATACGCTCGAGCAACTCTTGAATACCAACGCCGGTTTTTGCACTGCACTGCACCGCATCCATCGCTTCAATGCCAACAATATCTTCGATTTCCTGAATTACGCGATCCGGATCGGCAGCTGGCAAATCAATTTTATTGAGCACCGGCACCACTTCAAGATCCTGCTCAATTGCTGTATAGCAGTTAGCCAACGTCTGCGCTTCAACACCCTGCGCCGCATCCACTACCAATAGTGCGCCTTCGCAAGCCGCTAGTGACCGAGAAACTTCATATGAGAAGTCAACATGCCCAGGAGTATCAATAAAGTTGAGCTGGTAGGTATGACCGTCTTTAGCCGTGTAATTGAGGGTCACGCTCTGCGCTTTAATGGTAATGCCGCGCTCACGCTCTAAATCCATGGAATCCAGCACCTGCTCCGCCATTTCCCGGTCGGTAAGGCCCCCGCACGTCTGAATCAAACGATCCGACAAGGTCGATTTACCGTGGTCAATATGGGCAATAATAGAGAAGTTACGAATATAATCGGTGTAGGGCATAGATGTTCCGCTGAATTCCTTCGATTGTTGATGAATGTGCCATTAAGAAGAGCCATCTGTCAGCTCAACTCACAATAGCTTGCTACGCATTGGTATACTTGAAATTTAGCGGCCTATTGTAGCTGAAACAACTGAAAAGGCCAGCACTAGAGCGTGTTGAGCTTTGCTGTTCGTTTTTGCAGCAGTTTGTTTGGCTTTTATACAAGGCATCGTGTGTGAGGTGTAGTCATTCTCCATCCACACGCGATAACACAGTAGAAAAGCCAAACAAACGCTGCCCTTCGGGTTCAATCAAAAGCGTCCTGCTCTTTGTTGCTCGTCATTAGCTTAGAATGACTAGGCTACATAACGAGCGTCGCGATCAGAACACTTTTGCTTTGAACAAAAATTGAACCGCAAAGCTCAACACGCTCTAAGCACTGGCCCGTAAGAGATTTATTGAAGTTCAATCACAAAGAAGTCACTGCCACGCCCCGGTCTGGCGACCAGCACGGCCACTTTGCCTCTTTCAGGCAAATCAGCCAATGCCGCCTGATAGTCATCAATTGATCGAATTGGCGTACGGTGCAGTTTCTGAATAATATCGCCATTCTGAATTCCAGCCAGAGCAGCTGGACTTTGCTCCATCACTTCGCTGACGACCACACCATGGCGAATGCCGTAGGCTTCCTGTAAATCATCGCGTAAAGCCTGCACTCGAATGCCTAATTGATTGCGGCCATTATCGATGGCAACCACGCGACCTGCGCCATCGGTCAGAACTGCTTCGATGTTACGCTCCTTACCATTGCGAACCACCTTTAATTTGGCTTTATCGCCCGGCATCTTCTGGCCAATATAGTAAGGCAAATCCTGCGCTTTACGCACTGGCTTGCCATCTACAGCAATCACTACATCGCCTTCTTGCAATCCAGCCTTGGCCGCAGCTGAATCAGGATAAACACGAGTCACCAGCGAACCACCTACTTCATCCAGACCAAAAGCATCGGCTTTATCCTGATCGATAGGCCCAAATTGCACGCCCAGATAACCTCTGTTAACGACACCATTATCCAGCAACTGTTGTCTAACGTTATCTGCTAAATCAATCGGAATCGAGAAAGACAGGCCTGAGCTAACCATTGGATTAAATATCATCGAATTGATGCCAACAACTTCACCTTTAAGATTAACTAATGGACCACCTGAGTTACCGCGATTGATGGCAACATCAGTTTGAATAAAGGGAACATATTGAGAACCGACTTCACCGCGCCCCTTGGCACTGACGATACCCGCAGTTACCGTTTGTTCCAGATTAAATGGTGCACCAAAAGCTAGCACCCACTCACCGACTTTAAGTACGTCTGTGGTACCTAATTTCAAGGCCTTAAGCTTTTGCTTACCCGGATCAATTTTTAACAAAGCAACATCAGTATTGGCGTCACTGCCAACCACCTCTGCATCAAACTCACGACCATTAAACAGCTTGACGGTTACAGAGTTACCATTATCAATGACATGATGATTGGTCATAATGTATCCGTCTTCATCAACAATAAAGCCCGAGCCTCCAGAGCGGCCTGCGACACGCCCCCAACGGACCACATCCACCTGAATACTGACAATACTCGGTTGGACTTTCTCGACAATCTTGGTGAACTCAGGAAAGGACGATTTGGCCGGAAAACTTAAAGTGCTGGCCAGCACAAACAACACAACCAAACCACTCGAATAAAAACGCTTCAGCATAATTGTTAAACTCCCGCAACTTGTTATCTGGGTATTTGCCGGCCCACGGTGGAACCTTGATAGCGGCTCCCCGGAATCGGACATATTCACAGGTTGGAAAAAACTTAAGGAAAACAGTTCCGGCAGAGTCGTCAGCAGTTAGTCGACGGATGTTTCGATTTGTTTCACCGCAATCGGTCTCTTGACAATTCTTAACAAAGCCGGCTCTGTTTGCCCTTTTTGGGCCGCAGATTTGCTGTAAAAATGCGTAACCACAAAACCAATAGCCAAACCGGCAACAGCAGCGAGAATAGAGCTCAACTCAGAAGGGTCAGTGAGCCAGAACTGCCAAACCAGCAAAGCAATGATCATGCTAATCAGCGGCACCAGGTACACCATAAAAGAAGCTCGAACCACCAGGTTGTCCGGAATTCCAACTTCTACTT